>NZ_JBEZXR010000068.1:0-48589 GCF_040638135.1 Streptomyces sp. NPDC026673 | reverse complement strand
CACCGGCATCGCAGACCCATCGGCTGACCGGGACACCCGAGCCGATTTTCCTGCCTCCGAGGTGATCAGCGCAGCGCTTCCGGCGTTCCTGTCCATCGAATGGCACCTCTCTGTGTCAAGTGGGGGCGATCAGAGAGGTATCCCGGTCGTGGAGCATCGTGCGGTAGACGACGGCAAGTCGGCGCTTGAGGCGGCGGAGGGCTTCTTTGTGGCCTTTTCCTTCGCTGCGTTTGCGCTGGTAGTAGGCCTGTCCCGGGGTGGGGTGGCGGATCTGGGTGATGGCCATGACGTGCAGGACGGAGCTCAGCTGCCGGTCTCCTGCTCGTGAGAGTCGGTGTCGCTTCACGTCCCCGGAGAACACCTCCAGGGGAGCGACGCCGCAGTATTAGGCGAATGCGGCCTCCGAGCGGAAGCGGCCGACGCCGGCAGTGCGGGTGAGGATCTTCGCTGCCAGCAGGTCCCCGATGCCGTGGAGTTCGGTGAGGGTGGTGCTGGACTCGGCTACTGCTCCAGTGATCTGCTCGGTGACGGTGGTGATCCGGCGGTCCAGTCGGCTGATCTCGGCGACCAGGTCCCTGGCCAGGCCGCGCAAAGTGCGGGCCAGCGACGCCTTCGGCCGGATGCCCCGCAGGGCTGCGGCAGCAGTATCGGCGGTCAGCTTGCGGGACAAGCCGGCGGGCACGAGCTTGGTCAGCAACGCGTGAAGGCGGTTGACGGTCTGAGTGCGGGTCCGGACCAGGTCGTCGCGGTGCTCGGTCAAAGAGCGCAGGGCTGCGATGGCCTCGTCGATCTGGGCGGTGTGGAGCCTGGTGGCGGTGTGGGCGGTGATCCCCACGGACAGGGCGTCGGCCTCGTCACTCTTGCGGCCGTGGCCGGTGGACAGCAGACGCACCCGGCGGGCGAGCTTGGCAGGCACGTCCGTGGGCGAGATGCCATCGGCGGCCAGCCGCGAGGTCAGCGGGGCACCCAGTCCACCGGCGCCTTCAATAGCCCCTATCGCCTCGGGCCACCGCCGGGCGAAGCGGAGCAGATCGCGGTAGCCGGCTCGGCTGACCGGGACGCGTAATGCGTCCAACGGCCGAAGGCGGGCGCCGACGGCGACGCCGTCCAGGATGCCTTGTGCGGGTCGATCGCGATGATGACCCGGCCTGATGCGGCGTCGGCGGAGCGGCGGGGTGGCACGGTGTCTCCTCCGTGGACAGCTTCGGGTGACCGACGAGGAGGGCAGACCAACGCCTGGCAGTGCAGAACTCTCTTGAGCCACTCCCGTCGGCGGCTGTGGCCGGGACGCACGCCGTTCGAGGGCCAGCCCGCAGGCGGCAGGTGCAACTTGAGCGACCCCTGCCACAGCCTCAGACGCTTGACACAGAGAGGTGCCGTTCTTTGTACAGTCCCATGGCCAACGCTGCGTTCACCGATCCCGGCCACCTCACCCGGACCCTCAGGCGCGGCCTGTGACACATCCAGCACGCTGCATGCAGCCGGTGTGAACCCGCCGGCGGTGAGACGTGGCGGTTGATCAGATCCACCCAGCCCACCACGTGGTAGCAAGCCACAGCCCTTGGCATGGTTTTGCACCAGTTTGCTGAAAGCGGCGACGTACCCGGCCGACGCAGCCGGGCCAGTCGCGGCGGACCACCCCCGCCTGCGCGCGAAGGACACCTGCGGGACAAACTCGGGCGCCAGGGCCAGGCCAGACCACCTACAGCAGGGACGGGAACCGAGTTCGTACACCGACAACTGGCACCGCGCCCCCATCGAGCAGGTCACCGTAGACGGCAAAACAGGCCCTGGCCCCATCCGCCCGCCGGGTCCTTCCAGTCCGACGCGGCCCGGCTGACCCTGTGGGCGATCACCCACAACCTGCTGCGTGCCCCCGGGGCACTGACCAAGTCCTTTTACACCTGGGGCACGGCCCCGACCGTGGTGCTCACATGGTCAGCGTCTCCGCTCGAATGGCCCGCGCCGCACGACGCTTGAAGCCCACCCACCCGACCGTTGGCCCTTGCGAACGCCCACACCGACTGTTCCACGCCACCGGGCCACCGACGCCCGCCTATGAGAACCCAACCATAAATACGGAAGCGCCGGGCATACCAACGAATATCGCGCACCCTTGCATCCCCGCACCGGACGTGAACCCCGAGACGATCACGTGCGCATCAGGCCGGAGGTCAGCGATTCGGTAGTGGTGCTGGCTGCGCCTGACGGTCGATAGGGGCAGCGCGAAAGGGTGGGAACGGGCAGACCAGACTCCCCTCTGCATGAGATAGGCAGCGGTGGCCCTCTGGGGGCTATCTCATTTGGTCGATTCGATAGCCTGCGGACGTGGGGATCGTTGAGCGACTGGTGCCGGATGAACTGTGGGAGCTGTTCCAGCAGGTGGTGCCGCCCGCGCCGACAAGGCCGCAAGGTGGTGGCCGCCGACGGCACGGGGATCGGGAAGTACTTGCTGCGATCGTCTTAGTGGCCACCTCGGGTTGTACGTGGCAGCAGTTGCCCGGGCCGTCGTTCGGGCCGTCAGGCGCGACCGCGCATCGTCGGTTCGCCGAGTGGACGAAGGCCGGAGTGTGGGCCAAGCTGCAGCGACTGGTGCTCGACGAAGTCGGCTCACCCGGCGAGCTCGACTGGAGCCGGTGCGCGATCGACTCAGTCCGGCGCAGATCAGCGCGATCCGCGATGTAAGCGGATCGGCGGCATGCCCGCGGCCCAGGAGAATCAGGCTCTCGCTGTCGTCACTGTTCGCTCCAGGGATGCCGATGGGGGCCGGGCAGACCGGAGCCTCCTGCGATCGAACAGATCTGCGAGCCATTTTCGCCCCGGGCTGGCATGTCGCGCGTCCATCTCGTCAAGCGGCTGCTGCAGGGCCTTCGGCCCCGGGCCGGCCGGCCAAGGCCCCTCGTCTTGTCGTAGGGCGCTCCGCGCTGGAGGAGGTGGAAGGGCATCCTCATGAAGCGGTTGAAGAGGTTCTGTGGGGCCACAACGCTCGTGATCAATACAACTGTCCGTTGCCCGACGATCGTGGTGAGCTCTGACGCCTGGTGAGCCGGTCAGGGATGCGAGGGCCCCACACACGGCTGGCGGCAGCCAGACGCTGATTCTTGACCCGGCGGCTCAGCACGGTGCACGTCTTGCCGTTCGCCCGGGTAGCCGATGGGGGCCGGCGTGGGCCTTCAGAGATCCGACAGAGGCACATCGGTTCCGATCGTCGCCGATCTCGGCGAGAAAGCACGGGCACGGGCCAATGCCCCCCCCAGGCCTGGAAGGCTGGCGATGATGGGAGCATCAGGGTGTCGTGCGGCCTCCCGGGGTAACGGCTTCGAGCTGAACGGCGTTGGTTCAGAGAGTTTCCAACTGCCCTGCAGGGTCGTGACCTGTCGACCGGAGGCCTATTCCGCCTAGATCCTGTCGTTAAACGTCACGCTCACATCAGCAGGGATGCGAGGGTGGCGGCGGCCTGGAAGGACTGGGCGGTCTTGTCGTAGCGGGTGGCGATGCCGCGCCATTGCTTGAGGCGGTTGAAGCAGCGTTCCACGACGTTGCGCCGCTTGTAGACCGTCTTGTCGAAGGCCGGGGGCCGTCCGCCGCGGCGGCCGCGGCGGAGCCGGTTGCGGATTTGATCGGCCCGCTCGGGGATGGTGTGGGCGATGCCCCGCTCACGCAGCCAGGTGCGGATGGCCCGGGAGTTGTAGCCCTTGTCTCCGGTGACGTGAGAGGGCCGGATTCGGGGCCGGCCGGGTCCGATCCGGGGCACGCGGATGGTCTGCATGACGGCGGTGAACTGGGTGCAGTCGTTGGTGTTGCCGCCGGTGACCGTGAAGCCGAGCGGGCGGCCCAGGCCGTCGCAGGCGAGTGGATTTTGCTGGTCAGGCCACCCCTCGACCGTCCGAGCCCCGGGCTGCGGAGCCCCCTTTTCGGGCCCCGGCGGCATGCTGGTGGGCCCGCACGACGGTGGAGTCGACCGACACCATCCAGTCGACGGCACCGGCCGCATCCGCCTTAACCTGGGCAGCCCGCAGCACCCGGCCGAGGGTGCGGTGCCATCGGCAGCCCGCGGGCGGAACCGCGTGTGCAACGTGACCCAGGACCTGTCCCACTCGAATGCATCCCGCCAGGCAGACCGGGTCCGCAACTTCCACACCATCCCGTTCGAGACCATCCGATCAGGAAGGTGCTTCCGCCCAATACCGCACGCGGCAACAGCGACGACATGAACTCCCCATCTTCGTAGGACAGTTGACGACGACATACCACCGGAGCGTGATCCACCGCCCGCCTGCACCCAGAACTGAAAGGCTCGGACGCGCAAAGGGAATCAACCTGAGCGCCGGAGGTGGAGCAAGCCCCGCGGCCTGCCGAAAGGGTTTCTCACTCGGGATTCGGATAGTGATAACTCGGTTCCCCACCCATTAGCCCCTCTCCTTTCAGGGCCCGCATTATACGCGCCGCCGACCGCCTCCTCATTCCCCTCTGCTTGCACGCCCATCCGCCACCGCGAACTCACCAAATGAGATGACTTCGCACATCCGGGACCGTTCATTAATGTTCACGCGAAAGACTCCGGAACTTCCGATAACCCGAGGCAGCATGTATGGAGAGCGGGGGAACCGCTCCTGCAAAACTGTCGAATTTGCATCCAGAAAGGTTCGGACATGAGCCAGACCATTGCGATGACCGAGATCGAACAGATCCTTGAGGGCCAGTGGGTTCCCACTGAGCCCGAAGAGGAGATCGATCTGACGGTCACCAATGAAGAAGGTCGCGGCAACGGGTCGTGGACCTACTGCTAGTTGCCCGGTAATCGCCAGTCACATCGATTCGAGTCCGCTGATGCGACTCACGCACATTGATGTGACGCTGGAAAACGTGGAGCCGTGGACGTCGGGAATCTTTCGGATGCCTTCACTTTCCTCAGGGGTGCAACGACGCCCACGGCCCCACGTTTTCTCCAAATAAGAAGGATTTCGCCACCCCATGGTCGTCAGGGATGTAAGCGTTACCTATCGAGAGCTACTGGACCGGCGACAGTCACTGTCGGCCGCCGTGAGCTCCGAACTTGATCGTCTCTCGGAGGATCATCCGTCACTGGCGGCGGGGGTGGCTCGTCTTGTGGCCAGCGACGGAAGCGTGAACAGCCCGTTCCGGCTACTGGCCTTTCCTGTTCTTGGGGCACTCACCTCCGCCTTGGACCCGGCGTTGCCGGTGGTGGTCATATCCAGGCTCTGGTGGGCGGGGGCTGAGACATTCGATGATCTCGCCGACGCCGATTTCGACGAGGACGGTGCAGGGCTCTCCAACGCGCAAGCAGGGATTGCGAGCGCGGCTTGCCTCAGTGTCGTGCCACAGATGATCATTGAGCGGCAGTCTCTACCTGACCGGCTCAAAGCGGCCTGGACATGGGAGTTCAATGCCGGCTCGGTCGCGGCGGCCGAAGGGCAGTTCCGTGATGTCTCAGCCGCAGAGGAACCGGGTTCGTGGGCGGCCACGATGCGGATTTACGCCCGAAAGTCCGGGGCCCCGTACGGCAGGGACGCCGCGATGACCGCCATGCTGGCCGGTGCCGATGACGAGGGCATCAGGGGTTGGCGCATGTTCGGTCTGCTGTTCGGCGTTCTGCGACAGATGGCAAACGACCGCGCCTCCATCGCGGTGGCGGCCGAGGAGGACGAGGACCTGGCCAACGGCACCTGGACGTTGCTGCTGGCACATGCGATGGAGGACGCCGGAGCCCGGGAAGCCCAAACCCTGGGGGCGCTGCATACCCGCGTCAAGGGCGATGTCTCGGCGCGCTCGGAGCTTCGCCGGCGTCTGGTCACCGCCGAGATCGCGGCTGGGTACGACCGGCGGGTGGAAGCTGTCCAGAGGAAGCTGTTGGCCCTTCTGAAGTCGCTGGCTGAACCCTCTGACCAGCGGGACCTCATCCAGTGGATGGTCGACGTATCGGCCGCGGACTCGCTCCTGAGCGACCTGGCGGGTGCGGCGTGATCCCCGAGGAAAGCGTGAAAAGCCTCCGCGCAATGGCCTCGGCCATGAGCGGGCACACACCGATGTCGGCGGACATACTCACGATGCTCACTGATGACATCGAGAGCGACGGTCCCATCGGCCGCATTCTGGCCGAGCACCCGGATGCTGCCGCGCCTTTGTTCTCTCTGCGCGCCCTGGCCGGGGTCCGGCTGCTGGTCCTGACCGGACGAGCCCCCGAACTGTCAGGACACCTCAAAGACCTGATGTCGAATGCGGACAACCCAGTTTACGCAGAACGAACCCGTGAGCTCTTCCGTCAGACGCTACTGCGCAATCCCACCGAGATAAGGGCCGCGCTGGACCGACCGGTCCAGCAGCACCAACCCAACCGTGCCGGATCACTGCTGCGCGGCCTGAGCATGCTGGCCGCACCAAAGGTCCGCCTACTGGAGATCGGTGCTTGCGCGGGCTTGAACCTCGCTCTCGACCGCTACCGGTGGTTCGGGCACGGATGGGAATGGGGCGACCTCGACTCGCCGGTGAGGCTGGCAGTCAGCGGTCCGCAGCCCAATAAATTCGAAATCGTCGACAGGGCAGGTTGTGATCTCGCACCGCGTGATCCATCCGATCCACACGACGCCATGATCCTGCGCTCGTTCATTCCACACGAACGCGATGTGGAACAAATGGAGCTCGATGACGCGATATCGCTCGCAGCTCGCTCCGACATACGAGTCGAAAAGGCCGATGCCGTGGAATGGCTCAAGAGACGGCTCTCCCAGCCGAGTGACACCGGAACATACACAGTGGTGTGGCACAGCCTTTTCTGGTGGTACATGAGCGAACAGAGCCGAAATGCCATCGAGGATATTTTGACCCGGGCGTCCAGAAATACGCGACTGGCCCGAGTCTGCTTCGAGCCGGTCGAGTGGGGCGGGATGCCACGCCTTCAGGTCAGCATCTACTCCTGATGCAGCCTCCCGATCACAGATGGTCCAGCACCGGCCACCCCACTCGATCAGGGGAAAAGAGCAAAAGCACCCGATGAATAACATCATGTCACCTCCTGGAGAATTCCAGATACCCGTCCACATTCGTCGCAACGGATTCGACCTGGCCAGTGAACTCGCCGTGCTGCGCGCCAACCAGCCCGTCACGCGGCTGACGCTCCCTACCGGGTCACAAGCCTGGCTCGTCACCCGGCACGAGCACGTCCGTGAAGTACTTTCGGACGCGCGACGGTTCGGCAGCGACGGCAGGACGCTGACGGACCCCAACCGCGGCGGTTCGGTTGCAGCACCACCCGAGTCCCTTGTGCGTCACGGCGATCTGACGACTTACGACCCGCCCGAGCACGGCCGACTGCGCCGTATGATCACCCCGGGCTTCTCCGCCAAGCGCATCGAGACACTAAGGCCCAGGATCGAGGCCAGCGTCGCCGCGATCCTCGACGCGATGCAGGAGGCGGGGCCGTCGGTCGACCTCGTCCAGGCTTTTGCTCTGCCGGTTCCAGCCATGGTGATCTGCGAACTGCTCGGCGTTCCCTACGAAGACCGTGCCGAGTTCAACAAACACAGTGTCATCCGTTTCGACGGCACCCGTTCGAGGGCCGCGCGCGAGGCCGCAGCAAGAACATCACTGGCTTACATGGCACGATTGGTGGCACAACAACGTGCCAACCCGGGCGAGGGCATCCTCGGCCTGCTGGTACGTGAGCACGGCGGGGAAATCGACGACCGCGAGCTGGCCGGCGTCGGCGATCTACTGCTGCTCGGCGGGCACGAGACCACCGTCAACATGTTGTCGCTCGGCACCTTGCTGCTGCTGCAAAATCCCGACCACGCGGCGACCGTACGGGATGGCAAGAACATTGATGGCGTCGTGGAGGAACTGCTGCGTTACCTGTCAGTGGTGCAGACCGGCGTACCGCGCGTGGCCCGCACCGACGTGACCCTCGCGGGACAACACATCAGGCGCGGCGAACGGCTCCTGTGTTCCCTGCCGTCCGCCAACCACGACGAGGCCCTGGCCCCCGACGGCGACCGTTTCGACCTCGGCCGCAAGGCCGGTGCACACCTCGCTTTCGGCCACGGCATCCACTACTGCATCGGTGCCCCGCTGGCCCGGATGGAGATGCGAATCGCATATCCCGCCCTGCTGCGGCGATTCCCTGGACTCCGCCTCGACATGCGGTTCAGCGAGATTCCCTTCCGAGTTTCGTCGGCGATCTACGGCATCAATCACCTGCCCGTAGCGTGGTGAATCCCCAGCCACCGTACGACGGCAGACCCGCCCCGGCTGACACCCGGCCCACGACAGGACCCATCGCAACCCCATGATCAAGGCACGCGGGCTTGCCCGGCAGTTCAAGCGCCAAGGCCCAAAGGGCGTACGCGTCAACGCCGTATCCGGAGTCGACATCACCGTCGAACGCGGGGAACTCGTCGGCTTCCTCGGACCGAACGGAGCGGGTAAGACCACAACCTTGCGCATGCTCACGACTCTCCTCCTGCCCACAGCCGGACAGGCGACCGTGGCCGGCCGCGATCTCCTAACGGATCCACGCGGAGTACGAAGAAGAATCGGATACGTGGCGCAGGGCTTCGCAGCCTCCCCAGACAGCACAGTCGCCGAGGAAATGGAGATACAGGGCAGGCTGTACGGCCTGTCCAGTTCCGCCGCCCGCACCCGCTCCGTCCACCTCGCGGAGCAACTGGACCTCATGGGCCTGGAGCGACGCCTCACCCGGACACTCTCGGGAGGCCAACGCCGCCGACTCGACCTCGCGCTCGGCCTCATCCACACCCCGGGTCTCCTCTTCCTCGACGAACCAACCACCGGACTGGACCCGCAAAGCCGCGCCAACCTGTGGGACCACATCCGTAGGTTGCGTGCCGATCACGGCATGACGCTGTTCCTTACCACCCACTACCTGGACGAAGCCGATGCGCTGTGTGACCGAGTCCTGGTGATGGATCACGGCCGGATCATCGCAGAAGGAACACCAGACTCCCTCAAGGCGCAAGTCTCTGGTGACACCGTGGAAGTGGGGGTCGCCGCTTGGAACGTCGCGGCCACTGCCGCGATCGTGGGGAGGCTGGCCGGAGCTCGGAATGTCTCGTACTCCCATGAGCTGGTGCGCTTCCGGGTACCGCGCGCCCATGCTGCGCTACCCGACTTCTTGCGGGCCCTGACCATCGCAGGAATAGGAACGAGCTCGCTGCGCGTCAGCCAACCGACTCTGGACGACGTTTTCCTCACGCTCACCGGACGGACCCTGCGGGAGGCCGCCGGCAAGGGCGTACCGCGCCAGGAGACAGCCGAAGCGGTGAATCCCTCTGGCACTCGCCGATCTCGACACCCCCGCCGTGGTGGCGGTGGCCGTCATCGCGCCGGGGCCCCCAAACGCCCCGGGAAGGTGGACGTCGATGTTGCGGCGTGACGTATGGCTGGTTTTCCGTCGGGAGATGATCCATCGGTATCGTCAACCGACATGGTTGGTGATGGGGCTGGCCCAACCCATCCTGTACATGTTCTTCTTTGGCCCCCTGGTCCAGAAGTTCGTCACCTACACACCCGGGTTCCCGCCGGGTGGCCTCTGGATGGTGTTCGCTCCTGCGTTGATGGTCCAGATGGTTATCATCGGAAGTTCCTTCGTCGGCATGAACCTGCTGTCCGAGTACCGTGCCGGTGTCTTCGAGCGGTTCCGCGTCACCCCGATGCGTCCGGCGGCACTGCTACTGGGCAAGGTGCTGACGGTGGCAGTCAACGTGATGGTTCAAGCCGGAGTGATCGTCCTCATCTGCTGCCTCGTCTTCGGGATGAGACCGCCCGCGGCCGGGGTCGCGCTGTGCATGCTGATGATCACGTCCCTGTCGATGGCAATCGCGTCGCTCTCTTACGCGCTCGCGCTGCGCATCAAAAGCGAGCAACAGCTCCCGGCCGTACTCAACGCAATGCTGATGCCGTTGTTCCTGCTGTCCGGAACGCTCCTGCCAATCACCCCGGCACTCGCCCCGAACTGGCTCTGGGAATTGTCCAGGGTCAATCCCGTCGCCCATGTGATGGACGCCAGCCGCGCTGGCTTCCGCGGAGACTTCTCTGCCCACTCACTGCTCTCCGGGTCTATAGCCCTGGCAGCGATGACGCTGCTGTCCTTCTGGTGGGCAGTCCGCACCTTCGCCCGACAGAACACCGACTAGTAGGGCTTTGGCCGTTGCTCTACCGGTCATGGTGAGCGTGGGTTCGAGTGTGGCTTCCCGGTTGGGTGACCTTTCCGTCAGGTGCGCATGACAGCAGGGCCTCCTGTGCAGCTCGGGGTTGTCGAGACCAACGAGTGCCCAGGAGGCCCTGTTGTCGCAGTTGTACGCCCGCGCGTCGGCCGGGTCCAACTCGACCACCCTGTCGTGTGATTGTCTCGCGCACGTGTATGGCAACGCGGCCGACCGTCCGCGCCGTGTCCGGCGTTATCCGTCGGACATGACGGACGGCGAGTGGGCGGTGGTGCAGAACCTGCTATCGGTGCCTGGGTGGCTGGAGGACAGGGGTGGGCAGCCGGAGGGGTACTGCCACCGGCAGATGATCGATCAATGCCACGAAGTTAAGTGCCCAGCGGCGGTGTCAAGGCATCAGGGAGGGTGATCTTGTAGGTGTTCGGCGCGGTGCGGATGAGTCGGCCGTTGCGGGCCCAGTAGCAGCGTTGCGCGGTGAGACTGCTGAGGGGACGCCCCGAGGTGGGGAGCCCGAGATACCGCGCGATGTCCCGGGTGTGCATGGCCTGGTTGGAGTTCGCGGCCAAGAGCTGGCAGACCTGGCCCCAGCGGCCTGAGAGGGCCCGGCTCGGGTCCTGCGCGCTGGGCAGGGCTGGTGGGTGCACGGTGATCTCGATGGCGGAGATCGGGGTGCTGCCGCGTGGACGCCCGTCGCGGTTGCAGATGTTGTAGCGGGAGGTTCCGCACTTGACGATGCGGGCGGACAGTCGCATTCGGCGCCCGGGAAGCAGCGCGTGCGGGACGCGGGCGCCGATGTGTCCTACCAGGTCGGAACGGCTGCTCGGCCCTGAGGCCGCGGTCGCTCCGACCCGGCTGACCACCGTGTCGCGGGCGGCTTCCAGAGCGACGGTGAAGGCGGCTCGGTCGGGATCGCAGCCGGGCATTGTCTCCACCGCGGTCACCATGACCGAGCGCAGGGCCTGGTAGAGGGCGAGCAGTCCCCACATCTTCTGGTTGAGGCCCACCGGGTCCTTCGAACGTAGAACTCGGCCTTTGAGTAGTGTGTGGCGGAGCGCCAGGTAGGTGATCTCGATCTCCCAGCGTTCGTGGGAGAGACGCACCAGGTGGTCGGCGGGATCGGTGCGGTGGTCATTGAGCTTGGTCAGCAGGCGGTAGGTCCCGCCGAAGTCGCCGCTGTCGGCGGTGCGGGAGTGGATCTCGGCCTCGATCACCCACAGCGGTAGGCCCCCGATCCGGGTCAGGTAGGAGCCGTCGGGCAGCAGCGCCAGCACCGGTGGTCGTCGTGTGCTGGTGGCGCGTATAGGAACTAATCCCCTGAGCTGCGATGTCTGCGAGCAGTTCGTTGCTGTCGAAGGCGCGGTCCGCCAGGAGGAGCATGTCCGAGGTCAGGTGGCCGACCAGTTCATGGGCGTAGTCGGTCTCGCCCTCAGGGGCGGGGCCGAAGACCGCTGCGATCAGGCCGCGGGTGCCTGTTTCGCACAGGGTCATGAGCATCAGCCGGGGGTAGCCGGTCGGGCCGTAGCGGCGTTCGGTGCGGCCGAGCCAGGACCGGTTGCGCTCGTGGTCGGGGACGGGCAGGCTCCCGCAGCCGTCGAAGGCGACCGTGCGCTAGCGGCGGTAGCGCACTCCGGGTGTGGACGGCTGGCCCAGCGGGCCAGCCAGCACGTCGAACAGCCGCCTGAGCGGAGCCACCCCGACCCGCCGACGCAGATCGCGAAGTGCCTTCTCCGAGGGCTGCGGCACCCAGGCGACCAGTCCGGCCCCGAGTTTGCCCCACACCAGCCCGGCGCCCAGATGCCTGAACAGCCCGAGCGCGAGCACGAAGTACACCCCGACGCGAGAGGGCGGGCTCCGAAGTCGTCGCTCGCGAGCCCCGCACTCGTCCAGCACCGCATCCACCAACTCGGGCGGGATGACCCGCGTTAACTCACCGATATGACCCGGCGCGAACACGTCATCGGTTCCGCCCGTGACAGACTGAGCCACCGGGCCTCCGCTTTCTCAGGAAGATCTTGGTCGATCCCCTGGATAGCAGAGGCCCCTCGCATCCCGCCCGCGCTTGACACCGCCGCTACGCTCTTAACTTCGTGGCATTGAATGCTCAACCCGGCGTGAGGCCGCACCTCGTGCTTCGCGTGGCCGGCATTCCTGGCGCATAAATGCGGTCACGGACGGTGGCCACGCATCGTCGCATGTGACTTGCGGAGACTACGTCATTGATGTGCCGTACTGCAGTACCCGCCGGCCGGGAGGACCCTGCCCGGCCGGTGGATGGGCGGTAATTCGCCGGATTTCCCTCCGTGCAATGACCGCACCGTGCAGGATCTCAATAGACGCGATTGGGGTTGACCGAGACTTCCGAGGCCGCTGCCCATTACCCGGCCACTCGTCGGTCACAGCTGCAGACGACGTACACCTCGTCCTTGTACTGGCGCGTGGGTACGGTGGACTGCTTTTGGCAGGGCGCCACTACCGCGTGCACTACGGTCCCGGTCCGCGGCCTCACCTGTGCCTTCACCTGCCGGTCTGCCGTGACTCACCGGCCCATTGTCGCAGGCCAGACCAAGTGGTGTGCGGGTCCTGTGGCTCTGACCGCCCGCGGAACGCCCCGTCGGGCCACCAAGTGGAACGGAGAGGTGAGAGGGCCGGGCGGGCTTCGTCGGCAACGCTTCCCCCACCGTGGATCGGCGCCCGAGCTCCAAGGAGCGGGGCCGCGGGTGGGGACGCGGGAACGCTGCGGTGGGCGGGCAGCCTGATCGCTGTGGTGTGTTCAGGCGCGGCGTGCGGCTGCGGTGACGGCGTCCATGCAGGGGCGGCAGTAGTCCTCGTGTAGGGCGCCTGGCGTCTGGCGTGTCTTCGCATTCAGGAATTGCCCGCACAGAGCGCTGCCGTCTCGGTCGACAACGTGCCACCGTTGCCAGGTCCCGGCCTCGGTTGCCATGGGTTCGGCACGCATGTTGTACATCGGCCACCTCCCACTCGAACGCGGATGCGGTCACAGCAATGACACGGCGGTGCAGGCTTGGCGGCGACTCCGGTACGCCAAACAGGTGACTTCGATGTCGAGGCGGGGTTGCGCAGACTGCTGTGCACAACCCGACGGCCGAACTGTATTCGCCCTGGTCAGAGGCGGCTCCCTAGGTGTCTGCCGATCTGACCTGACTTCTCCCGGGAGGGGGGTAGGTCGCGGTGTCCTGCGCGGGTGCGCCCGCTTCTCCGGCCGTCGCGGGGATGCCCCGGCGGTCGCTGGCACTGTGCTGGTGGCAGGGCGGAGGCCGGCCTGTGCGGACGCGGACGCGGGCTCGTCGGTCAGTTGTCGATCGCTTGGCGGACGGTGATCCAGAAGGAATGCCACTTTGGCAGCCCGTGGTCGCTGAGGTGTGCCCACTGTATGAGGGAGATCGTCGTCAGGTCCTCGGCGGAATTGTTGTGCCAGGCGGCGCCTTGGAAGCCGGGCCATCGGGAGCTGCCCACCGAGGGGCTGAAGTGCGTGCGGCGGGTGCGGACCGACATACCCAAACCTCAGCTCATGGTATCGATGTCGAAGTTTCCCGGACGGAATCCGGAAACCGCCTACTGCGCGGGGTCGGGCGGTCGCTGGTCATCTGGCCCACCGACGGCTGTGACAGTACCCGCTTCCGCCTGCGGCCGTGCGAAACGCGGGAGCGGCGGCCAAGTTCGCCGGGACACAGAGCTTTGCTTGGCTGCGCGCGACCGAACACATAGACGCCGCCGCTTCTTGCGGATGCGGCTTGAGGTGCTGTTGGAATATGTCAGTCAGGTTTGCGGGGAATCGCTCGCGACGGCGACGCTGTTGAACGCGGCTGTGAGCCTGGGCAGGTCGTGGCCCTCGAAATGGTTCATGAGGTGATGTCGCACACAGATCAGGAAGGCCGATCCGGCCACCTGTAGGCGGGCCCGCCCGGCGTCGGTCAGGACGGCGTTCCATGCGCGGCCGTCCTGTGAAGATTGCACCCGCATGACGCAGCCCTGCTTTTCCAGCCGGATAATGACTCGAGTCATGCCGCCGAGAGAAAAGTTGCAAGCTGCGGCGAGTTCACTCATGCGCATTCTCTGCTGCGGCGCCCCGGATAGGTGTACGAGCGGCGTGTACTCCGAGAACAGCAGCCCTGCGTTCCGGTTCAATTCCGCGTCGATCGCGCGAGGAAAGACAGAAATCGCGCGGGTCAGTGAATATATAAATTCCTGCTCTTCTCCACTCAAGGGCCGCACAGTGCGCTCGTCGACCGGGATGTCCGGCAACCTTTGATCCACTTGCATTCGGTCTTTCTTTTTCTAGTCATCCAGGACAATCCATCCTGGAGGGCATCGACGGGTGTCGCGAGATTGATTGGAACAAAGCATTTGCGGCGACATCGGCTCGTGCTCAAACTAGCAGTCGGCGTCAGTTGAGTGGGACTCCCCCGATACGTCGTAGAGTGGCCTTACCGAGCCGCTTCCCTGCCATTTCACGATTTAGCAAATCCTCGCCGGTTCGGCCGGGAATACCGAGCGGTAGCGCGGCCATGGCGAGCAGCCACAGTCGAGACTTAAACACGCGTATCGAGCGGTTCATCACGCCGTGCGGGAAGTGAACGCGATAAGCATAGACTGCGTCACCATTTCAGCATCCCATGCAAAGTGACGCCCGTCATGTCATTCAACGCCGATTCTGGAACAAGGCGATACGGCCCCTTCCTTCATTGAGCGTGATTGGCAGTCCACTTCACCCATAATGCGAACTTTACTAACCTTGCGTTCACAAGTAGGAAGCCTGCTCTTCGCCTACATGAGTGACCGCATAGCAGGCCCCTACCCCGTGTGGCAAATTGGACGTTCCAAAATGCACTCGGGGTGTTCTCGGCCACACAGTGCACTCGAGCGTGCCACAGCCCGTGCAGTGCGGTGTCAACTACGGCAGTTCGACTTCGGCCATTCCGCTACTCGCAGATGATGTTGTTCGGAGTGCTCTCTGGTGGGCGCTCGGACTGCGATGTCCGACGTTTGAGTGGCGCTGGAGGGTGTTGTAGCGGTGCAGCCAGAGGTGGGCCTCGCGTTCGGCATCCCAGGCCCGGCGGTCTTGGAGGGTCTCTCACCGACGGCATTCATGGACTGGATGACACTGGCCTCGCGGCAGGCGTCAGCGAAGGCCCGGCTTCAGAACCGGTCCTCGCGTTCGCTGTGGAAGTTAGCGCCAGCGAGGTGCCGCGAGTCCATTCGGCCCGGGTGGAGGGCATGGGTCTGGTGCACGATCGGGTGACATCTTGACCTGCCCCACCTCTCAGGTTCCAATTCTGCTGGCTAACTGACGACCTTCACGAAAGGCTGCCGGACATGCCCCGTGCCTATCCCGCTGAGTTCCGCGCCCGCGCCGTCGCGTTGGTACGGGCAGGAAAAGAACAGAAGCAGACCGCCGTTGACCAGGCCAACGCGCATATGATCGGCGATCACCCAGCCGGCAAGCTACCGGGAGGCGAGGTCGATGGCCGTGGTCAGATACGAAAACTTGCCCCCGGCCAACTCTGCCCGGCGCTCCCGCCGCCCGGTCGCCCCGGCCGACTGGACCCAGTTCCGCAGGGTCTTCGAGATTAACCCGCAGATCGGCAGCGACCGCGTGCCGTCGCCTCAGGCCGCAACAATCCAGTGTCTCGTGTGTCCGAGATCAGAGGTTAGGAACCGGTTTCCCAGCCAGCTCGGCGTCTGGATACAGTGAGATGTATTCCGTCGGTCACTTCACGGAAGTTGAGAATGAACTGAGGAATCATGCCTCCGCGTCACTCTCACGAATCCTCTGGCTCAGGTACGAACTGAAGCGCTTGGCTGCGGGAGAGGCAGACTGGTCGACGGGCAGTACCAGGGCCAGCTCGCGCTTGATGTCCACTCCTGCCAGAGGGATGAGTCTCAGATTGTTCCGGGTCTGCTCATCGATGGAGTCGACGTGGCTGGGAGGTACCAGGCCGATGCCCAGCCCGGCGCGAACGAGGTCAAGCACGAGTCGCCAATCAGCGACCTCGCAAACGATGCGTCGAGTCATGCCTGCGGCGGCGAATGCCGCGTCGGTGCGTGTGCGGGTCGTCCATGCAAGATCGGTCTCGACAGAGGGCTCTTGTGCGACTTGGTGAAGCGTCAGGCTTGTCTCTTCGGCCAGCGGGTGCCCGGCAGGTAGGGCGGCCATGAGTGATTCGGAAGCCAGAGGCAGGGCATACAGGCCGTCTGGTGGACCGGCTATCGGGTCGACCACTGCGCAGTCGAGCCGACTGTCGGCAACCATCTGCGTCATGGCCGGTCCGTCGGTCTGCCGTACCGTGATCTCCAGTCCCGGATGCGCGCGGGCGAACCCGGCCAGCCACGCGGGCAGCGGCAGGAGGCGAGGGCTGACCGGGTAGGTGCCGATGCGCAGGTGTCCGGAGAGGAGGCCGCGTACGTCCTGCACCGTTTGACTGGCTGCTGCTGCGGCTTTCAGAGTGCGGCGGGCGGCAGGCAGCAGGGCCTGGCCTTCGGCGGTCAGCCGAACCGGGCGGCTGCCGCGCACGAAGAGTAGAGCCCCCAGTTCCTTCTCCAAGGCTCGCACGGAGGTGGACAGTCCGGACTGGACGATCAGCTCCCTTGCGGCGGCGCGTGTGAAGCTGCCTTCCTCGGCGAGCGCGACGAAATGCCGCAGGTGGCGAAGTTCCATGGGGAGAAGTATCTCTCACAGAGATGGCAAGCATCTCTACCTTCTGTCACAGAGTGGAAATCGCGGGGATCGTTGTACGGGTTGGAAGGAAGGCGCAGGTAGACCGGGTCGAGTGCGCCTTCATCATTCATTCCGAGCAAGCGGAGTCATGTCGTTGTCTTCCCTGCGTTCCGCCCGTCGCGCCGATGCGTTGGACGAGGCATCCGAAAGAACCCCACCTGCGCGTAGCTTCTGGACCGTCGCCGCCGCCTTCGGCGCGCTGATGGCCTTCGGTACGCTGCCAACACCTTTGTGGCCGCTGTTCGCCGGCCGTGACGGATTCGGCTCCACAATGGTTACCGTGGCCTTCGCGGCGATGGTCGTCGGTGCCGCCGCGGGGTTTTTGTTCCTCGGACACTTGTCCGACCGGCTCGGGCGTCGGCGCATCATCGTCGCGGCCCTCTCGACCTCCTCCCTTGCCGCTCTGCTGCTGGCAACCTGGCACGGAGTGACAGGGCTGCTCGTCGCGCGCGTGGTGACGGGGGTCGGCACAGGGCTGATGGCCTCCACCGCCACCGCCTACCTGAGCGACCTGCACGGCCGGGCTCATCCGGAGCGAGTCGGGTCGCCCTTGCCCGGTCTGGTGGCGACCGCCTCCAACCTCGGCGGCCTGGCCCTGGGACCACTGGTCGCCGGAGCACTGGCTCAGTGGGCTCCGGCGCCCCTGACCACTCCCTTCGCGCTGTTCGGCGTGATACTCGTGACTCTGGGATTCTTGGTCCTGGCGGGCCCGGAGACCGTGGACCGGCAGACGATACGAGAGCCTCCTGCCCGATTCGGGCTGCGGCCGGGCGGCGGCGCGGTTTTCGCCGCCGCAGCAGGCATCGGTTTCTTCGCGTTCGCAGTGATGGGCTTTTTCTCGTCTCTCGGTGCGGTGATGGTCCGTGACGTGCTGCGCACCTCCGCCTCCTTCATCACCGGACTCGCTCCCTTCGCGGTATTCGCTGCCTCCGCAGCAGCCCAACTGGCGCTGGGACAACTGCCCGCTCCCCGCATGCTGACAACGGGCGTCGTGTTCTTCCCGGTCGGCCTGGCCCTGACCGCCTTGTCGCTCTTCCATCCGGCACTGGGGCTGTTCCTCGTCGCAGCGGCGATAACCGGGGCCGGGGCCGGACTGCTGTTCAAGGTTTCCGTTGGGCAGAGCGTGGCGGCCGCGCGGCCCGCTTCCAGGGCCGGCGTGCTAGCCGTGTTCTTCGCCATCGCCTACGCCGGAATGGGGTTGCCCTCGATCGGCTTCAGCCTCGCCTCGCGCCAGTTCGGTCTACGCCCATCGATGATCGGCTTCGCCGCAGCGCTCTCACTGGGCGCACTCATCGCGGTCCGCACCTCACACCGACTCGGTGTCCGCGCCACCGGCTAAGCCCACGACATGGGCCACCGATCCGCAGCACCACTGCGCGGTCATCGCGCTTGCCACCCGACTCCATCAGTACCACTGCCACAAGGAACAGCACCGATCATGAACTCCCATTCCAAGGACGTCCCCTCGCGCCAGAACGTCGCGGGTCCAGACGAATTCGCCCCCGGCCGCCCTGTCGTCTTCCGCCACGCCACCGTGCTGACCATGGACTCCCACGACGCCCTCGAAGACGGCGACGTGCTCGTCATCGGGGAGCGCATCGAGGCGATCGGCCACAATCTGACCGTTCCCGAGGGTACGGCCGAAATCGACGCTACCGGCGGCATCCTGATGCCCGGAATGATCGACTCCCACCGCCACATGTACCAGACAGCTCTGCGCGGCATCGGAGCCGACTGGACCCTCAGCCAGTACTTCGTGTTCTGCTACCTGAATTGGGGCAAGCTCTTCCGGCCCCAGGACATCTACGCCGGCAATCTCCTCGCCGCTGTCGAAGCGCTCGACGCGGGGGTGACCACGACCCTGGACTGGTCACACGGCCTGCAGACCCTGGACCATGCCGACGCCGCCGTCGATGCCCTCCAGGCCACGCCCGGGCGTTACATACTCGCCTACGGCAACCTGCTCGGCGCCCCGTGGGAGTGGGCCGCCAGTCCCGACTTCAAGGCCTTCGCGTCGCGCCGGTTCACCACGGGCGACGACATGCTCGGTCTCCAGCTGGCGTTCGACGTCACCGCAGACCCCGACTTCCCCGAGCGCAAGGCTTTCGAGACCGCACGCGACCTGGGGCTGCGCGTCACCACGCACGCCGGCGTGTGGGGGGCCACCAGCGACGACAGCATCCGCTTGATGTGGGAAAACGGCTTTATGACCCGAGACGTCACCTACGTCCACGCGGCGTCCCTGTCTCAGGACTCCTACCACCGCATCGCGGCCACCGGTGGCACCGTCTCGGTGTCCTCCGAGAGTGAGCTCAACGCAGGGCAGGGCTACCCACCCACCACCCACCTGCGTAAGCACGGCATTCCGGTCTCACTGTCCATGGATTCCAGCATGTGGTGGAGTGCAGACCTCTTCTCCGCCATGCGATCCACCCTCAGTGCGGATCGCGCCCGGGAACACCTCGAGGCACACGGTCGTGACGAGACCGTGGTCCACAACCACCTGAGGGCCGAGGAGGTCGTGCAGTGGGCCACTTCGGGCGGCGCGCACGCGCTTGGACTCTCCTCAGCCGTCGGCAGCATCACCGTCGGCAAGAAGGCCGACCTCGTCTTGATCAAGAATGATCGGTCGCCGGCCATGTACCCGATCATCCACCCCTACGGACATGTCGTCTTCCAAGCGGGTCGCGGCGACGTCCACACGGTCATGGTCAACGGCAAGGTCGTCAAGTACGGACATGCATTGCTCGACACCGCGCCTCTGGACGCCGCCCGCGCGGCGGTCACCGAGACCGTCGAGTACTTCCGCACCTCCATGGGCGAAAAGGAGTGGAAGGCAGCTCAGGAGCCTGAACTCCCGCACACGGAGCAGATATCCAACCCGTACACCTACACTTCTTGGGACGGCGGGGTCAACCGCCACAAGCCCGAAGAGTAGGCGAGAAGCTGGCCAGCACCGCAACGGTCCGTGCTGTGACCCATGGGCCGTCGGCCGGTGCCCTCAGATGCGCCAGGAGCGGATGCGGTCGGCCGCGTCGTATCCGTCGGCGCGGCCGGTGTCGATGTCGCGGGCGAGGTCGATCAAGGCGCCGTAGGGCGGGTTGATGCCTTCTCCCGCGGCATCCATGTAGGCCGTGGCGAGGGCAGCGCCGTACAGGGCGTTGCGGGCCGGCAGCGGGCGCAGGCGGATGATGGTGTGCATCAGGGCTGCGGCGCGCCAGGCGCTGTCGACGGTGGCGCCGATCTGGGGGGTGTTGACGCGATGGCGGGCGACGGCGGCCACGAGGTTGGAGAAGTCGTGGACCGAGGGCTGCTTGGGTAGGACGTCGGCTTGGCGTTCCAGGAGCCAGCGGATGTCGATGTACAGGTCCACTCAGGCCACCCGGGAGGCGTCCAGGCGGGCGGGGGCGTCGTCGGGGAATGCCTGATCGAACGCGTCGGCATGGTCTACGACAAAGGCCCTAAAGACTTCGGCTGCGCTCTCCAAGCGGGGGTCACGGACCGCGTTGCGGGCAGCCTCGGTGATGAGAGCGGTCACCGTGGTGCCCTCGGACTCGGCACGCTGCTGCAGCAGGGCGTGAAGTTCCTCGGGGACCCGGATTGTGACTGGCTTCGACATACCCTCAGCGTACAGCAAAGCGTACAGCAGCGGTGTGGAATGGGGCGCGCCAGCTGGTCAAGGGCGATGTGAGCACCCGTGCCCAGCATCCTGGGCAGCAGAGGCCTTGCCGTTGACCAGCACGAGTACCAGAACTCCGGCGTGAGTACTAGTGGCTCGCGGACTCCGCGGAGTCGAGCCATCCGGCAAGGACGGCCGCCTCGCTGTGCTCGACGTCCTTGGTGGCGGTGAGCAAGGTGACCCTGTTGTGGGCGGCGAGGTCTCGCAGGTGCTCGACGGCTGGCCGGTGATCGGGGTCCTCGAGTTCGGCGATGTACCGCTCGCGGAACTCGGGGAAGCGTGCCGTGTCGTGGTGGTACCAGTGGCGAAGGTCAGCCGACGGTGCCACGTCGCGGAGCCACTCGTCCAGACGGGCTCGCTCCTTGCTCATACCTCGGGGCCATAGCCGGTCGACCAGAACGCGTTTGCCCTCTTGGGATGAGGCGTCCTCATAGATCCTTCGGTAGCCGAACCGTCGGGCCATGGCCATCATCGCCTTCCCTGGTGCGGAATCCCCGTGATCTCCACTCTATCGGTGGTACGACGTCGGGGCCCGCCTGCACGGGCGGCTGTTCCGGGCGCCTGTGGCGGCATCCGCCGGCTGCAGCACCGCCTCCGGGTACTGGCTCAGCTGGGGACTCGGGGGTTGCGTCCTTGGAAGGGGTGTAACCGGTTGGACCCGACGGGGTGCCGCGACGTCCGGGCTGATGCCCGCATGGACGAACGGCCACCACTGATCTTCAAAGTGCCGAAGGAGATAGCACGATGACCGCACCTGTCAGTTTGCCCTGCACGCCTCGCCGAGGCGAACCTCTCGGCGGTGCGTCCCGATCACTTGAGGACCTCCAGGTCCTCCCGGCGCGGGCGGCTGTCCCGCCGCAGCGCGGCCAGTTCCTCGCGTTGGCTGCCACTCAGGCCGTCCCGCTCACACGCATCCACCTCGGCCTGCTTCACCCAGTCGCGTACCGCAGTCTCGGTCAGATCAAAGTCCTTGGCCACCTGGTCGACCGACGGTCACTACGCCAGCACAGCTCGACGATCTCCGCCTTGGTCCGGCGTGAACGAGCGGCGAGGACACGGCTTCTTCTCCCCCATGCCCTCCACGATGGACGCCCTCCCGGGGCAGAACCCCGGATCTCGGATGTCCGCCAAAGCGGATCAGGCCTGGGTCGTCATCGGATCAAGCGGGCGGAGGGCGGTTGCCAAGTCGCCAGTCCGCGATGGGACGGCCTGGCGACCTGGTCGTGAGGTGGTCGGACCACTGTGGCGAAGAGCGGGGCAAGTGAACCGGACGGCGGCCGTCCCCTTGTGGTACTTTACGGAAGGGACGGTAGTCGTCCGTTTCCGTAAGTGCCCTGGGTGGGTGCTGTATGCATGAGGAGGCCGATCATGAGTGATCGCGAGGACATCATCCGCAGGCTGGACGTGCTCGAGAGCGTCGAGAGCATCAAGAAGCTCAAGGCCCGCTACTTCCGCTTCGTGGACGAGAAGAAGCACGATGAGCTGGCCGCGCTGTTCACCCCCGACGCCAAGCTCGTGACCGATGGCATCACGTGGAAGTCGCCGCAGGAGTTCGCGTACACGGTCCGTGATCTCACTGGCCCCGCACCGTCCGTGCACCACGGACACATGCCTGAGATCGATATCACCGGGCCTGACACGGCTTCCGGGATCTGGTCAATGCAGGACCTGCTGACCTTCCCAGCCGGAAAGGACGCCCCGGAGGGCCACAACGGTTACGGACAGTACCGGGAGACCTACCGGAGGGTCGACGGACAGTGGCTGATCGACTCGGTGCTGCTGACTCGGCTCCGGATGGACCCGCTGGAGAACTGGACGCCGGATGCCGCGTGAATCCGATGCCATGCCCGGAGGCCGGGCGGACGCGCGGCGCAACCGGCGTCTGCTGATTGCCGCGGCACAGGAGGCCATCGCCTCCCGTGGGCTTGATGTGTCGGCTCTGGACATCGCCAAGGTGGCCGGCGTGGGAGTGGGCACGTTGTACCGGCGATTCGGCACCAAGGAGGCGCTGCTCGACGCCGTGGTGCTCAGCCTCTATGACGAGCTGTGCGACGCCGCTCAGGTATGTATGGAACGTGCGGACGCGTGGAAGGGCCTGACCGAGTTCGTGATGGAGCTGGCAGGGGCGCACCGGGACAACCTCGGGCTGGCCGAGGTGACCGCGGCATGCGAGGTGCCGCCCTCGCCCGAGCTTGCGGAGCGGACCGCCGCCCTGCAGGACGCGGTCATCCGGCTGACCGAGCGCGTACGCGCAGTCGGCGCCCTGCGCGAGGACGTAACCTGGCAAGACATCATGATCTGCTCACGTGCGTCACTGGATACTGATCACAGTCTTGGCGTTGATGCAGGACCCAACGGATGGCGACGCGTCATCACGCTCCTGCTCGACGGGATGCGCGCCCCTGGGCGCACCCCTCTGGAGGGACCCGGACCTCAGGTCCGCGCCTGGTGAAAGGCCCGTCCTGGCCGCGGACCGATGTGCCCGACTCCCAAGGGGCACATCGGTCCGCCTGTCGAAGGGCCGCCAATCCGGTGACGGCCGACTCGTCGACGGCCCGTACACAATGGGCAGGACTCCTCGGCGGTTGAGCGGGATGTCTGACACCTCAACCCATCGGCCGCGAGCCGCCTGTGCGTGCTACTGACGTTGAATGCGTGATGTCGTCATGGTGGGGCGGGGATGAGTCGGGTGCCGGTGAGGCAGCCGTCGAGGACGTCGTGGCGGTATTGGAGCTGGCGTAAGCCTCGGCGGACTGCGGTGATCAGGTCCTGCGGGTCGGTGAAGGCTCGGTTGGCGGTGGTGGTGCGCCGCAGTATCGACCAGATGCCCTCGACGGGGTTGAGGTCGGGTGCGTAGGGCGGGAGCTGGTAGACGGTGAGCCAGTCCCGGTCGGCGATGTAACGCCGCATTCCGGCCGTCAAGTGGGTGTTGAGGTTGTCCCACACAAGCACGATCGGACCGCCGAGCCGCTGGTGGGCGTCTTGGATCAGGTCGCGGTAGTCGGTCCAGGCGAAACTCTTGCGCCCGTCGGGTCGGGCGTCGGTGCTCGGCCGGTAGATCAGCCGGGAAGGCTGGCCGGGTTTGTAGCAGGCCAGGGCAGCAACGGATAAGCGGCGGCGGGAGCGACCGCGAACCCTGACGATCGGGGTGCGGCCGCGGCGGGCCCAGGTGCGACGGGTGGGCGGCGTCATCGAGAAGCCGGCCTCGTCGCTGAGTAGGCCCGGGGCGCGGTGCCGGGATTACTCCCGGCTCGTTTCCCCGGACCTCTCGCCGAACCCGCCGTGCCTATTACTAGGCAACGGGCTCTCCACGGTCTCTGCCGTCAGGTTGTGGCAGGGGTCCAGGGGTTGGGGATCGTGTTGCCGCGGTAGCGATACCGGGTGACCGGGATCGCGCTGATCTTCCGCAACTCGATCTCGCCCGCGCTGATCGGCCGCCACCGCCCGGTGGGGGTGGTGAGCCGTCTGCGGACGTCCGTCCAGTTCCAGTGATGCCGCTCCTGCATCAGCCGGATGACTCGCCACCAGACGAGGTTGTCCAGGTTGCTGAAGGTGCGCTTCGCGACGGCATGCCTGAAGTAGTTGGCCCATCCGTGGGTGACCTGGTTGAGATTCACCAGCACCACGGCCAGGTCCTGCTGCGACGTTCTGTGGGTGAGGGTACGGATCTTCGCTTTCACCGACCGGACGGGCCGGTCGGCGATGAAGGTGTAGACGTACCACTTGTCCGATCCGCGTTTGCGGCGCCACTGGACGTGGAACCCCAGGAAGTCGAACCCCTCGCTCAGGTGGACCAGTTGGGTCTTGGCCTCCGAGAGCCGTAACCCCATCGGTGCGAGGACCTGGGCGATCTCCTCGCGCAGTGCCTCGGTGTCCTGCCTGGTCCCTTTGACCAGGACGACGAAGTCATCCGCGTAGCGGACCAGCCGCCACGAGGGCAGGCCCTTGGCGCCCCGCCGTTCGCGCCGACCACTGGTGGACAGTTCCCCATCCGGTTCCCATGCCCGGTGCAGGTGCTCATCGAGCACCGACAGGGCGATGTTCGCCAGGAGAGGGGAGATGATGCCCCCTTGTGGCGTGCCGGTGAAGGTCTCCTGATGTTCACCGAGCTCCGTGAGGAGGCCGGACTTCAGGAACGCCTTCACCAGTGCCAGAACCCGCTTGTCCTTGACCCGCATCCGGACACGGTCCATCAGCGCGACGTGGTCGATCTCGTCGAAGCACGCCGCGATGTCCGCGTCCAGCACCCACCGATAGCCGTGGGTGCCGTAGAAGTGGATCTCGGCAATCGCATCCTGAGCCCGCCGCTTGGGCCGGAACCCGTAGGAGACCGGCTTGAAGTCGGCCTCGAAGATCGGCTCCAGCACCAGTTTCAGCGCGGCCTGGACAACCCGGTCGGCGATCACTGGAATACCCAGCCGCCGCACCTTCCCCGACCCACCCGGTTTGGGAATCTTGCGCTCCCTTACCGGTAGCGGCCGGAACGAGCCCTGCCTGAGCTGGGCCCGTAGGTCGTCCAGGAACCCGGGAACCCCGAATTGCTCCTCGACGTCGGCGGCCGTCAAGCCGTCCACGCCAGGAGTGCGGGCACCCCGGTTGCCGGCGACCCGCTCGAACGCCACGATCAGCGTCGCCGGGTCGTGCACGAGGTTGAACAGATCGTCGAACCGACGGCCAGGATCGGCCGCCGCCCAACGGTGAAGCTTGGCCTGCATCTCCGATACCCGCTGGCGTGGACCCACCGGGTCCGTCTCCAGCAGAGCGCCGCTGTTCAGCGGTGCGTCTTTCGGCATTGCAGTCTCCTTCCCTTCTCGATACCGCTGCCGCCCTTCCCCATGTGCGCGGGCTTTCCCCGGCTCGGAGTACTACGGCGGCTCCGCCCCACCCGGACCGTTCGGCTGTCGATGCGCCTATCCCCGGCCGGGCGCTGGCTGTGCGCGACTGGGGAGTTGAGAACGAGTGGTTCCCGTGTTCACTGTGATTCGTTCGTTGGAGTAGGAGCCCGACTGTGTCCCTGCGGCATCGCCACGAGTACGCCGTAGACCTTCCTCGTGGCCTCCCGAACGGCTTCGAAATACCGGCCAAGGAGTTCCCCGCTGCCCTCGGGCAACGAGTGCGCACCGCTTCCGGCCCAGATCCACCAGGTTTCGAGCCGGTGTAGTCGTTAAGAGACGTAAAGACGCCGGTTCCTCGCGTACTCCTCTCCATCCCGCTTGCCGGACCCGCACCATCTGGCAGTACTGGCACGTCCCGGCTTTGTCAGGGCCGCTCCCGCCCTCCCCGTCATCACCCGGATCAGGCTGCCCCCAGCTCCACTTCCCTGCCACGACAGGTCGGCGGTGAAGGTCTCTCACCTCCACACGAATCACAGCGCCTCACGGCGCAACTCGAAGACGAGCCAGGCGCCGAGCGCCGCCGCGGTGCTTCCACCTGGGGCCAGATCTCCTTCACCCAGCCAGCCACTGCCGCCTCGTTCCGTTCGATCGCGCGGCGGGCGGGGACCTGGCAGGTCCAGCCGTGCCGTTTGAGCAGCGCGGCGACCCCCTGGATCGTGTACGTCTTGTGGAACCGTCGGCCGATCAAGGTCTTGATCCGCGACAGGGTCCAGGTCTGGTCCGGCCAGCCGTGCGCGACCGGCCCCTTGTCCAGCTCTGTCTCCAGGACCACGAACAGCTCATCGCTCAGCAGCGGCAGCGATGCCGGTCCCCTCGAGGCCAGGGCCCGCGGCCCGCCAGCCGACCACGCCTTCCGCCACCGCTGCACGGAACGCACGCTGACCCGCAGGTCATGCGCGATGACCGTGCTCTCATCACCGTGCGCAAACCGGTCGGCCGCCGCCAGCCGCAGCCGTTCCCGAAACGCACGCCGCTCGGCAGTCAACCCGCCGCCCTGGGCGTACCTCATGCAGACGGCATACCGCAGAGATCACGACCCGTCAGCCCCCAACGACACCACGCATTCAACGTCAGTAATGGTGTTGCCGAATCCTGGGGATTACGTAACCGGGACGACCCCGGCGAATGCGGATAGATGTGCGGATCGTTGTGTTGTATTCGCTGGAATCAGTCGCTGATGGGGGTTCCTTTTCACCGAGGCCGACCTCCGGTCGCTTTCGATATTTTACTGCCCCTCGACGCCAGCTACTGAACTGCGAGGAAAGCTTTTGGCCGCCATGCGATACGTCCCACTCTCGGGCGTTCGACGCCAGAAGATTGAATTCTCGGCGTCTCCGACCGCCGCGTTCAAGTATCTGTACTTTCACTATCTGCACGCGCTGCCGTGGCTCCACGCTGACCGAGAACGGCCCTTTTGTGAAATAAGTTGGCGATTCGCCCTGAAATTAGCGCATCACCGACGCCCCCGAACGGGCGGTAAGTCGAGCTTTGCGTGCCACCCATATAGGGGTTACAGTTGAACTGTGGCCGATGCGGATCACATGCGAGGTCAAGTTCGCGAGGCCGGCCAATAGTTGCGACGTAATCCACGGGCCTGGACAAGCATGGGGGGCCTCAGGTGTCCCCATTGCGCTGGACTTATCCTCGGAGGGTGATTTGCAGGATTTCCTCACGCGATCCGGATGGGACTGACTTCGGCGCACGTGCCCGATCATGCGCAGTGCCCGGTCCCGCTGGCGGTGCCACTGTGCGGATGCAGATCCAACTGGAGGTGAAGCGGTCCCGTCAGGCACTAGACGAAGCCCAAGGAAATATCAAATATGGCGGATTCAACCGCGTATTCTGAACGCGGATTTTCGTGGCGTGCTATTTGCATCCAACACTTCACAACGCGCGACCTTTACATCTAAAATCCAGCACATCAAGAACAACGGCTCTCGAATTCAATTGGCCGTCAGTTCAAAATCTGAGAGGGAGTCAAGTGTCCGAGACGCAGCCCACAGCGGACATGGACCTGAGTGCGATGCCTGACGAGGTGTGGGTTCAGGATCAGGCTCGCCTGGTTCAAACTGCCGAAGAGGCAGGTTCCACCGATAGCATTGCGGTGGAGTACCTCGGTGTGCACGCGAAATTGGTGATTCTAACGACGTACGGTGCGAAGACGAGGCGGGCGCGAAAAACGCCGGTGATTCGCGTTGAGCATGAGGGGCGATATGCCGCAGTAGCGTCCAAGGGGGGAGCCCTCGAAAATCCGGCCTGGTATCACAATATTGTAGCATATCCGGATATCAAGCTGTGGGATGGCACAGAGGAACGGGAATATCGTGCCCGCCAGGTACATGGTGCCGAACGCGACGAGTGGTGGTCTCGCGCGGCAAAGGCGTGGCCATCCTACGATGACTATAAGGTAAAGACCAGTCGAGTCATCCCTGTGTTCGTGTTGGAACCGGTTGACTAGGGATTCATCCAGAAGCGCCGTAGCCATCCGGCGGTAATCACCGGCCGACGAAGGTGGCGGTGCGGCAGCGATTAAGACTTCGGCACTCGCCTCTGCCCGGCGCCTCAAATCAGCGTCACAGTCGGACGGAGGGCTGATTTTGCCGAGCGATGGCAGCGAGATCGTCCAAGCGAGTGCGGCGACCAGCTTCTCAACCACGGTAGCGCCGTGCTCTGCCGTGGCCGCGGTCCGGGATCCCACAACGCTCGGACGAGTCCTGGGTGCGCCGGTGTCCTGTCCGGAACCCAAACGGCGACGACGTCTCCGCGCCATCGAAGGCGCCGTAGCCGCAGACAGGCGCTCTTCGGCTACGGCGAAGTCCTGGTACTCCTGCAGGATTTCTCTGTCTGACCAGGTTTTTCGCCGGGTGGCGAGAGCGTAGCGGGACCTCGCACGATCGAGGGGCGGTCTCACGGAGACCGCCCCTCGATCGTGCGACAACGCCGCAGGAAGTGACAGCGGCAGGCGACTGCTTGGCGTCGGCAGCGCCAGTTCGACCAGCTCAGCGCGGGGTGTCCGTCCGCAATGCCCGCTCAGGCGCGGGGCCGGGCACGACAAACGGCCAAGAGTCCCCGCACCTTCGCCACTGTGAGCCCGATGGCCCCGGGCGTCTCACCAGTTCCGCCCCCCTTCCCCAGGGCTGGCATGCCGCGGCGGCCACACAAGCCCGGGCGAGTATGACCAAAGTGACGTGCCGGTACCGGCCCGTGCAGCGGCGGACCTCGTACTGGTCCAAGCCGCACTCGACATTCTCCTCGCGGAGTTCCTTCAACTCGTCGCGCTCGCCGGCGTCGGCCTGGCGGACCCAGGACCACAAGGCCTCCTTATGGATGCCAAGGTAACGGGCGACGTGCGCCATAGGACAGCCGTCGAGCGGACCTCACGGACGGTAGGCTGACGGAGCTCATCAGGATACTTACGTGGTGCTGGCACCTCGTGGTTCTCCCTGCGCCCGGATCGTAACCCAGGCTTCACGGACGCCACGAGCATCAGTGCAGCTCAGTTCCGTCGGTGGCGATATTCCGTGGCGCGTCACAGGCTCCGTCGGCATCGCAGCCGGCTTGGTCGGCAGTGCCGAGGATCGTGAGGGCGGATTCGCGATCGGTCCAGGCTCGGCGCAGTACATCGGTGAACACCCGCGTCGGCTGGGCCCCGGAGACACCGTAATTGCGGTCGATCACCAAGAACGGCACGCCGGTGATGCCCATCCGCGCGGCTTCTGCCTCGTCTTTGCGTACTCGGTCGGCGTACGCACGCTTGTCAGTCAGAACAGCGCGCACCTCAGGCTCGTGGAGTCCAGCACAAACAGCGAGTTCGACTTGGTGCTCGGATTCGTAGATGCTACGCCGAGCAGCGAAGTTTCCGTTGTAGAACGAGGTCAGCAGCTCATCCTCCACTCCGCGGGCCGAGGCCAGGTGCAGCAGCCGGTGCAGGTCGAAGGTGTTGCCGTGGTCCCGGAAGTCGACGAGGTACTCAAGTCCCTCGCTTCTTGCGTTGGCCGCGAGGTTCTCCTCGGCCGCACGGGCCTGCGCTGGAGTCATTCCGTACTTCTTCGCGTGTGCCACCCCGGTTGTCGGGCGGGGGGTGTGAGCCAGGTGGGGGTCAAGCTCGAAAGAACGATGCACCACCTCAACAGCATTCCGGTGCGGGAATGCGGCAAGTGCCTTCTTGAATCGGGCCTTTCCGATGTAGCACCACGGGCAGGATATATCAGACCAGATTTCAACGCGCACGTTCTTTTCCTCCATCAGGGTGTATCCGTTTTTCATGCGGGATGACCGTGCACGAGTTACCGAACCTGTCGCAAACACTCGGCTGGCTATTCCGAGCGACCGCGTGACCTGCTTGCGAAACTGTCAATGAGGGAGTCACGCGTTGCGTGCTTGTTGGCGAAGGTTCCCGTGCGGACGTGGGCGCATGAGACGCCTTTCCTACCAGCTGCGAATTTGCGGTACTGGTCCTTCGAGTGGGGCGCATCCGGAAGAGCGAATCCCGTCGAGCAGGATGGTGACGACCTGGCGCCACCCGTTCCCAGCCGGGTCTGCAGCGGCGTTTCGATCAGCCATGTGCCATCGACCCTCCGGTATGTCTCCCGGCACTGTCCACAGCCGTTGCGCCCCTCCGGGGCGTTCTTCCCTGGGAAGGTCAGCAGGTCCTACATCGACCGGATCCCGGAGGCCGTGCCCGGCCTCGTGATCTCAATCTCTGGCATGTGCCCGTGGTGGACGGATGGCTCAGCGCCAGTGAGGTCTCGAACGGTGTAGGCGAACCCCCACGGCGTGCCCCACGTGATGCCACCGATCTCAAGCTTGGCCTCAGGAGTGAACAGTGCGACCAACTCGTCGTGCCTTTTCTCGTCTACGACCCGGAACTAAGCGGGCTCTGGGTTTCTTGATGCTCTCGATCACGTCAGCTGCGGCGATCTCGTAATCACTCATGATGGGTCTCCCTTTGCGTGCGGTGTCATTCGACCATCGACAATCGGACGACTGCCGTCCGGTTCCGTAGCCTAACACAGGAGGACGGGTATCGTCCGCTTACCTGGCTTGACCGTGCCAGGTAGCTCGATCCTCCGCAGAGGCGCATTAGTAGTTCAGAGCACCGTGAACTCGCCGGTTCGCCGGCCGGGGCAACCCGGGCAGGCTCCCTCAACGCCGGGTTCAGCTCCGTCCAGCCAGCGAACGGGCCTGTCGCACATTCGGTGGTGACGGAGAGTTACGAGGGCCGTTGACCTTCATGTGATGGATGTCAACGAGCCCGCGCTTATGGTGTTTTCGGATCTGTCCCCGCTGGTCATGGAGGATGCAGCCGACGAGGGTCGGCGGATTGTGGTGCGGGCCCGGACGCCGCTGGAAACCGCGGTCTGCCAGGTGTGCGGGGCGTCGCCGGCGGTATCACCTGGCGGGCGATGCCCGCGGACTTCCCGGCCTGGGACCGCGTCTACGCGTTCTGGCGGCGCTGGCGCGACAACGGCCTGACCGGTGAACTCCACGACCGGCTCCGCGACCAGCTGCACACTGCCGAGGGACGGGATCCGGAGCCGACCGCAGGCGTCATCGACGCCCAGTCGGTCAAAGGGGCAGCGTCGGTGCCGACCGCCACGCGGGGCTTCGACGCGGGCAAGAAAATCAACGGCCGCAAGCGGCACATCGTGGTCGACACCCTCGGACTGCTGCTAGCCGTCACGGTCACCGCGGCGTCGGTCACCGATCGACAGGCCGGGCACACACTGCTGGCCCGGCTACGGCAGCGGCACTGGCGGATCACGCGGGTGTGGGCCGACGGCGGCTACACCGGCCAGCTCGTCGACCTCGCCGCGAGTGTCCTGCGGATCGCCCTGACCGTGGTCAAACGCAGCGACGGCACCAGCGGGTTCACGGTGCTGCCTAAAAGGTGGCTGGTGGAGCGCACGTTCGCGTGGCTGATGCGCATCCGCCGCCTGGCCCGGGACTACGAGGCCCGCGCCGACAGTTCGGAGGCGATGATCTACTGGTCGATGAGCATGGTCATGAGCCGCCGCCTCGCGAAGCGGGGACGCTGAACATCCCCGGGCTCTGCTCGGCCAGCCAGCCCCGCGCCACCAGGCGCTTGGCCTTCGACCGCACCCCCTCGACCTTCGCCGGCACCGACTGGAGGCCGAGCGCCACCGCCAGCTGCCGGCAGTCCATCGCTCCACTACCCGGGCCGGCCAGGATCTGCATGATCCGCCGGTAGTCCGGCGCCAGCACCACGGCCTCCCAGCCTGACCGCCACACCGGCGCCACCGAACCGTGCACCGCACCCGCCACCATCACCGGCCGGTCCTCGGCCATCGCTACCGGTGCCTGTCCGCGATCGCCCGGTTCTGCCAGGACCTGCCCGAGCGTTTCACGAGCGATCACGAACCGCTCCCACAAGGCCTCCGCCTCGCGCAACTAGGCCTGCAGAACCTTCCACCCGCTGCCGGGCAGCACGCTCCTGCTCCTCCAACAGCCCCATAACCGACGGCATCCGGCACCCCCACCGAAGAGACGACACGACACGTCATCCCTGCCGCCGAACCGCCGACATCATGCCTGACCAGCGGAAACGCAACGATCACCTACGGAAAGACAACAGCTTCTTAGAAGGCGATCAGATACGTGGCGACCGGCGTGCAGAAGAAGGACGCTGACTCGTCAACCCGCCAGCAAAGCTAGTGGCCCCTGTTCTGACGACATCACAAAAGGAATCCCAGTACCGCCTCTATTGAGCCTGGACCACTCGTACGTCGTTGACGCTGAGGAGGCCACGTAGAGGCACGTAGGCTGATCGCTGCGCTGGATCGACGGTCAGGCGATTACGCCGGGCGATGCCCAGTAGACGTTCAGCGAGGGGGATTACCATGTGGCGCCCCCAGCAGCGTTCATTGACGTGCCCGAAAGGCAGGTACCCAGGGTGGTTGTCCGGGTCAATGCTGTTCCAGCGATCGGGGCGGAAGTCGTGAGGGGCGTCCCAGAGGTTGGGGTCGCGGTGAGTCAACAAGGGGAGCACCAGTACGTCGTCGCTGGCCCCGATGCGGTTGTCGAGCGCGTGGAATTCGGGTGACGCCATGCGCAGCAGATTCCACGAGATGGGCAACAGGCGCAGCGTCTCGTGGATGATGTGCCGATTGGAAACTTCGCTGTCGAAAGGCGCCCCGAGCCACATCGCACCTGTGGCGAGTGCGGATACGGTGAAACACACGGCTGCCGCTGCCCGGCGATACAAGCCCATGGCGTGACGTCGTTCCCGGTAGGTGCCAGCCTCGTAGAGCATTGCCCCGAGGTTGGTGGATCCCTTTTCTGGCCGGCGCCGCGCGGGCAGAACAGAGCCAGCGGTCATTGCTGACCATGTGAGCTTCGGAGTGATTTCCAGCCGCCGGTCCACCATGACCCTCAGTCGGTAGGGGTCGGAGCCGAAGACAAGGTCCCGCAGGTAATTGTGCGCTACGTGGGGCCACTTCCCGGTCAAATCGACATCCCCGCCTGTGAATTTGAGGAATGCTTGGTTGACGTCCCTGGAAACAGCGCGCATCACGGCCGACGACTCTGGGCGGGTGATGGTGTGGCCCAGCAAGGGCTTGAAGATCGGGCGCTCAAACTTGCTGGCTGGGCGTGCGCCTAACAGAGCGTCTATGAGTCCGGAATCGGAGACGCCTATCGTATCCGTGTCCAGACGGAACAGGCCGGTGCCCAGGCGTTCACGCAGCAAGGATTCGATTCTCGGCGCGAACACGGTGACGCGACCGTCCGAGGCGAAGGCGGCGGAGTGAGGCAATTGATCTTCTCCCTGGGCGCATGGGGGCTGTTTGGTGCGTGACGCCGATGTGCCCGGCAGCCGTGGCATGCCGGGCACAGGCGCTAATTGGCAGAAATTACCCCTACCTTAGATCCAGAGGGGCCAGGCGTAGGACTTGAGGCTCTTCTCGGCCTTGAACTTCTTGGTGATCGAGCGGATGGCCTTCATGGCATCTCCTATTCGAAAGTGCTCACTGTGGCGAACCGACCAAAGCTGCCTATGGGCAACATTGGCCTTCGATTCGAGATTAGGGAGTCGCCACAAAGACGGTCAATGTGATGTAATTCACTCGGGGATACTCGTCGTTAACGTTTAACCGCCCGGGATGCGATCTTTTGGTTTCGGGGTGGCGGGCGAGGAGCAGTTATTGACTGTGGAGTGCAGTGGCCTTTGGGGGAGCGGCTCATGTGGCTGGAGCGAGATACATGGTGGCGACTGCGCCATTTAGGTGGGCAGGGTGGATTTCGACAGTTGATTGAAAGTTTACTCTGTTGGGCCAGCTTGGCCAGGACTGCATGGCACGTGCGGGCGAGTTTCCTTTGCGGAGAGCGGAGCGTCACCCAAGAACAGGCTGTCCATACACAGAGGCTGCTGCGGCCTTCTCTTGGGCAGACTTCTGGCAGCGTCACGGAGCAGAGCTGCATCAATGAGCCGCGGAAACCGCGCGCCCACCGGTTGGGCAGCGAGCCGCCGCCAACCGCAGTGCTTATGGCAGCGTTGGCACGGCGGCACTGCGGGTGGGCGTTCCAGAATCTGCTCGGTGGTCCTGCGCACATCCGGAGCGGCAGCTCCCCGCACCTACGTGGACACCGAGGACGACACCACGCCCTGAGCTGGTCGAACTGGCGCCGACAACTCCAAGCAATCGCCCGCCGTTGCCACTACTTACATCGCTCTCACGCGATCGAGGGGCGGCCCACCGAAGGCGATGCCTGACCTTTCCGTGGCCCGCTACACTACAGCCGCCCAGCAAAACCCACAGGTCAGACAGTGAAATCCTGCTGGAGTACTAGACCATCGCAGCCCCGTAAGCCTGTTCTACCGCGCCGAGCGTCACACGTCCGATTCGCCGCAAGCGCGGGGCGCGACCGTATCGTCGAGCAGATGCTTCTCCGCCCAGGAGCCCAAGTCTCCCAGCACCGAACGAAGCGCCTCACCTGTCTGAGTTAGTTGATAGCTCACCCGCAGCGGAGGACCCGGGTCGACCTCGCGGACGAGCAAGCCCGCTTCGCTCAACTCGGTGAGCCGGTGCGAGAGCATCCGCTCACTGATGCCCGGGATCGAACGGCGTAGCTCGCCAAAGTATGCGGGACGGCGCATGAGCGCCGCCACGATCAACCCAGTCCACCGTTTTCCAAGCAACTCAAAACTGCGCATCAGACCGAGGCTGACAGTCGCGCGCTCATCCACCGTGTGCTCAGCGCGCCGCCCGCTCCCCTGTCGCATGACTCAAGACTACCTGTTGCACTTGGGCCCACTCGATCTCGGGCACGGCACCTTCATTGGACATCCCCGGGCAACGACATTCCCAAAGGGCGGGGTAGTTGGGGCGCGACACACGGCATCCACGCGGGCGAGGAGACGGTCCCTCGCTGTAGCGAGTCGGACACGGTGTGGGACCGCGCAAGAGTTGGGCGTGTCAAGCGTTAACGCAGGATCTGGGCGTCAGCCGGCGCAAGCGCCGCAGGCTGACCCGACACGGCAAAGTCATGGTGGTCAGGTCACAGGTCAAGCCGTTACGCCATACCTGTGGGCGAGGAGTACTGCCTGTACCCGATCGCGTGCGTCGAGCTTGGCGAGGATGCTGCGCACGTGCGTCTTGACAGTGGCCAGCGAGACCACGAGGCGATTCGCGATTTCGGTATTGGTGAGGCCGACGGCCATCAGACCCAGGACTTCGCGTTCGCGAGGGCTGAGCGAGCGCAGTTGCGGCGGCTCGGGCATGGCCTGAGGTACCCGCTCGAGGAACCGGTCGATAATGCGAGACATCACCTGAGGCGCCATCGGCGCCTCACCGGCGGCCGTTCGCTCGACAGCGCTGACCAGTTGTGGCGCTGACGCGTCCTTGAGCAGAAAGCCCGCGGCGCCTGCGGCAAGCGCGTCGTAGACGTGCCGGTCGAGGTCGAAAGTGGTCAGGATAACCACCCGGCAGGGCAGGTCGGCTGCGGCAATCAGCCGTGTCGCCTCGATGCCATCGCCGCCCGGCATTCGCACATCCATCAGTACCACGTCGGGTTTCAGCTCGGCGGCGAGAGCAACAGCCTGCGCCCCGTTCCCAGCCTCGCCGACCACCTTGATCCCGTTGAGCTCGAGAATCAACCGCAGACCCGTGCGGACCAGGTCCTGGTCGTCGGCAAGGAGCACCCGGATCATCGTCACGTCCCTTCGGGCGCCGGCAGCCATGCTGTGACCTCGAAGCGTCCGTCCTCGTGTACCGCGTCAAACGTGCCGCCAAGCGATCGGGCACGCTCGGCCATGCCGGGAAGCCCATGTCCGGAGCCGCTGGGGGCCTTGCCAGGAGCCGTGTTCGTGACCCGGATCAGCAGCCCCTCAAGGGACCACAGTAGGTTCACCTCCACCTTCTCGCTGGGAGCGTGCTTTCCGGCGTTGGTAAGGCATTCCTGGACTATGCGGTTGACTGCAAGCCAGTGCCGCGGTGCGTCGGACCAGGGCTCGCCGGTCATGAGGACACGGTTGGCGATGCCAAGCCGTGCCGCTCGCTCGGTCAGCTCGACTAGCCCACGGCTGTCCGGAGTGACGGCGAGCCCACCGTCCCCGAGGAGGTCGAGTATCGCGCGGAGCTCCCGGCTGGCCCGGTGGGCGGTCTCCCGGATGGCCTCGATCGGGCCGACCGCGCGTTCGGGGGCGAGGGACAGCGCTTGGGCGGCCGCCTCGGACTGTATAGACAGCAGCGTCACCTCGTGCCCGACCACGTCATGCAATTCACGCACTATACGTGCGCGTTCCTCCTTGATCGCGTCGTGTCGGGCGGTCTCCCGCTCGACGGCGAGATGTTGCTGCGCCTTTCTGTGCTGATTTGCCATGAGTCGCCCGACAAGGTAGGGGCAGAGCACGATCAACCAGAAGCCCAGAATGCCGAGGAGTGTTTCGGTACCGGGAACGCTCAGTTCCGCGGCACCTTGCTGAAGGTCAAAGTCGAGCATGAGGTCGACCAGACGGTGTTCCGCATGGTCGTACGCCACGAATCCGAAGGTTCCGCTGACGATGGCCGACGCACAAGCCAGCCCGCCGCGACCGAGTGTGCTGCCCCAGCGACCCAATGAGAAAGTAAGGAGTACCGAGCAGACGTAACCGAGAAAGAGGAACGCATCCGTGGGAATCCACCAAAGGGAGCTACCCACCACTGCCGCCGTCGCGGGATGGACACGCCGCCAGGCCAGCGGGAGGACCGATACGAACGCGAGCACCGGACCGAACCAGGTGCTGCCCGGCAACCAGAAGGTCTGGATCGGTTGGATCCAGAGGACCTGCACGATACTCGCCGCGAGGAAGGTACACGTGAGGACCACATCCGACTGGCGTAATCCCCTCGTCAGCCAACCGCGTTTCCGCATCGGACAAGGATAGGGCCGCCGAGCACCCCGGTCCTCAGCCCGTGGGATGAGTTGGCTGTCTCTCCCCGACCCGGTACCCCGTGACAGGCCGGAAACCGAAGGCGTACGCCCGCCAGCCCGGCGTGGACGGGCGCACGACTCTCTGGTGGTGCGCTAACGGCGCTTCCCCAGCGCAAGGAGCGCCAGGATCAGCACGTCGACAACTGCGACGGGGAGGAAGGCGTCGTCGTACCAGACGGCCTTCACCCCACCGAACGCGAGCTGTGACACCGCCAGCACGAAGCCAACGTTCCTCAAAGCGGGCGCTGCGCCGAAGCGTACGCCGACCCAGAGGAATCCGACGGCCATCAGGTACGACCACGCGGCCATTGCCCAGCCGGCAGCGGTCGTAACACCGCCATCATCCGCATCGGCGATGAACGTGAAGAAGGAAGTCGACACAAGGCCGACCTGCCCGATCAGCAGCATCAGAACGCGCGCGCCCCACCACGCGATCGTTCTGACCGAATCGGGGCGCTGCAACGTGGTGGTGTCGTGAGACATGGGACGACTCCTCACAGTGAGTGAAACGACGCTGTCGACGCTACGGCCCAGGCTGGACTCTCCACATCGTGCCGTGGGCCGGATCGTCCATCAGCCCACGGGCTGAACCATGCTGCGGCTGAGCGGTGTTGCCGGTTGGTCAGACCGTGGAACAAACATCCAGAGGCCCGGCGGTCGATGGTGTTAGCTGCGGGAGGGCGGCTCGCTACCGCAGCAGCAGATCATCCGGGACTTCGCGAAGTCCCGCGCCAAAGCACTGAAGGACATCGCGGCGCGCCTGCCGACGAGTCGTTGGCGCACCCACTCCACGCACGTGCCGGCCGAGATGCGGGACGACGTCCACACCGACGTCGCCGACTCTGTCGCCCCAACTATCCCGAACCCGAAAACGCGGCAGTTGCTTGACGCGGGACACCCAGACCGCCCAACCAAACAGCATCACCAATAGAGGTGACCGTATCCGCCGACAAAGTCCTTCAGGGTGGGGCGGACCCCAATGAGGTCCTCGACAAACCACTGGGGATCGGCGACCGTCCATGCCGTGAAAGCAGCGCGGGGTGGACCCGCAGCGCGGATCCACCCCGTGTTTCAACTGTTAGGTCAGCGCGTGAAGTACGCGTCGATGATCTTCTGATAGAGGGCGGCGCCATTCCTGTCGGTGGCCCGCACGCGGAAGGAGATGCTGCCGCCCGCATCGGGGTTGCGGACGTTGACCCGGCCGTTGGAGACGGCGACCGAAGTCCACGTGGCGCCGCGGTCCGTGGAGACGTCGACAGCCAGGGACTCGAGGCCGTTACCGGCCGCGGCACCCACTACCGTGACGGGGACGCGGAGTGTGGCGCCGGCCTCACCTGTGCCGTCGGCCGCCAACCGCGGGGTGAAGCGGACCACCGACAGCGGCAGCGGGGTTCGCTCTGAGGTCCTCTGCGAGGTGAACGTCCAGGCCGCAGTGACCTTCGACGACGGGTACTTGCCCGCGGGACGCGAAACGGAGGCCGTTAGCCGGTACTTCGCTGCCTCCGGGGTGAGCTGGAAGGGTTCCTGACTTCCGTCCGGCAGGCCCTCCCGGGTCCCTACGACCTCTCCGCCTCGCCTGAGGGTGAGCCGGGCGGAGTCGTACTGCAGGGTGAGCGGCGGGGCGTGCCCGTCGCCATCGGCCAGGAGCGGCAGTGCAACGGACAGGTCCGCGCCGTCCCGGAATGCCCCGCTGCCAGCGGGCAGGGCAGGGGAGAAGACAGGGTGGGTGAGGCGGATGGTGTGGAGGGAGCCTGGCGCATACGTGGAGTACTCGGTTTCGTACCAGTCGACGGCTTCGTCGTCAGCAGTCAGTCCCTGCGCCCCCAGCGACCAGCTCACGCCTGTATTTGCCTGGACGAACACCCGGCCAGTTGTGGGGATTTCACCTGTTCGGAACGTGGGGGTGTGGGCCATCTGGCCCTGTGGCTCGGCCCAGTAGCGGGCGGTCATGGGGTCGCTGCCGCGGGTCTGCCGGCCGACGCGTACGGCGATTCCGGCGTAGTCCTCTTCCGAGGTGTGCTCGGTGATGCCGGTGGATGCCCTGGTTGCGGTGACGGAGCGGAACATCCGGTACGGCGGGGCGGCGGGGCCGCGCCGGAAGGCGACGTCCGCGGACTCGGTCATCGATCCCTTGGGGACGCGCGTTCCCGCGTGCGCGGTGCGCAACGAGTCGAGGGAATGCATGTCGATACCGTTCTGGACGAACGGCCGACCGGGGTTTCCAGTGGTGGCGACTGCCATCGACAGGGACCCGCTGACCTGGGGGGCGTCGGACATGGCCAGGTCGACGGGCCGGGCCGTCCGAGCGTCGGCGCTGATGTCAACGTCCTGTGTGAGGTCCAGGAGCGGCCGGACGATCCGGTCAACACCCTTGTCCGGGTCGAGGTCCGCGTCGACGGGTACGGTGGTGACGACAACGTAGCGGCCCTTGGGAAGCCGTACAGTCCTTGCCCCGTCGTCGCCGGGCTCCGGGGTCTCCTGGCTCAGGCTGAGCGAGCCGGGGCTCGTCGGGCCCTGATCGTAGGGTTGAATGCTGGTGAAGAAGACGGGGGCGGGTCCGCCGTCCCGGCCGATGTGACGGATCTTCACATCGTAGGCCTCGGACTCCCGGTCTACCCCGATTGCGGTTCGTATCACGCGGTCGGCGCCGGAGGCGATGACGGCACCGCTGAAGATGCCAGTGGCGGTGTCGGGACGAGTGTCCGCAGTGACCGCGACGGACCGCGTGCCGCCGCTCGGAACGGTGATCTGCGACGCGCCGAGGGTGAACAGCCCCGCCGGAGCGGGGTTTCCATCGGGCCCGGTGGCGTCGACGGTCAGGTCCAGGGTGACCGATTCGGTGCCTGTGTTCCGGTAGACGACGTTCTTGGTCACCGGCTGGTCGTTGTCGTGCGGCCATGACTGGGTGCCGAATGAGACGGGGCCCGACTCGGCCAGAGCCGTGGCCTTGATCGCGTTGCGAAGGTCGATGCGGCCCGTGCCCTGCTGGAAGGCGCTGTACGCCTCACCGGGCGCCGCGGACCCGGCCAGTGCCGCCTTGAGGCGTTCACCGGTCCACTGGGGATGCTGCTGCTTCAGCAGCGCGGCGGCGCCCGTGGCGTGCGGCGTCGCCATCGACGTTCCGTCGAGGCTGAGGTAGCCGTCGGCGGCCGCGGGCTCGTTCTGCTCAAGGAAGCTGCCGGCCGCCGCCGCGGCGGTGATGGCCACGCCGGGCGCTGTCACATCGGGCTTGAGCGCGCCATCGCCGGTACGGGGACCGGTGCTGGAGAAGTCGGCGAGTTGGTCGGTCTTGGTGACCGCCCCGACTGTGAGTGCCGCATCCGCGCTGCCCGGCGACTCGACCGTTCCCGGACCTCCTCCGCCGGAGTTGCCCGCGGCGACAACGAACAGGGTGTCGCTCGTCGCGGAGAGGCGGTCCACTGCCTCCTCCATCGGGTCGAGTCCGGGCGTATCTTCGCTGCCGAGGCTTAGGTTGATGATGTCGGCACCTTGCTCGACGGCCCACTCCATGCCAGCGATGATCCCCGAGGTCTCGCCCCAGCCGTCGTCGTTCACCACCTTTCCGGCCAGGATGCGAGCGCCAGGGGCAACGCCCTTGTACACGCCGCCGGACTTGACGCCGGTCCCGGCCGCGATGGACGCAACATGGGTGCCGTGTCCGTAGTGGTCCCTCAGATCCGGGGAGTCGGTGAAGTTCCGCTCGGCAGACACCTGGGTCGCCAAGTCGGGGTGCGAGGTATCGACACCTGTGTCGAGGACCGCGATCCGCACGCCCGTTCCGTCGTACCCTGCGGACCACGCCTCCGGACCGCCAATCTGCGGCACACTGCGGTCCAGCGACGCCTTCACCAGTGCGTCCAGCCAGATCTTGCGTACGCCCGGGGCGGCGGTGACCGAACCGTCGGAGGCCGATTCGGTGAGCGTTCGCCAAACGCTGCCGACGTCGCGTACAGGTACCTTTATGGCGTCGGCGGCCGGTTGTTCGAAGGACCTCGTGACCTCACCGTCACCCCCGGCACGCATCGCCTGGCGCGCGGCTGGGAGTTCACCCTGGTAGGTGACGATCATGCGCAGTCCGTCGCGCTGCTGCGCCCGGTACTCGGGCTGACTCAAGAGGGTAACGTCGAATAACCGACGGTCCACTCGGCCAGTGTCCAGCAGGTGCTGCGCGTCCAGCGGCACCACGTAAGTGTGCTCACCAGTCCGCTGGATCTGCAGGGGCACCTTTTCGCGACCCGTGGCGCGCAATATGGTCGTGGGTTGCCCGTCGGGGCCGACCACGACCCGGTCCCCGGTGATCAGAGTAACCGTGGCGGCGGCTGGCCGGAGCGAGGACGCCGACCCGGTAGGAGTGGCAGCCTGCGCTGGCACGGCAATCAGCCCTGCGCCGGCGAGCAGGGCGGTCCCTGCGGCAAGCGAGGTCGACCTGGGTCTCATCAGTGATCCCTTTCACGATGGTGAAGGGGGCGGCAGGTTGCAGTCACCCCCCAATAGATCAACTCGACGAGGCGGCAGGAAGGTTGCCCTATCCGGAGCATTCGCATGTACCAATGCCGGTTCAGGTAGTAAGGGGTGCTCGCTGGGGTGGAGGTAAGTTGCTGCAGAGCGGGGATTTGGCGTGCTAGGTGGACGCCGCCGCTCTCGGGTCCGGCATCCGCAAGGACCCTCAGGGCATTCACACAGGCGACGGTGCATTCTGCGCAGCCGCGGGCCCTCCCCGTGGTCCGTACGGTGACCAACTCCTTTGCACTTTCTCCGGCCCATCGCACCGCCAGCCTGTCGGGGCCGAGCTGGTCACCTGGGTGGTGATGCAGGCCCCGCTCGGCTAGACCTCCGAGGCCCGCTGGATACGGCATGCCCGGACCCGCCTGCGGCACCTGTCACCGCACTCGCGCGGACAGCGAGTCGATTACATCGGCCGTCCGTTGATCGGGGATACACGGTGTGTGGCCTGTCAAATGTTCGCGATCTGCTCCAATGCGACACGGCTACCGGGCCCGGCAAGGTTATGGGTCAGGGTCCTGTCTGGACGCAGACGAGTTCAGCGCCCTGCGAGGCGAGCGACAAGTTCCCCGCCAACTCCGGCTTCATCAGAGCGTTGGTCCGCGACAGGACTTGGCAGACTGACTTCTTCTGAAGCGAGGCGTCGCAGTGGCCGTTTGTCTGGGACCAGGACCAGGAGACCCTGGTCCAATCGCCGAGCGGCGGCTCGGCGATTACCCAGGGTGGTCCCGGGGGCACCGGAAACAAGTGTGGGACGCAACGCTCGGCGGGTTCCGGCAGGGCCGCTGAGTGGCGCGGGTCCCAGGCAACAAGGCGAGGCGGTGCTCCTGGGCGGTCAGAAACCCGTAAAATCGTTCGGGGCCGCGTTGGTGGCGGACGGCAATCCCAGCTGTGCAGGGAACATGGGCAGCGTCAGTCTATGCGGGGTGGTGAGGGCAAGGACCATGCCATAGACCATGAACAGGTCGTCGCCATAGTGGGTGCGCTGCCCAGCAGTCAGTGGTGCCATGGCCCCCGATGTTGCGGCACACACCGAGGTCGGGGAGGGTGTGCGGTTGTGGTGCGTGACCTATGGCCACGAGGTGGCAGACTCGTAACGAAGCGCCGTGAGAGCCAATTGGGGCACGACTACGTCTGCACAGCGCTGTCCGAACATGACCTGCTGCCCATCTTGTGGTCAGCGGCGCGCAAAAGCCGGATTTGACCGCGGACGACCCGTGCTGGCTGGAACGGCGGGGCGCGGCCGCTCATGGGTGTGGGAGCCGTGACTGACCCTGCCGCCGTCTGTCCGGTGGCAGAAACTCAACATCGAATCGCAACAGACGGAAGGACCGCTGGTGGGTCTGCTCGGGGACAGCCTCTACCGCGCCGTGCAGGGTGCGTTCACTCGCCCTATCCCAAAGTCAGCCCCCGCCCAGATGCGCTACCTCGTCAAGCAGCTCAAGACCACCCGAGCCGTCGCCGAGCTGCTGGAAATCTCACAGCGGACCGTGGAGCGCTATGTCAACGGCCAGATCAAACGCCCACGCCCCGGCCTCGCCACCCGCCTCGAACGCGAAGTCACCCGGCGCTGGCAGCCGAATATCCGCGCCCGCGCCAAACAAGCCGCCGCCACCACGGGCGGCATCGTCATCGACACCCGCGCCCGCTTCGGCTTCACCGCCGCCCCCGGAACCACCGACGACGCTCGCATGCGCCTGATCACGCAGGCACTGCCGCCAGAGTATGCGGCCCGCCTCTTCGCCGCTCAGGACCAAGGCGCTGACGAACAGCATCTGCGCGCGATCGCCGCCGAAGCCCTCCAGGACGTCTACTTCCGCGACCGCGGCCGCCGCGCCGCCGGCCTGCAGGTGGAGTTCACCGACCTCGACTACGTCGACTTCGAGCTGTAGCGGACGCGCGGCCTTGCCTGCCGGCGCTCATGCTTGAGCCGAAGCACGATAGCTGTCACAGAGGCGGGCTTGTTGTCACCGGGATTTGTTCCGGTGGCGGTAGGCCCGCCTCGATGTAGTAGGCGAGTTGGTCGGCGTAGGTGTCCAGGAGGGGCTCGAGCTGGCGGTAGTAGTGAACGCTGTCGGTCTTCAGCCAGTGGGCGGTCTCGACGCGCTGATCGTCCCCATTCACCAGCTCAGCCGGTCCCGCTGGTGACAACTCCTGAGCTTCGGCTCAATGCTGAAGTCGTGTCCCCGTTGGGCTCCTCCCAATTCCTCAGGGCGCGGCTTGTCACTCTGATGCCCTTCTCCAATTGGTGCCCCTGGGAGGCCTGGGAGAGGCTGGGCGTAGTGCCTGAGGACTTCGTCTAATCCCCCACGTCGAGCCTCTAGCACGTGGGCTGGCCTCCGTCGGCGTGAGCTGACGGAGGCTGTCTCATGCGCCGGACATTGCTTGAGCAGCGCGGCGGCCCCCTGGATCGCGTACGTCTTGTGGAACCGGCGGCCGATCAGAGTCTTGACCCGCGACGGGGTCCAGGTCCTGTCCGGCCGGCCGTGCGCGACCGGCCCCGTGTCCACCTCGGCCTGCAGCTCCACGAGCAGCTCATCGTTCAGCAGCGGCTGCGACGCCGGATACACGCCACTCGGCAGGCAACCCACCATCCGGCGCTTACCTCACGCAGACGGCATACCGCAGGGATCACGACCCGTCAGCCCCCAACGACAGCGCGCATGCGGCATCAGAGGGACGTGGCGTGCGGCAGGTCCGGTGCGTCGCTGGACTGCATGCCGTCGAAGACAAGCCGCAGGTAGCGTTGCCACAGTCGCGACTGCGTCGCAAGCTCGGGGGCAGCCGTCTGATAGATGCCGCTCATCAGCAGCCTGACGTCCTGCCCGGTGATGTCTGAACGGATGGCACCATGCTGGCGGGCGCGGTCGGTCAATGCTTCTGTGACGGCGTCCAGCATTTCCCGGCCTTTACGGACTTCGGGGTGGTCGCGGGCTTCACCCTGGGCCACCTCACAGAAGGCTCGATCCCTGGTCTGCATCTCGATGGCGGCGCCCATAAATTCACACAGCCCGTCCGCCGAGTCCTCTGCGTCCAGTAGTCGTTCGCCAATCGCGACGAGAAGGAACATCTTCTCGAAGACGATCGATGCGAGAAGATCCTCTTTTGTCGGGAAGTGCCGGAACACAGTCCCCTTTCCAACCCCAGCTCGCTCAGCGATCTGGGAGACAGACACCGCGCTGCCGTGTTCGGCGAACACTTCGGCTGCCGCCTCCAATAGAAGCTTTCTGCTTCGCACGGCATCACTGCGTAGAGGCCTGCCCACTGCCGAGTTCGTCACGGAGTCCTCCCTCTTCCGATGGCGATTCTAGCTCGGCCGGACCAAGTGGCAGGTTTTCGGCGTAGACACGGTGACCATTGGTCAGCTTTCTGGAACGGGAAGGTGACCGCTTGGTCAGATTGTGTGCTACGGTCAACATGACCACCCAGTCCGTTTACGAACAGTCGGTGTGGCTTGCCTCAGAACCGCACGTGAAGGGCACTGCGGTCGTTGACGTAGGGGCTCACCCCGCTGTGGCGGGCCGAGCCCCTAGTCACTGAAGCGAACGGAAAACGAAAGACCATGGATGCTGTCGGGCGTCTAAGCATCGTCGAAGATCTCCGCCGGCTAACCGCCTGCCACGTCTACCCGAAAATCTCAATCGCAGGCGAGAGCGGGCCGGCCTATTCACGCAGGAGGAAAGTTCGAAGCGCCGGGCGGCTCAATCTGCGGGCGCACGCGCGTCGCCAGGCGGCCTTGGAAAAGGCCAGCGCCGAGGATTTCCTCTTCCGCGACACGCTCTTGAGGAAAGACACGTCGACTGGGTGAACTCCTCTCAGCATGTCGACGGCGGAGAACGCCAATGCTTGACCCCCATGCCGATGTGAATAGCGGCTAACCCTCTGCGAACACGATTGTGGTGACGGCCGCAATCATGCGCGGCCAGTCAGACTCGACAACTTCTCTTGGCTCGGCGGGCTCATCTGCCCCTTGCTCGGCACCACCTCCCCATGCACTCCTAGGTGCGGGCGAGGGCATGCCGCATGCTCCTGCCTGTCCTCCTGCCGCTGAATCGTCGGCTGGCCGGATCCTCTGATTCCTCCCGCGACGTTCCACTGAACCTCAGGGCGCCCTGGCACCCTGTAATTTCCGTTGCGCGCGCGGATCCCATGCACAGTCTGTTTCTGTACCCAAGGTGGATGCTTACATGTCACAAATTCCTGAAATTCGGACCCGAGATCCGCGGCGCTGGAAAGCACTGGCGTTCATTTCCCTGGCTCAGTTGATGGTCTCGCTCGACGCCACGATCGTGAACATCGCGTTGCCCGACGCTCAGCATGCCCTCGGAATATCCGATGCCAACCGGCAGTGGGTCATCACCGCATACGCGCTCGCGTTCGGTGGTCTGCTGCTCTTCGGCGGTCGCATCGCTGACAAATGGGGCCGCAGGCCGGCATTCCTCGTCGGGCTCATCGGGTTCGGTGTTGCCTCCGCGGTCGGCGGCGTCGCCACCAACGAAGGCATGCTACTGGGCTCCCGCGCGCTTCAAGGCGCCTTCGGCGCCCTGCTCGCCCCCGCCGCCCTCTCGCTGCTCGCGGTAACCTTCGACGACGTCAAGGAGCGGGCCAAGGCCTTCGGTGTTTTCGGTGCCATCACGGGTGCCGGCGGCGCGGTGGGACTGCTGCTCGGCGGGGTCCTCACCGAGTACCTGAACTGGCGTTGGACCTTCTTCGTCAGCATCCCGCTCGCGATCATTGCCGCGGTGGGCGCCTACTTCACGATCCACGAGCCCGAGGGCGGCCGCGACCGTTCCCCGCTGGACATCCCCGGCGTCGTGCTGTCCACCCTTGGTCTGGTCGCGCTGGTGTACGGCTTCACCCGCGCTGAAGCAACCGGTTGGTCCGCCCCCTCCACGATCTGGCTGTTCGTCGCCTCGGCCGTCCTGCTGGCGGTGTTCGCGTTCATCGAGTCCAAGGTCAAGAACCCGTTGCTGCCGCTTCGGGTAATCACCGAACGCAACCGTAGCGGCGCCTTCGCCTCCCTGGGCCTTGCCACCGTCGGTCTCTTCGGTGCTTTCCTCTTCCTCACCTATTACCTGCAGGTCGTGCAGGGATACTCGGCGATCAAGACGGGTTTCGCGTTTCTGCCCCTCGCCGTGTCGTTCAGCGTGGGGGCAACGCAGATTGGTGCCAGGCTCGCCACCAGGCTGCCCGCCCGCCTGGCGATGGCACCCGGATTCGCTGTGGCTGCCATCGGTATGATCTTCCTGACCCGACTCGAGGTCGGCCCGTCCTACGCAGACGCGATCCTGCCGGGCCTGGTGCTCCTGGGCCTCGGCATGGGCGCGGGGTTCATGCCCGCCATGTCACTGGCCACGCACGGTGTTCAGCCTCGGGACGCGGGGGTCGCCTCGGCGATGGCCAACACCTCGCAGCAGGTGGGTGGCGCTATCGGAACAGCACTGCTGAACACCCTCGCCGCCTCCGCCACCACCGCCTACCTCGCTAGCCACACCGCCACCACCAAACTGGCCCAGGCACAGTCCCTGATTCATGGCTACACCCACGCCATCTGGTGGGCGGTCGCCATCGAGGCGATGGCGGCACTGATCGCCCTCATCTTCATCAACGCTGGCCGGCCCGGCTCCACCGAGGTCGCCTCCAGCACCGACGAGCCCAGCACTGAGGGGGAGGTACAACTCCCCACCGCGTTCCACTGACCTTCCAACGCGGCCCAAGCCAGGCCGGCGCTGACCACTGTGGTCAGCGCCGGCCTCGCGCGAGATATACGACGTATGCACACATGCGGACGGCCTCCCGGCCGACAATCGCGGAGGGACCCCGAGGGGAGCAAGGCGGCTCGGGGCGCGAACCATTGTTGGTGCCGGATGGGAAGCCCAAGCCGTCATGGCTGAGCTACGACCGAACGGCCTCCCGCGAGACTGCCGCGGGCGAGGATTTCGGAGTACGAATGATCTACTCCCTAACCATTCGGAACGCGATCGCGATCACCAGGGGCATATCCCGATGAACGGCCGCGGGCCGCTCAGGGAGACCGGATCACAGGGCGTGGGTGACCGGCACAACCTTGCCGGGAGCGGTGGTACTTTCCCCGTCGATTGCCGCGAAAGCCCGGATCCTTCCGCAGAGCAGCCACATCCGATCGCACTCACGGTTCGGTGGCTCCACGAATGCCTCGCCCACATTGAATGCAGCCATGATGTCACCGCTGCCGGCGGCCGGCTGGCGCCGCACGGTCACCGATCGCATCGTTCGGCCTGCAATCGCCGGCAACCTCGGCCGGGAACACCGCGATCTCACCACTCAGTTCACGCGGCAGAGGAAGGAACACTCACGGCTTCCGCGATCGGGATCGGAACGTCCACCGCAATCCGTCCCAGTATCGGCACGCACACCTGAGGCGGCATCACCGGTGGGTGCGGCTCAGCCGGCTCCCCGCCGTCCGCGGTCTGCGGCTGCACCCCGATACCGGACCCGATTAGTACAGGACCGGTGTGGATTCCACTTCAGCACGCCTTGCGCTACCGAGGAGCCACTGGCTGACCCCACCGCCCGTCCGTTTTCCCACATCGACAGCAGGTGCCCACGCTGCTACAAATCACGTCGGCGATGTGGGCCTGCCAGCCGATGAAACCGTCTCCGGCCGGCCGCCCAGAGCCCGCGGGGTTGGCACGAGTCACGTCGATTCCTACCTACGAGGGATCTTGCCACTGTATTCGGCTGCTCTGCCAAAATCGAACAGCCGCGCAGGTCAACGGCTCCCAGGGGCACCATAGTGGATCGCGCAAGTCAGGCTCGGCGCGTCGGGGGCCGCGCCGAACCGTCGCCAACCATCAAACGGGGAGGCAGCCGCGCGTGCAGCTCAATGACGCCCAACCGGGTCTCGTCCACAACCGTGCGGTGGTCGGATCCGAACTCCCAGCTCGCTCATTTCTCGGTCCTGCCGCCACCCCTTCTCCGGGCTCCCTGGAGTCTGCCGCCGCCAGCTTGACGCGCACGACTGCCGCCCGAGACAAGTACTTGCCGTCGCAACTGCTCGCCGCCCGCGGCGCGGTCATGTCCGTTGGAGTGGTGTATCGACGGCCACTCGGTGATCTCTTCTTTGAGGCTATGCGGTGAGTTCGGTGGGCAGGGCGGTGTCGTCGGT
>NZ_JBEZXR010000067.1:0-48777 GCF_040638135.1 Streptomyces sp. NPDC026673 | reverse complement strand
GATCCGGCCCCCCGGGTGAGGTAACGCCACGTCAGGGGGCCGGGGAAGCCGTCGGCCTGATCGCCCTTCCAGCCAGCCGGGTGGGATGCTTCCCACCCGGCCCTTCGCGTGCGGCCGCTACTTCTTGAAGTTGCTCGCGACCTGGGAGTCGAAGTCCTCGGCGCCCTTGGCGATGGAGGTGAACGCCTCGCCGAAGTTCTCCAGGCCGTGGATGGCCTGGGTGAGGCTGCTGGTGAACTGGGTGTAGGCGTCACGGATGGCCCCGCTGGCCTGGGGCAGCACCAGCTCGTCGTTGAGCATGCTCTCGACCTGGCCCTTCAGGCCCTCGAGCCGGGCCATCCACTCGGTGCAGGTGGACGCGTGCGCCGCCGCCCGCTGCCGGACGTCCTCGGGAACGATGTGAATCGCAGGCATTGCATCGCCTTTCTTCTCTGATGACGGGCCTGTGGGGGGATGTTCCCGATCAGGCGATCTTGGGGTTGGTTCCGCCGTGGGTACCCGGGTTCTGCGGGTGGGTGTCCGGGTTGTTGGGGTTCTTCGGGTCGTCGGGGTCTCCGCCGGGCTTGTCGCCGCCGGAGTACGTCCACTCCGGCGTCTTGCCGTCGGAGCCCTTCGGGCCGCGGGTGTACTCGGTGTGGCCGCCGTCGCTGTTCGTGACGGTCATGGTGCCGCTGCCGTCACTCTTGACGTTGGCCACCGTGTGCGCGGTACTGCCGTCCGGGTACGTGGTGTCCGTCGTGTAGCTGTCGCCGTTGTAGTTGGTGGTGGAGGTGTACTTCTTGCCGTCGTACTCGACGGTGGTCACCTCCTTGGTGACGTGGCCGTCCTTGTCGACCTCCACGTGCGAGTCGATGTGGCCGCGGTTGGTGTCCAGGTGGAAGTCGGGCGGCGTGTCACCGGGGTCCGTCGCGGAGCAGAAGTCCGGCAGCTCGCCAGGCCCCTTGCATTCGTCCAGATGCTGCTGCTTGTACTCCCACTGCCTCTTCTGATCCCGCCAGTTCTGCACGTGCAGGTTGGCGCTCATCACACCGATCTGGCCGCCCAGCTCGGAGTCGAACTCCCGGAACGCCTCTCCCACGGAGCCGAAGGCCGCGGCGAGCTCCTTGATGCCCTTGTCCGCGCGCCCCATCGTGCTGCTGGCGTTGGTGTGGAAGGTCGACATCGCGGTGGCCACCGCCTCATTGCCGAGTACCGTCAGCGCCTCGCCGTAGCCCGAGCTCAGCCGGCCGAAGATGCCCTTCTTGATGAGCGGGTCGATCTCGCCCGCCAGGGTCTCCAGGCGCTGCTTGGCGTCGTTGAGGACGTCGTAGTCGATTTTGATCTCGGGCACGGGGGACCTCCGGTCGGCCCTTGGAGAATCCGGTCACCTCGACCACGCACCACGCCCCCCGCCGGTTCACGGTGGCGCGCGGGTTTGACCCACGTCACATGAACCACCCGCGTGTCCCGCGCGTGGTCCACATGGAGAGCTCTGCCGTGCTCCTCCGCTCCGACCTGGGAGGGATCCCCCACATGCCTCGCCCGAGCGACTGGAACGTGGTCGGTCTCCACGGGGACCCCACTCCGGGAGACCCGGCCCAGATCCGTCAGCTGGTCACGGACCTGTCCACGATCGGTTCGCAGGCGAGGTTCATCGCGACGGCCATCGACGAGGTGATGAACACCGCCGACAGCAGCGTCTTCGCCGGGCAGACCGCGGACGCCCTGCGCGGCAAGATCGACGACCGGCTGCGCAACCACATCAACGACGTGGCCGACTCCTTCGAAGAGGTCTCCCGCACCCTGGGCGACTGGGCGAACAGGGTCGAGGAGGCCCAGGGCAAGGCCGACGGTGCCCTGTCGGCCGCCCGCGGCCTGCCGCAGGACGACCCGCAGCTGGAGGTGCACCGGCAGACCGCCCAGAGCGCGGGTGCGGAACTCGGCGAGCACGGAAACACCGTCGCCGGCGTGATCAACAAAGCCTCCGACATCCGGCTGCCGATCTCGGATTGCCAGGTCTTCTGGGAGATGTTCCAGATCCTGGCGATCATCCTCATCGTCCCGGCGCTGATCTTCGGTGGTCCGATCGCCCTGCTCGCCTTCGGCGTCAACATGACGCTGTTCGTGAAGGCCGCCATCGACTTCGCCCGCGGTGACATCGGCTTCCTCGACCTGTTCCTCGCCGGGCTCGGCATCATCGCCCCCACCACCAAGGCGCTGCCGATCTTCAGCATCGGCAAGCTCATCAAGGGCGGCGTCACCGCCGGCCTCCAGTGGGGCCGCGGCAGCATGCTGTCCCTGCGGGACATCATCAGCGGGTTCCGGTTCGCCACCGTCTTCACCGGGCTCCGGGACGTGGCGCGGATGAGCCTGACGTGGGTGCGCCAGGGCGGCCTGTGGGTCATGCAGAACTTCCACAACCTGCCCGCGCTCGCCGGCTCGGTGTTCGTCAAGAACGGGCTCGTCGTCGTGCAGGGCATCCGCGCCATTCCCACGGTGGTGCGCGGCTGGTCGACGGCCGTACGGGCCGGCGCTCCCGGGGCGTGGAACAACTTCCGCCTCTTCACGCAGGAGACCTGGAGCAGCCAGATGGGCGGCGCCAAGTGGACGCGCCTGCTCCTTCCCGTGACGCACACCGACATCGCGGAGTACGGGCTCAAGGGCGCCCTGCGCATGGGCTTCTGGGACCGCGGTGTCACGGGCCGGGGCGTGTGGGACCTGCCGGTGGGCGGCACGGCCGCGCACACCGCGAGCGCCGTGCCGATCGGCCCGCACGGCGCGACCCCGCACTTCGACGTCGCGCACGCCAACATCAACATGGCCCGGATGGACCTCTCCGACGTTCGCCTCGGCAACTTCGGCGACGCCCACACGTCCATCCGCCCGGCCTCCTTCTCCGTGGCGCCCATCGAGACCGTCGACCTGAGCGGGCTGCGGGTCGGCACGATGAACCCGGTCTCGGTGCACGGGGCGACCTCGCTGGTCGACGGCTCGACGTCCGGCTTCCGGGCCGTCCGGCACATGGACGACGTGGTCGACATCGCCGGCACGCAGCTGAACCGGATGAAGATCGACGCCTTCGACGTGACGCCCGGCCACATGACCGAGGGACTCGGCGTGAGCGCGGCGGCCCCGGGCGGCCACGTGACGCACTCCTCCGGCCTGTACGTCCCCGGCTCCGCGGGAACCCCGGCCGTGCACGAAGGCGTGGACATCGCCGCCCTGGCCGCCAAGGGGAACGGCAACCTGCTCGCGCAGGGCCAGATCGGCATCCTGACGGCACCGCAGGGCACCGGCGCGCTGCACACCGCCCTCACCGGCGTGCCCGCGCCCGCCCCGGGCACCACGGCGGTCCACGACCTCCTGGCCGCCCCCGGCACCCCGGGCGCGGGCGCCGCGCACACCGCGCTGACCGGTGTCCAGGCCCCGCCGAGCGCTGCCGGTGCCCACGACCTCCTGGCGGCGCCGGGTGTGCCGGGCGGCGCGCACGGCCCGGTCACCGGGGTCCCGGGGCACCAGAACGGCGCGGTCGCCGGAGGATCGGCGTTCGACCTGCTGGCGGCAGGCCCGAAGGCCACGCCGAACAACCCGGTCCCCACGCACATCGGATCCGCCCTCGGCGACAACGTTGCCGACGCCGCGCGCGCCCACCAGGCCCATCTGACCCTCGACGAGATCGTGCACCCCGCCGGCAGCGGCCGGCCCGGTTCCGCGGTCACCGACACCGCGCCCGGTTCCGCCGCCCACGCGGCCCCCGCTCCCGGCGCGCCCAAGGGCGGCGTGCACGGAACGCCCCCCAAGGACGCGGCCCGCTCCGCGCTCGACCTCCTCGACGACGGCCGGGGCGTCCGCCCCGTCGACGGCCCGGCCTTCGCCGGCGCGCCCGGAACCGGGAAGGCCGTGGACGCCGACGCGGGCCACGCCTTCGCCGGCGCGCCCGCGCGGAGCACCGACGACGTGGTCGTCACCCCGGGCACGCACGACAAGGTCGCGGTCACCGGGGACGGACACCTCGCGGTGCCGCTGCGTCAGGACTCCGCCCCGGTCCCGCCCGCGAAGTCGGGCGGCGGCCGCGTGCACTCGCACGAGACGGAACTGTTCCACGAGGTCAACCTGAAGCTGGGCAAGATGGGGTCCGGCGCGGTGACGGTGGAGACCGTGACCGCCGCCCGCCAGGTGCTGGAGGACCTCCGCGGCGCCGGCTTCACCAAGGTCGACGTCCGGGCGCAGGCCGACCAGCTGGCCGTGCACCTCCACGGCCAGGAACGCGGGAAGCTCCCGGGAGGCGCGCACCCCTCGGATCTCGACGACGAGCTGAAGATGCCGGGATCCTGGCCTTCCGAGAACGAGGTCCCCCAGGTCACGTCGCGGCCGGCGCCCGAGAGCGAGCGGGTGAAGATCGAGCACGTGCCGTCGGGTTCGCACTGGGAGATCAAGCCCAAGAGGGACGACATCAGTCGCGCGCTCATTCCGGACGCCGAGGACCTGGCGGTGGCCCACTGGCTGCGCAATTCGGAGGACGTCCATGTGTGGGACACGGCCACGGCAAGCCAGGCACGGCAGGAGTTCGATACCGCGCTGCGGGATCTGGACGACCTCAGGAACGCGCGGAACCAGGCCGGCACCGACGACGACTTCGGCAAGGCCCTCCAGCACCAGGAAGAGACGTTCCTGGAGAACCAGAAGCTGTTCGAGCTCCTGAGCGGGCGTCCGGAACTGCAGAGGCTGCAGGAGCCGCAGTTGGCGGCCGTGATCATGATCGAGCGGCGCGCCCTGCGGAGCCTCGACAGCGACCGGAAGCTGCTGACGGACAATCTGCTCAGCTGGAACAAGGAGCGCTCCCTCTGGAAGTGGGCGGAGGGGTACGTCGAGAACGGCAAGGTTCCCGAGGGCCTGATCGACTCCGTCCAGAAGCACCTGCAGCAGGGCATGCCCCTGACCGTCAACCGGAACCTGGCCGAACTGAAGGGCGCCACGCCGCTCCTGGACGTGATGATCCAGGACAACAAGGCCCTCTTCCGCAACGTGTGGGAGGTCAAGGGCACCGACCCCGGCCAGGTGTCGTACCTGAACGCCCGTGGTCCCGCCGAGGAGTCGCTGGGTTACCCGGCGACCGTCAAGCGGACGACGAACGCGTCCGGGAGTTACCCGGGTCTGGAGGGCCAGAAGTTCGCGCCGGGTCCCGGAGACCGCGGGACGCTCCCGCACTACGCCGCCGTCACGTCCGACTTCCGCCCACAGGGCGCCTCGCGCTACGGCTCGGCGGTCTTCCACCTCAAGCCCGAGGTGGTCCAGCGGGCCACCTTCACGCCGGGGGACAGTTTCGGACGGGGTCTGGAGGGCGCCGAGGGCGTCACCGGCCTCGGCAACATGCTGCCGCTGATGAACAACGGCCGCGCGGGGCTGGTGCGCCTGGCGTTCGCCGAGGCGACCGACTTCACGTTCGACGCCGAGTTCCGCCAGCTCCGTGACACGGGCAAGCTGGAGGAGCACCTGTCGAGGGCCGGGTACTTCGAGGCCCAGATCCACGGCGGCGTGACGTGGCAGGACCTCGACCGCGTCGTGCTCTTCGAGGACGGCCGGGGTGCGGCCGCGATGCTGGACGACCAGATGAAGCTCCAGCAGTTCGCCCGTGACAACGGCTTCTCCTTCACCGTCGTCCTCGGGCCGGACGCCAAGGCGGCACACGCCGGTGGCACGCACGTCACCGTTCCGGACACCTCTCCGGCTCCGGGCGGAGCCCTGTCCGCTGCTCCCTCCCCGGCCCCGGCCCCGGCCCCCGCCGCCGTCACCGACGCCACCGCCGGCGCACCGGGCGCCCTCACCGACGCGGGCCGCGGTGGCGGCCGGATGAGCGTGTCGGACTTCGGGCGTCTGGCCGACATCGAGGGCGCGCGAGTCGAGAGGATCCTGGGGCCGGCCGGTGGAGAGCTGCGCCGCACATGGGGGGAGCTCGTGGCCGCCCGCAACGACCAGGGCGACGCGATCTCGCGGTTGCGCCATCCCGGCGACGCCAGCACCTCGACCGGCCCGGGCGTGACCGATCTGACACTGCAGCACCAGATCGATGCCGCCAAGGCGCGGATCGACGCCGCGTGGAACAGGCTCACCGAACTCCACGGCGATCCCGCGCACATCGACGCGCAGATGAACGAACTCTTCGCCGACGGTGCCAAGATCCGGGGCACCGGTGTCGGCGCCGGCCATGGTGCGACGGGACCTGTCGGCACCCCCCACCTCGACGCCAATGGCGCCACCGGCAACCCGGTCGACGCCCACGCGACGACCGACGAGGTGCTCACCGGCGGCAGCCACGGATCCACCCGCGGGACGGGCACGTTCGACGGCCCGCTCCACGGTGACGTGCGGATCACCTCAGGCGACGGACACACCGTCGCTCCGCCGCGCCAGGAACCGGCACCGGCACCGGCACCGGCGACCGGGTCGGGCGGCGGGCGCGTGCACTCGCATCAGGCGGAACTGTTCCACGAGGTCAACCTCAAGCTGGGCAAGATGGGCGCGGACGCCGTGACGGTGGAGACCGTGACCGCCGCGCGCCAGGTGCTGGAGGACCTCCGCGGCGCGGCCTTCACCAAGGTCGACGTCCGGGCGCAGGCCGACCAGTTGGCCGTCCACCTCGCGGGCCCGGAACGCGGGAAGCTCCCCGGCGGCGTCAGGCACACGGACTTCGCCGACGACGCGCCCGCCACCCCGGGGCCGGGCGGGCACCACGCGCCGCCCGTCCCGCCGAGGCCCGAGAGCGGCCTGCTCGCGGGGCTCGACGACCTGGTCCTGGACGACACCGGAGCGCCGGTGCGTTCGCGCTTCGACTTCGACGACGACTCGGTGCCGGGCTCCCCGGTCGGCGAGCACGGCACCGATGACCTGGACGGCTTCTCGGAGTTCGTCGACCTGATCCGCCCGCTGCGGCAGCACGTGGAGCGGGCCATCGACAACCCCGCCGCGGACATCGAGGTGGCCCTCGTCGCCAGCCCCGGAGGCCGGACCTGGCGCGAGTTCTCCGACGACGTCGGCCACGCCATGGTGGCCGTGATCCTGCCGGGCGAGCGGCAACCGCTCACGATCGGCTTCTACCCCGAGGACGGGAACCTCTTCGGCAAACCGGGTGCCATCGTCAACGACGCCGAATACCTCGTATCCGGGCACGTCCGCGTACTCGGCACCTACCGGATCACGGCGGCGCAGCTGTTCGACGGGTACCGCTACGCGATGGCCAACTCCGGTGCCGTGTACGACCTGTTCCGCTACAATTGCGTGCGGTTCGCCGAGGGCTTCGTCTCCGCCGCGCTCGGCAAGTCCGTGGCGGACCTGTGGGTGGCGGCCCCGTACCGCCTCGTCGACACGATGCTGCGCCGCGACGGCGCGTGGCACTGGGCGGACGGCACGTCGCCCGTGGCCAAGCTGACCGCCGACGACACGATCCGGTACCAGGACGCCTTCGGGGAGGTGGAGGACTGGCGGCGTGTCGACCCGGACGGGGCGCGAGACGCCACCGACCAGGCGAAGACCTTCGTGTTCTTCGACCACCAGCGTCCCCTGATCGACGGCAACATCGCGACCGTTCCGCAGAAGGAACGTCTCGCGATCCTCGGCCAGTTCGAGAAGATGATCACCCACACCATCCTCACCTCGGGTGACGACGCGGGACGCCAGCTGTCGCGCCAGCTGGGCGAGACGTACGGCACGCTCCGTCCGGGGCTGTCCGACCTGCCGGGACCGTCCGTGACGGTGCCCGCCGCCGACGACTCGCTCTCCGGGATCGGGCGGGGTTCCGTCGACAGCGTGCCGGAGCCGGTGCCGAGCCCCGGTGGGTCGGCCGCGGGGGACTCCGCCGGTCACCTGCCGCCGTCCTCGGTGCACTACCCGTCCGACGTGCAGCACCTGTTCGGCGAGATCGACGACATGCTGCACGAGATGGGCATGTTCCGGCACTCGGTGGACGACCTGCCGTCCGGTCCCCCGTCACCCGTGCACCCCGGGACCGGCGGTGACGTCCACGTCGGCACCGGCGGGGACGACGTCGTTCGGTTCATGGACGAAACACGGCCGGTGCGGCAGCACCTGGAGCACGCGATCGCCGACCCCGCCGCCGACATCCGGCTGGTCCTGGGGACCGACGGCTCGACGGGCGCCCGTTCGCTGACGGTCTGGCTGCCGGGCCGTGACGCGCCGGTGTCCCTGGGCCCCGGCGCGCCGGGCGAACCCGGTGTCGTCCGCGGCACCGCCGACGGGGCCCCGGCGGGTGGGACGCACGTCCTGGAGGAGCACCGGATCACGGCGGCACAGCTGGAGAACGCCTATCTGTACGCGGCTCGGAACCTGCCGCTGTGGCACACCGACGCGGGCCGGTTCACCGACGGGTTCATGGACGCGGTGCTCGACGCGCGGCCCGCGGCGCCCGAGGGTTCGGTGGGCACGGCGGTCCACGACGTCCCGGACACACCCCCTGCGGTGGGGGACAAGGGGAAGGGCAAGTCGCCCACCGGCACCGGCACCGGCACCGGCACCCTGGACACCACCGGTACCGGATCGGACCACGGCGGCGTGCGCGGGAACTCCGCGGACGACCTGTCGGAGATCGACGCGTCGGCCGCCATCACCGACGCCCGCCGCGAGCTGATCAACGCCCGGACGATCCGCGACGACCTGCAGACGCGCTACGTGGACGGCGTCGGCACCTCGGCCGAGGTCGACGGCGTCCGCTACCTCGAGTCGTGGCAGCAGGTCAGGCAGGCCGACGCCGCTCTGGCCCAGGCGGAGGCCCACTGGAACGACCTGACCGGCGGAGCGCCGCTCCCCGAGGTGCAGGCCTACACCGGCCACGGCCTCGGCGGCGGCGCGCCGCGCCTGCCGGAAGGACTGCGTTCGCTGCTGCACCTCAAGGGCCGCGGCGACGTACTCCCGCCGGCTCCCGAGGGAGTCGTGCAGTCCGTGGACCACGTCCCGTCGGCGACCCACGTCGTCACCCCCCTGGAGGGCGGCACGTTCAGCCACGCCCTGGTGCCCAGCGGCCAGGACCTGACGGTGGCCCACTGGCTGAGCGAACCGCAGTCGGCCCACGGCTGGCCCAAGGGCCAGGGCAAGGAGGCCTACGAAGGCGACCTCAAGGCCCACCAGGACATCCTGTCCAAGGGGCTGGCGGGCGCGGAGCACGACGACGCGCTGAAGTCGGTGCTGCAGCAGCAGAAGAACTCGTTCGACGAGAACGTGCGGCTGTTCCAGGCTCTCGAGGGCCGTACGGAACTGCGGAACCTCCGCATGCCGCAGCTCTCCGCGATCGTCATGGCCGAACGGCGCGCCATCCGCACGCTCGCGGCGGACACGGACCAGCTGACCACCAAGCTGCGCGGCGACGACTGGGAGTGGGCGAAGGGCTACCGGCTCGACGGGGCGGAGGCCGGTGAGCTCGTCACGAAGGTCCACAAGCATCTGCAGGACGAGCTCTCGCTCACGGTGAACCTCAAGCTCGGCAACCAACTGCCGGGCGGCGGGACGCTGCTGGACGCGATGACCGCGGACCAGCAGCTGCTCCGCAACGCATGGGAGATCGACAACGCCGGCGCCGGGTACTACGTCACGCGCGGCAACACGGAAGAGGCCCTCGGCCTGCCGTCGTCCGTGAAGCGGACGACGGACGCCTCCGGGATCTACCCGGGCCAGGGCGGCAAGCAGTTCGCCCCGACCGCGGCCGACATCGCGGACCTCCCGAACTACGCCGCCCTCACCTCCAAGTACCGGCCCAGCGGCGTGAAGATGTACGGGCAGGCGGTCTTCCACCTCAAGCCCAACCTGATGGAACGGGCCACGTTCACGCCTGCGGACAGCTTCGGCCAGGGCCTGGACGGCGCCATGAGCGTCACCGGGCGAGGCAATATGCTGCCGCTGCTCAACCACGGCCCCGAGCAGCTGGTCCGGCTCGCCTTCGCCGAGGCGACCGACTTCCAGTACGACAGTGTGTTCCGCGGCCTGCGCGATGCCGGGAAGATCGAGGGAAGGCTCAACAGGTACTTCGAGGCCCAGCTCCACGGTGGCGTGAAGTGGGACGACCTCGACCGCGTCGTGCTCTTGGACGACGGCTTCAACCCGGCTGGGCTGCAGGCGCAGAAGCTGCAGCTGGAGCAGTTCGCCACGGACAAGGGACTCTCGTTCACGGTCGAGGTCCACAACGCGCGACCGGGCGCCGCGGTCTCCGCCCCGGGCGCGCCCCCGACGCCCCCTGGATCCGGTGGCGCCCATCCCGGCGGAACCGGCGGCGCCGGTCCCTCGTCGGTGCATGGGCCCGGGCCGACCAGCGGCCACCCGGGCGGTCCCGGCACTCCGCCCGCACCGGGCGGCAGCAAGGCCGGTGGCGTGGCCGGTGAAGTGCACGAGAATTACGAGGACCTTCGCTTCACCGCCTCGCTCCTGGACGAGGGCGGCGTGCCCCGGGCGGACCTCATGGACGAGGCCGCCAGGATCGCGGACACCCGGCACGTGCTGTCCCGAGAGGACGAGCTCTTCCACACGGTGAACCTGAAGCTCCAGAAGCTGGGGCAGGGCACCGTCACGCGCGCCGAGTTCGACGACGCGTTCCGGACGCTTCAGGGCACGCACGGCGGGTCCCTGCCGCGGATGAACACCCGGGCCCTGGCCGAGGACGTCACGGCGGTCGTGCTCGGCGAGGCGCCTCCGAGGATGCGCGCCGGCATGCCGCCCGCGTCCGTCGCGGATGACGCGGCGGGCGGTGTCTCGGCACCCGCGCCCGCCGCGCCCGCCGTGCCCGCGGCACCCGCGGCACCCGCCGTGCCCGCGGCACTCCCGGCCGTCGACGGCCGGACGGTCGTCGGGATCACGGGTCATGACGGCGTGGTGGTCCGGGTGGAGAACGGCACGCCGCAGGTGCTCGGTGCCGGTGCCCACCACTTCGACGTGGTGGACGTGCAGAGGAACGGTGCCCAGTTCACGGTCCGGCAGTTGGACGCAGGTGGCTCCTCCGTGCACACCTGGACGTACCGCCGTGTGGGCCGGCTGGGAGTGGCCCAGGAGACCGTGACGTTCTCCGGCGGCCACTTCGGTGGGGCGAGCGTCATGATCAAGGGCGCTGACGGGCTCGTCGTGCGGGTGGGCGACGCCACGTGGCCGGCCAAGCTGAGCGACGCCGGTGAGATCATCGTGGCCTCGCCGGTCGGCAACCAGGTCTACCACCCCGTCACGGGTGCCCTGATCCGCGGCGAAACGCCCGCGCGGACCCCGCTCGCCCTGCCCGCTGACCTGCCTCCGGCTCAGGGCGACAGCTGGCGGGCCGCAGTCCACCTGGCTCAGACGCATCTCGGCAGGGCGGCCTCGGACAACGAGATCAAGCTGTACATGCAGGGCGTCATCAGCGGGGCGTTCACCTCGAAGAAGGGGTACGGCGGCTACGTCGACCCGGCGCTGGCGGCGGATCCGGATTTCCTCCGGAAGGTCGAGCATTTCAACAAGGTCACCAAGGACCTGCTGCACGAAGGCGCCAACGAGCCGATGACGGTGTGGCGCGGCGTGTCGATGGACCCGCACGCCGCACAGGCCACCGAGTTCATCGAGCGGCTCCCCGCCTCCACGTCCAACAACCGCGCGTTCCAGGCGGAGTGGGCGAAGAACGGCGTCAGCAGCAACCGCGTGGTCTTCGAGATCGACGTCCCGGCCGACCACGGCAAACTCGCCATGGCGTACCCGCCCGGCTACGGCAAGGCCGGCGACGACGCGCCGGCGCTCAACCAGGACCAGTGGGAGGTGACGCTCTCGCCGACCAAGCTGGTCCGGACCGGGCCTTCCCGGATCGAGGACGGCATCACCGTCATCCCCGTCCGCGCCGAGCAGATCCCGGCGAACGACCTCAAGGGTCTGATCGGCCAGAAGTGGGAGGGCCTTGACTCGGCCACCGCCTTCGCCGACTTCGGCAGGGCCTTCGAGCAGGGGGCGGTGCGACGCTGGGAGGGGCTGGGGGACGCGGTGGTCCGCCAGGAGGCCGCCGGCCCGTCCACGAAGAAGTTCGTGATCAGCCGTCCCGGACTGGCCGGCGAGCTCGAGGTGAAGATCACCCACCATTCGGACGCCAACACGGTGTCGGTCGGCATCACCGGTGGCCAGGGCCAGTTCAGCGGTACGTGGAGCGGCACCGACTTCAGGAATCTCGCCGCCGACCTGCGCGGCACCGTGCTCCACAACAACGACCTCTTCAACCCGCTGCCGACTCCCTCGTCCTGGTCGGCCGCCTCCCCGCCCGCACCGATGCGTACGGAGCCCGTACGCGGGACGGAACCGGTCCACACACAGGTCACCGACCTCGACCACACATCCACCCCGCATCTCGACGCCGCGACATCCGGCGGCGGCGTCGCACCCCGCGCACCCGCGGCCGCGAGCGGCCCGTCGACGGTGGGTGCGTTGCCGGACCTCTCCGCGGCGCGGCCGCTCGCGCACGAGTTCCCGGGGTTGCGGGGCGGGACACGCCCGATGCCCGCGGCACACCCGCCGGCCGACCTCAAGCCGCTGAACGACGCCCTGAACGCGCACGCCGTCGCTACGAGCGAGCTGCGCCAGGCCGAGAACCGCCTGGTTCAACTGCCGGCCGGCTCCCCCAAGCTGCCGGCGGCCGCGGACGGTGTGACCGCCGCCACCGAGCAGGAGAGGCTGGCCATGGCCGCGCTGAACGGCGCCGTTGACGACCTCATCCGCTCGCGGAACCTGACCCAGGTCGAGGTCAACAGCCTCGTCGACCGGCTCGCCGGATCGAGTTACGTCGACCAGGCCGTACACCTGCGCGCGCACGGCGACGACCTGGACCGCTTCGCCCGCACGCCGGAAGGCTCCGGCCGCCCCGACCAGGTGCTCTGGAACGGTACCGAGTTCGAGGCCCAGGCGGGCGAGGTGCGCCTGAGGGCCACCGACCTCGAGAACGCGCTGCAGCCCGGTTCCACGATCACCCACGGGGAGATCCGCGCCCTCACCGAGAAGCTGAGGGAGGCGTCCAGGTTCCTGTACGCGAACCTGGACGGATTCGTCAAGAACGCCTCCGACCTCGGCGGCGCCTATGCGCTGCGCGCCCAGCACAGGGCGCTCGTCCTCGCCGCGGACCACTTCCTGAAGCTCGTGGACGATGCCGTCGCCGCGACTCCCCCGGGGGAGGCGGTACGCCTGGCCCGGTCGTTCGACGTCGAAAAGGCATACCGCGGCCTGTCGGGCGGAGCTGTCGACACCGTGCGCAGGTACCGGGTGTGGGGGGCGTACAAGGACGTACCGACGGGCCATCAGTGGGGGAAGGTCCTGCCCGACGCCGAGGGGAAGTGGGCCTCGGCGATCGGGGACTTCCCCGGCAACCTGACGACCGGGCAGCAAGGCCGGTTCGTCAAGAACCTCTCCGGCGAGAACGTCGCGGTGTTGCGCGAGGAGTTCGACACCCTCCTCCGCGGGCTGGACACGGAGGACGCGCGGGCCCTGCGCGATCTCCGGAACCACGTGCAGAACCTCCCGCACAGGATCAAGCACGCAACGCCCGCATACCTCACCATGGCCAACAGCGGGTTCATGATGTCCCAAGGCGAACTGGAGCGCCGGGGGCTGAAGTTCCTGGCCTCCGGCAAGAGTTCGGTGAAGAACACCTCCAACCTGGGCAACGACGACTTCGTGTTCTTCCGGATGGAGGCGGGCGACGCGCCGATGCAGACCCGGTACGGGCCCACCACTCTGATCTTCGACGCCAAGGTGCTGGAGGAGAGGGGCGGCTGGGTGTCGCTCCACGACCAGCTCAACCCCCTGGACCGTCCGACCATGCGGAACCTGGAGTGGGAGGGGAAGAGCGTCCGCACGGCGGCGTTCGACGAAGGCTTCACGGGAACGGGTGAGCGGGCCAGGTGGACCTACACCTACCCGGACGGCACCACACGGTCCGTCTCCTTCGAGCAGGAGGTCTTCCACGGGGCGGACGTGAAGGACGGGCTCGCCCTGTCCGTCGTCCGCGAAGTGCACGCCATCGGCGGTGACTACAAGGCCCACGTGCTGAGGGTCATGGGCAACCCGGACGAACTGCGCAAGGTCGTCTCCGACCTGTTCCGCCCCGAGGCGAAGTTCGGCGGCAACCTGCCGTTCACGCCCCTGGGGGCCAAGGCGGCCTCCGGACGCTGGACCGGCCTTGTGGACGTCCACAACCCGATGGGAGACGGCCGGTACTTCCCCGACGGCACCGTCGACCCGATCGCCAGGGCCGCGGGCAAGCTGCACGACGAAGCACTGGACCGGCTCCGCCAGGCCGACAACGGCATCGCGAGCGGGTACACCAACTCGCTCAATTTCAACCTGCGCAAGGCGCAGGCGCACGCCGAGCAGTCGGTCAACCTGACCGATGACTTCAGGAAGACCGCCACCGGCGACCGCCTGGCGATGGCCGAGAGGCTGTTCGTCGAGCGCACCGCGCTGCTCGACGACATCAAGAGCCGGCTGGCGGCGGCGCAGGAACCTCCGGCGCACCCTCCCATCGGGGATCACCAGAAGCCGACGCACGCGCCGGCCGACGGTCAGCAGAAGCCGCCGCCCGCGGTCCGGAAGAAGCCCGTCGTCCCCAAGCCCAAGGCGGGTTCCTCCACCCAGCCCGCACCGTTCACGCTCCCGCCGGAGCTGGACCGGGTGATCTCCGGTGCGCTGCCCGACGCGACCGACGACATGCGTCTGGTGATCGGGAAGCTGGTCGAGAACGGCGGAAGCGTCCACCTCGAGAAGTTCGACGGCGCGAACATCACGAAGGCCTTCGGGATCGGCCGCAACAGGGTGGACGCCGCCGTCAAGGCCATGTCGGATCACGCGTACCAGTACAGCGGTGACAAGGTGATCGGTCTTCGCGACGAAGCGCGCAAGGTGTTCATTCCGCAGAAGCCCGTGTCCGACCTCCCCTCGACGTCCTCGGCGCCGGGTGCCGCCCCCGAGGCACCCCTGCCCGGCGCCGGCGGCTCCGGCCTCCAGCCGCCGCACACGATGGGCGGCACACCCGCGTCCGCGCCGGCCGTGGGTGACGGTTCGCGTGCTCCGGGTGCGGGGCCGCTGGATCTGACGCTGGACCCGGACTGGAGCGCGGCGCGTGGCGCGGCGGCGCCGAACACGGTGAAGCACTCGTGGGTGGACCCGGTGTCCACGCCGCGGGGCGGTGGCGCTCACGCGCCGCGGTACGAGGTGCGAGCCGGTTTCGACGTGCGTACGTTCCCGTTGGGCGGGCATACCGTCACGGATCTGACCGTGCGGGTCCGGCTGGCCGCCGACGGTCTGTCGCCGTCCCGGGCCGACGCGCTGTGGGAGCGTGCGCTGGGCGGTGTGGAGAGGGTCTTCAACCGTCCCGGTGGGGTGCTGGGCGACGGCAGCGTCCTGCACGTCACGCTGGAGCGCGTCACGGGCAATGCCGGCGACGCGCATCTGAACGTGCGGGTGGGCGGCCCGGACGGTGCGATGAACCAGCACCAGTGGCGCATCGACGCCACCGAGCAGGATCTCGCGCACGAGCTGGGTCACCAGTTGGGTCTGCGGGACGAGTACCGGGACTCGACGGCGGGCCACCGGCCCGAGGTCGACGGCAGCCTCATGGGCAACTACCACAACGCCGCCCCGGAGGGCCTGACCCAGGGCGGACTGCGCTCCCGCTACCTCGACCTCATCCACGCCCAGGTCCGCAACCACGACCACGTCCACCTCCACGTGCCGCACGCCCATGCCGTCACGGACGACGCGGTCGCACCCCCCTCGCCCGGCAAGGGCCGTGCCGACGCGGACGGCGCCTCGCCGGACCAGGGCCGGGACCTGACCCCGCGCCCCGGCGATCCCATGTCCGGAGCGGACGCCACCCAGGCCGTGCAGGACGCCGTACGCAACCTCGCACAGGCGAACCGGCGGTTCCGGGAGCTCCAGGCGCTCGACCTGGTCGGGACCGGGTCCTCGAACAGGGCCGGGCTGGAGGCGGCGCGCGAGCGGGTGGTCACCGCGGAGGCCCGTCTCGCCGAGGCGGAGGCCGCCGAGCTGAGGGTGGCGGCGGCCGAACACGCGTCGCCCGCGCCCGTGCCGTCCGTACCGCCGGTGCCATCCGTGCCTCCCGTGCCGCACGCGCAGGACGGAATCTCCGGTTCGAGCTCGGCGTCGTCGCTGCGGGACACGGACTCGCTGTCCGGCACGGAGACCTTCCCCACCGCTCACGGATACTTCTCGGAGTCCGCCGAGCCCCATCCGCGCCGGATCGACGAGGCCGACGGGACCTTCACCCGGTACGACGAGCACGGCACCACCCTCGCCACGGGACGGCCGCTCCCGGCGCTGCCGGGTGTGCCGGACGGTCTGAACCTGGTCACTCCGCCGCAGGGTGCCGCCTGGCTGGAGGACGCGACCGGCACGCGCATCGCCCACTTCCGCGGCCAGGAGGTCACCGCCACGGCTGACGGCCTGCGGGTGACCCACGTGCACACCGGCGGTCCCCGGGACGGGGAGTTCATCCAGATCGGCACCGACGGCACCCTGGTCAAGCAGGGCTTCAACGTCCTGGACAAGGGCAGGCCCACGCCCTACCAGTACGTCCTGGACCACCCGAACGGCGTGTGGGAGCGCACCGGCCCCGCCGGCACCGGAACGGGCGTGTTCCACCAGGGCAGGGCGGACCTGACGGGCGCCGCGAACGGCAGGGTGGTGCTGCTCAGCGCGACCGGCGCACCGGTCCCCGTCTTCGAACGCCGGGTGCTGCCCGGCGGCGGGCTCCTCGACTCCTTCCGTCGCACCGACACCATCGACTTCGGCCGTGCGAACCCGCGTACGAGCTGGGCGCGCTGGGGTGACGAGGCCACGCTGTCGGGTGCGGGGATCCGCGAGTACGACACCGCGGGCACCGGCTGGCGGGACCTCGACGGGCGCGGCAACGTCGTCCACGAGTACCAGAGCGGTCTGCAGAAGCACGGCAACGGCACGGGTCACACGCTGGCGCTGAAGAACGAGAACGGCGAGCTGCGCTGGCACCGCTACGACGGCGCCGCCAAGGAACTCGCCGACGGCCCGCGGACCCCGGACCGGTACGACTCCGGCTGGACCGACCTCGCCGACGACGGGCAGACCCTCGTGCAGCGCAAGTGGGGCATGGGCCACTTGCCCGAACACGCCGGCCAGTACGAGGAGCACAGGCTCGTGCAGGACGCGGCCGCGCCCGGCGGGTGGAAGACCGACGGGACCTGGCAGCGCCAGTCGCCGCACGGCAAGGAGGCCGGCAAGGCCGAGGTCGTCGACGGCCACCTGCTGGTCACCGAGCGGTGGCGCGAGCAGCGTCCCCCGGTCTGGGTCCGCAAGGGCTTGCTGCCGGGTGCGGGGCACGCGCAGGGCGCCTACGCCCATGTGCTCGGCGACAACGCGTACCAGCTGTTCACCTGGCAGAAGCGGCCGATCGGCAACGGGACCGGTGCCGCGTCCTCGGGCGTGCGCTACGTCGGCCTCGACGGCGCCGTCCTGGACCTCACGGCGAACGGCGACTTCGCGCGCCTCACGGCCACGTTGCACGACGGCACCACGCTGAAGGTCGGCGATCACGCCCGCGGCCCCGGCTACGCCCCGGCCGACGCCTCGTACGTGCCCTGGGAGGACTCCGGCGGCCGGCGCGGCTACCGCGTCCCGCAACAAGGGTCCCCCGACGGCCCGCTGTGGCAGGACCGCTTCCAGGGGCCGGACGGCCGCCTGAGGGTCGCGCGCGAGGGTCTGGCGGACGGAGTCGTGCGCGAGTACGTCGACGCGCCGGTCGTCGGACATCCTTCCGGCCGCGGCGCCTGGGTCACCCGCGACGCGCACGGCAACCTCACCGGCATGCGGTACCCGAACCCCGATGGCGCCGCGAACAGCTTCATCGAGGGCCTGGGGCGGGCGGACTCCGCGAAGTGGACGTGGCGGGAGACGGACGCCCAGGGCAATCACCTCGGGCGTTCCGGCACCAGGGAGTTCTTCCGCGGCTCCGACGACCCGAAGCTGTCGTGGGACGACTCCTTCCGGGACCTCGACGCGGACCGCAGGCTCGTGCGCGAGCGCCGCATGCTGGACAACGGCCGCTACGTGGAGGCCTGGCGCGACACGTCCGCCGGGGAACGCTGGCCGACGTCGACGTACGAACGGAACGGGAACCCGGTCGCCTCCGCCCCGGGGCAGCAGGTCCGCACCTGGTGGAACGGCACGGCCTGGCAGGACCAGTGGTCCCGCGGCGCACGGCACTTCCGTGACGAACTGCGGCCGCTGCCCGGCGCCGACGGTGCCACCGTCCGGCTCCGCGAGGTCCCGGTCGGCCTCGGCGGCCCGCTGCGGGTGCGCGAGTACGACCCCGCGGCCGCGACCCCGCACTCGGTGTGGAAGGAGTTCGACCACGGATCCGTGGTCCGCGAGCGCAGGGCGGAGGGCACCGGCTACCTGGAGACCGACGCCTGGCGCGGCCGGTGGAACCGCTACGATGCCGGCGGCGAACTCGTCGCCCAGCGCACCGACAGCGGCCTGGTCTGGGAGCGCGGCGGTCCGTTCGACCAGATGAGGCTGGTCGGCAACGAGTACGACCACCGCGGGCCGCTGACGGAGATCCGCGGCTGGGGACGCCGGATCCGCGAGGCCCAGCGCATGCCGTGGTCGGGCACGGTTGCCCCCGACGGCGCCGGTGCGGCGCTCCGCGAGGCCCGGTACGAGCCGTACTGGCGGACGGTGGCGTACAAGGCCGCCCTGGAGTTCGGCCAGGAGTTCGTCCTGGAGTTCGGCGCCAACCTGGCCGTGAACGGCATCGTGGCCGCGGCCCAGAACAAGCCGTTCACCGGCAAGGACGCGCTCAAGGCGTTCGCCAACGCCGCCGTGTCCTCGGGCGTCAAGACCGGTCTGGGCATCGCGGTGCACGAGAACCGGATCCCGGGGCTCCGAAACCTCGGCAACCTCAAGACGACCCTGGCCAACATCGACGGCGGCAAGCACCCGCAGCGCAGGCCGTTCAACCACGACAAGACCTGGACCAACGAGTGGGCCGGTAACGAGACCCCGACGCGCTGGCGCGGAGGCATCTACGACTTCACCTTCAGCGCGGGCACCAGCGTGATCTCGGGGTGGGTCAACGGCGCCATGAACGCCGCCGTGTGGGGAGTGAGCGACGCCAACGGGAACACGGTCAGGCTCAGCGGCGCGGACGCCTTCCTGGACGGCGGCATCAACGCCACCGCGGCACTGACGACCGCGGCCTCCACCGCTCTGGTGAAGAACGTGATGGTGCTGGGTGGCGGCAGCCGGCTCTTCCACCGGCAGGGCTTCGCGGACTTCTGGATCCAGCTACCCTTCAAGATCTTCGAGAAGTCGATCCAGTCGGTTTACCTGACCGGTGCCTACCGTGCGAGCATCAACCCGTCCTGGTACCAGGCACCACCGGCCGGCACCCAGCAGAAGCAGTAGAGGATCCGGAACATGACGCGTCACACCGTGGCACCGAAAGGACAGGGCGGCCGGGGGGCCTTCCACCGGATCGCCGACGCGGTGCGCGCCGCCGCCCCCGGCGACGTGGTGGTGATCGCCCCGGGCACCTGGACCGAGGCCGTGGTGCTGGACCGTGCCGTCGTGCTCACGGCGGAGCACGGCCGCGGCAGCGTCGTGCTGGCCGCGCCCCCCGGGGACCGGCCCGCGCTGACCGTCGACGGCCCGGACTGCGCCGTGCACGGCGTCACCGTGTGGGGAGCCGACGACGGCGCGCCCGCGATCACCGTCTCGCCGCGCGCCGGACTGGTGCTGGAGGACTGCGCCGTCGAGGGCGGCCGCATACAGGCCCGCGGCCCCGAGGACGAGGAGAGCGGGACGACCGCCCTGATCCTGCGGCGCTGCCGCCTCGAACGCGCCCGGCTGGCCGGCCTGCACCTGGCCGGCGCGGTCCGTGCCCGGGTCGAGGACACGAGCGTCACGGGCGTGGACGGCACGGGCGTCGTCCTGTCGGGCACGGCCCGGCTGGACGCGGCCCGCCTGCGCCTCGACCGTACGTCGGGATCGGGCGTCCGGCTGCGCGGCAGCGCACGCCTGCGGCTCGCCGACTCCACGCTGACCGGCACCGGCCGGGCCGGGCTGCTGCTGGAGGAGGCAGCCGAGGCCACGGCCGGCGAGCTGCGGATCGAGTCGCCCGGCGCGGCCGGTGTGCACGTCACCGGCACGGCGCGCGCCGAGCTCACCGACTGCCGGATCCGCGGCGCCTCCGCCAGCGGGGTGGTCGTCCAGGACAACGGGGTGTTCAACGCGGAGGGCTGCGCCGTCGCCGACGCGGGCGCCAACGGGCTGCTCGTCACGGGCGCCGCGCAGGCCCGGCTTGCGGACTGCCGGATCGACCGCAGCGCGTTCAGCGCCGTCCACCTGTCCGGCACGGCCACCGGACGGCTCACGGACTGCCTCGTCCGCGACTGCGCGGAGCACGGCGTCCACGCGGCGGGAGAGGCCCGCCTCGAACTCGCGGACTGCGGGATCAGGAACGTGGCCATGACCGGCGTCGCCGTGGCCGAGCAGGCCGTGGCGACGGTCACCGGCTGCCGCATCGACGACGTCGCGACGGGCATCGGCGTCGGCTCCGCGTCCGAGAGCCGGGTCGAGCACACCACGGTCACCGGGACCAAGGACATCGGGGTGCAGGTCGCGACCGGCGGCACCGCGGTCCTCACCGGCATTCGGGTCACCGGGGCGGGCGCGGCGGGCGTCGTCGTCGACAAGGGTGCCGAAGCCACCGTCAACGGCGGCTCGGTGGAGGACTGTGCCGGATCCGGCGTCGTCGTGTGGACGGGGGCCCGGCCCTCGGTCGCGGACCTGCGCATCGAGCGGCCCGCCAAGAACGGCGTCTTCCTCGCCGAGGGCGCGGGCGGCACCTTCACCTCCCTCGACGTGTCCGGCTCCGGCTTCCCCGCGCTCCACGTGGGCGCCGGAGCGGATCCCGTCCTGCGGCACTGCCGGATCCGGGACTGCGCGGACGCGCTCGGCACGGACGAGGGTGCGGCGCCGCGGCTCGAGGACTGCACCGCGGACGGCGTCCCGCTGACGTTCGGGGAACCCGCGGCCGCCCCGGCGGTGCCGGCGGTCCCGGGCGCCCCCGCCGCCCCGGCGGCCGGGACCCGCCCGCCGGCCGTGGCGGACGGGGAGGAGGAAGCGCCCGAGGAGACCCTGGAGGATCTGCTGGGCGAGCTGAACGCCCTCGTCGGCCTCGACCGCGTCAAGCACGACGTCGGCTCGCTGGTGAAGCTGATGCAGACGGTCCGGCGCCGCGAAGAGGCCGGGCTGCCCGCGCCGCCGCTCAGCCGGCACCTGATCTTCGCGGGCAATCCCGGCACCGGCAAGACCACCGTGGCCCGCCTCTACGGCAGGCTCCTGAAGGCCCTCGGCCTGCTGCGCGAGGGCCACCTCGTGGAGGTCGACCGCACGGCCCTGGTCGGCGAGTACGTCGGCCACACCGGCCCCAAGACGACCGCCGCCTTCAACCGCGCGCTGGGGGGTGTGCTCTTCATCGACGAGGCCTACACCCTCGCCCCGGTCGGGGCCGGGAACGACTTCGGCACGGAGGCCGTCGCCACCCTGGTCAAGCTCATGGAGGACCACCGCGACGACGTCGTCGTCATCGCCGCCGGCTATCCCGGCGACATGGACCGATTCATCAGCTCCAACCCCGGCCTGTCCTCCCGCTTCGGTCGCACGCTGCTCTTCGAGGACTACGGCGCGGACGAACTGGTCTCGATCGTCGAGTACCAGGCCGCGGAGCACCAGTACGAGCTGACCCCCGCCGCCCGCGAGGAGCTCACCCGCCTCTTCGAGCTCCTGCCACGAGGCGAGGGCTTCGGCAACGGCCGGTCCGCCCGCCAGATGTTCCAGGAGATGACCGAACGGCAGGCGCAGCGCGTCGCCGAACTGGACGACCCGACCGCGGACCAGCTCATGGCCCTGGAGAACCAGGACCTCCCCCAGCCCGCGACCCGCGGCTGACCGTCGGGGGTGGCGGTCGGGCGTCCTACAGGTCCAGCACCAGGTCCGTCCGCGGCCGCGAGCAGCAGATGAGCGCGTTGCCCTCGGCGGGCTCGTCGACGGGCTCCGGCGCGTACGCGACGCCGCCGGTCAGGACCGGCGTCTCGCAGGTGTGGCAGACGCCCGTACGGCACGACCAGCGGGTCGGCACGTCGCACGCCTCGGCGAGTTCGAGCAGCGTCCCGTACCCCGGGTGCCACGGCACGCTGATCCCGCTGCGGGCGAAGGACACCGACGGCCCCGTCGGCTCCCCGGGCGGGGGAGCGGGCCGGTGCGGGGCGCGGGCCGTCGCGTCCACCACGCCGGGGTTGATCGACGACAGCGCGCCGAAGGTCTCGGTGTGGACGCGCTCCGCGGGCAGCCCCCCGGCCACCAGCGCCTCCGTCATGTCGTCCATGAAGGCCTGGGGCCCGCAGACGTAGGCGTCCGCGTCCGGCGGCAGCTCGAGCGCCGCGATCCGCTCCGCGTCGAGCCGGCCCGCCCGCGTGTAGTCGGCGCCCTCGCGATCGGCCGCACGCGGCCTGCTGTAGGCGATGTACGCGTGCGCCCCCGCCAGCCGCCCCACCAGGGACCGGGACTCCGCGGCGAACGGATGGTTCTCGCCGTCGCGTGCCACGTGCAGCCACCACACCTCGCGCCGGCCGCAGGCGTCGGCCAGCGCGTACAGCATGGCCATCACCGGCGTGGCGCCCACTCCGGCGGAGAGCAGCACCACCGGCGTGTCGCCCTCGCCGAGGACGAAGGTGCCGCGCGGCGCGGCGACGTCCAGCAGGTCGCCCTCCCGTACATGCCGCCGCAGGAAACCGCTGCCCGCGCCGTGCGGCTCCTGCTTGACGCTGATCCGGTACTCCGCCGCGCCGGGCCGCCCCGACAGGGAGTAGGTGCGGACCAGCGGCGGGCCCTCGGGATCCGGCCGCATCCGGAGGGTGAGGAACTGGCCCGGCATCCCGGCCGGCAGGGGGCTCCCGTCCTGCGCGGCCAGGGTCAGCGAGAAGATGCTGCTGCTCTCCTCCCGGACCCGGGCCACCCGCAGCGGGCGGAAGCCCGGCCACGCCGGGGGAGGGGCCGCCGCCCCCGTCAGCCCGGGGTTGCCCGCCGTGGCGCCGTCCCCCGCCGGGGTGTCCAGCAGCGCCCGCATCGACGCCTGCCACCCTGGGCTCAGCGCGGGGATCCGCAGCGCGCGCTCGACCTGCTCGCGCGGGTGTCCCGGCAGGTAGAGCAGCGCGTCCATCTCGGCGACGGTCATCGCCTCGGGCCCGGTCTCCAGCTTGACGATCTCGTCCCCGGCCGTGACCTCGCCTTCCTCCAGGACCCGGAAGTAGAAGCCCGGGCGCCCATGGGCCACCAGCAGCGCGGCCATCCTGGGCTCGGCCATGCGCATCCCCACCCGGTAGCAGGTCACCCGGGGCTGCGTGACCTCGAAGACCGCGCCGCCGATGCGGTACCGGTCCCCGATGCACACCTCGTCGTCGGGCAGCCCGTCCACGGTGAAGTTCTCGCCGAACTGGCCGAAGGCGAAGTCGTCCCGTCCGAGCTCCTTTTGCCAGTGGCGGTACGAGTCCAGCTGGTACACGAGCACCGCCCGCTGCTCCCCGCCGTGCCCGCCGAGGTCTCCCTGGCCGTCACCGTCGATGTTGAGCCGCCGGACCATGCGCGGCCCGGAGACAGGTTCCTTCCAGACGCCCGTGTACGTCGTCCGGCCCTGCCACGGCACGTTCTTCGGCAGGCCGACGCTGACGGCGACGAGTGTGGCCATACGCCCATCTCCCTGGTGGGGCGAGCCCCCGCCTCCCGGCCACGCTATTACGGCGGTCGCGCCGCGCAACCCGGCCGGCGGCACCGCCGCGGCCCGCCCCGGGGCAGGCAACGCTCCGAGATCGCCACAGCCTAGGGTGAGAGGTCCCGGCACCGGCCGGGATTGCGCGAGGGCACGACGCTGTTGACCCACCCGACAGCCGTCGGCCCCTCATGGACGGAGACCCGCACCACCCATGTCCACCAGCGTCGATCACGCCCATCCCGCGGAGTCGGAGTCCGGCGGCGAGCCCGCCGACGCCGGTGCCCCGCACCCCCTGGACAACCCCGTGTGGGCCGCCCTGAGCGGCGCGCACGCCCGCTTCGCGGAGGTCCGCGGCCGCGCCGCCCGCTATCCGGCCGAGATGTCCCCCTTCGCCGCCGTCGCCGACCAGGCCGACCCCGCGGCCTGGCACGACCTGGCCGGGCTGATCGGCCCCGGCGGCACCGCCCTGGTCACGGGTTCGCCCGTACCGCCCGCGGGCTGGGACGTCGTGGAGGGCGGGGAGGGCGTCCAGATGGTGGGCACCGCACTGCGCGCCGAGCACGACCCGGAGGCCGTACGGCTCGGGCCCGGCGACGTCCCCGACATCCTGGACCTGATCGCCCGTACCCGGCCGGGGCCCTTCCGGACGCGCACCGTCGAGTTCGGCAGCTACCTGGGAATCCGGGAGAACGGCCGTCTCATCGCCATGGCCGGCGAGCGGCTGCGCCCGCCGGGCTGGACGGAGATCAGCGCGGTCTGCACCGACCCCGACCACCGCGGCCGCGGCCTGGCGAGCCGCCTGGTGCGCGCCGTCGCCGCCGTCATCGAGGAACGCGGCGACACGCCGCTGCTCCACGCGGCGGGGAACAACACCAACGCGCTGCGGCTCTACGAGGCCATGGGCTTCACCCGGCGCCGCCACCCGCAGTTCCTGCTGGTCCGCGCGCCGAAAACCGACGCGCAGGGCCGACCTGACCCGGCCTGACCTGGTCCCGGTCAGCGCCCCGGCTCGGTCCCGGCCTCGCCGCTGACGGTCCGCTCCCGGGCCTCGCCCGCCCGGGCGGGGGCCGCGGGACGGCCGCTCCCGCCGGCGGTGCCGGCGGCCAGCGACCCGAGGAGGGCCAGCGAGCGGGCCGCCTCCGATCCCGGCTCGGCGTGGTAGATCACCAGCAGTTGTCCGTCGGTGCCGTTGACCGTGAGCTTCTCCCGGTACAGATCCATGTCGCCGACCTGCGGGTGCCGCATCCGGGCCAGCGCGCCCTCGCGCCGGTGCACGTCGTGGCGCGCCCACAGCTTCCGGAAGCGGTCGCTCTTCAGCGACAGCTCCCCCACCAGCGCGGCCAGCCGGGGGTCGTCGGGATCGGGCCCGGCCACCGCCCGCAGGCTCGCGACCGCGTTCACCGTGGCGGTCTGCCAGTCCCGGTGCAGTTCCCGCTCCTCCGGGTCCAGGAACGCCGCGCGGAGCCGGTTCACCCCCGGCACGTTGTTCGGGGACAGGGCCCGGGCCAGGGGGTTCGCGGCCAGGACGTCGAAGTATCTGCCCTGTACCAGCGCCGGCATCGGCAGCTGGTCGAGGAGCTGAAGGAGGTGGCCCGGCACCTTCTCCGGGGCCGGGCGCCTGCTCCGGCGCGGCCTGGGCCCGACCAGCCCGATCAGGTACGCCGTCGCGTCGGCGTCCAGCCGCAGCACTCCCGCGAGCGCCTCCAGGACCTGCGCGGACGGATTGCGGTCCCGGCCCTGCTCCAGCCGGAGGTAGTAGTCGGCGCTGATGCCCGCGAGCATCGCGACCTCCTCCCGCCGCAGCCCCCGCACCCTCCGCAGGCCGCCGCCGGTGAGACCGACGTCCTCGGGCCGGACGAGCTCCCGCCGGGCACGCAGGAAGTCGCCGATCGCATTCGAGCCGTCCATGCGCACCACGGTAGTTCGCCCTCCGGGGCCGTGCCTGGCCCTGCCGCCCCCAGGAACGGCGGCGCCGCCGCGCCACGGTCCCGGCGCGGGACGACCGGCCCGCCCGGACCGGTGGGCCCCTCGCCCGCCGTGGCGATCCCCGCGCATCCGTACCGTGGGCGTATGACCCTCGATCTCGACGCCTATCTCGCCCGCATCGGCTGGACCGGGGAGCGCCGGCCCACGGCGGAGGTGCTGCGGTCCGTGCACCGCGCCCACATGCTGGGCATTCCGTTCGAGAACCTGGATCCGGTCCTCGGCCGTGCGCCCTCCCTCGCGCTGCCGGACCTGGAGGCCAAGCTCGTCCGCGGTACGCGCGGCGGCTACTGCTACGAGCACAACACCCTGTTCGCTGCGGCGCTCACCGCCCTCGGGTTCCGTGTCACGCTGCTCACCGCGCGCGTCCTGGTGGGGGCGAAGCCCGGGGACGTCCGCCCCCGGACCCACATGCTGATGCTCACCGGCGTGCCCGGGGAGCCCGTGCCGTATGTGAGCGACGTCGGCTTCGGCAGCATCGGCGCCCTGCTGGAGCCGTTGCCGCTGGTCGCGGGGAGCGAACTGCACGACGTCCCGCGCCGTCACCGGCTGGTCCACGCGCCTCACGACGGGCCGCTGGAGCTGTGGAAGCTGCAGACGTACGCCACCGGCCCCGGCGACGGCCCCGGCGGCGGCGCGTGGGAGGACCAGTACGCCTTCACGGTCGAACCGTTCGAGGCCCCCGACTACGAGGTCATCAACTGGCACATCGCGACCAACCCCCGTTCTCCCTTCGCCCGCGGGGTCCACGCCCAGCGCACGACCGCCGACACCCATCTGTCGCTGAACGGGCGCCGTCTGACGGAGACGGCAGCCGACGGCACCCGCGAGGAGCGGGAGCTGGCCGACGCGGATGAGGTACTGCGGGTCCTGGCGGACGAGTTCGGGGTGCGGCTTCCGGAAGGAACGCGCCTGCCGGGGTGACGGACGGGCACCGGATGCCCGTGCCGCACGGATGCCCGCGCCGCGCGGGCCTCAGGCGCCGTCCGCCAGGCAGACCACCGGTACCCGCTGCACCAGGTTGTTGCCGAAGCCGCCGCGGTTCCACGGCTGCTCCAGCGGCTGGGTGTGCCCCTCCGCGTCGGTGGCACGGACGCTGAGCACATGGTGCCCGGGCGTCGCCTCCCAGGTCGTGTGCCAGTGCCGCCACGCCCAGGGGTGCCCCGCGTCGTCGAGTTCGGCCTCGCGCCAGGTGCGGCCGCCGTCCGTACTCGTCTCCACCCCGGTGACGGGCGCCCGGCCGGACCACGCCCGGCCCTCCAGCCGCTGCGGGCCCGGCCGTACGACGCGGGTGCGCGTCATGAAGTCGGGGAAGCCGGGCGGCACCATGAGGGCGCGCGGCGCGATCCGCGTCACCGGCTCTCCGGGCTCACCCGCCTCCTGGCGGAAGCGGTAGGCGACGGCCTGCTGGAAACCGGTGAAGGGCGTGTCGGTGAGCGTGATGTCGCGCAGCCACTTGACGTGCGCCATGCCGTACCAGCCGGGGACGACCAGCCGGACCGGGTGGCCGTGCTGGGGTGGCAGGGGTGCGCCGTTCATCGCGTACGCCACCAGGACCTCGGGGTCCTCCGCGGTGGCGGCGGCGACCGTGAGCGACCGCTGGTAGTCCTGTTCGACCCCGCGCTCGACGCCGTGGTCGGCGCCGGTGAAGACCGCCTCGACGGCGCCGGGCCCGACGCCCGCCTCCCGGAGCAGCGTGCGCAGCGGCACCCCCGTCCAGTCGGCCGTACCGACCGCCTCGGTCAGCCAGGGCTGGCTGACCGGCCGGGGGGCCAGCCCCGCGCGTCCGTTGCCCGCGCACTCCATGGTGACCCGGTGCGTGACGGCCGGGTAGCGGCGCAGGTCGTCCAGGGACAGTTCGAGCGGGGTGCGGACCTCGCCGCCGATCGTGAGCCGCCAGGTCCGTGCGTCGGCCCACGGGATGTCGAAGTGGACCAGCACATAGTGCAGGCCCGGGGGCGTGACGTCGTAGCGCAGCGCCTCCAGGGGCAGTGCGTGATTGCGCGCCGCCAGGCCCAGTTCGTCCATGCCGATGCCCTCGGCCGGGTCGGCCAGCCGGGCCGCGGTGCTCACTTCTGCGATGCTCGGATCGTCCACCCCACCAGTGTGCCCCGGGAGGTCACAGCCGGGCACGGTCGAGCAGCGCCCGCAGCACGGGACGCCGCGGCGACTCGCGGGGCAGGGCGCGCAGCGCCGCCTGGAGCAGGTCGACGTCGTCGTGGTTGCCGGGGCGGTCGAGCCAGTCGAGCAGCAGTCTGGCGTCGCCGCGCTCCCGCAGGGCGCGGCGCAGGGCCCAGTCGAGTTCTTCCCGCGCGTCCACGATGGCCGGGGCGTCCGAGCCCGGCAGCAGCGCGCCGGGGTAGCGGGCAAGGGCCCGGCGGTGGGCGCCGCGCGAGAGGAGGGCCCGCACCTCGTCGGCGTCCGTGGTGGCCGGCAGCAACAGCCGGTACGGGCGCGAGCCCAGCACCTGGGAGTCGAGCAGCCGGCGCAGCCGCGACATCTCGGCCCGCATCGTGACCCGCGCCGACTCGTGCTCGTGCAGTCGTGCCGCGAGCGCGTCGGCGCCCAGCCCCCGCGGATGCCGGGCCAGCAGGAACACGATCTCCGAATGGCGCGGGCTCAGTTCCACCGTCCCGTACGGGGACACCAGCAACGCCCGGTCGCGCGCCAGCACCTCCAGCCGGGCCGTCGCGGTCCCGGTCGCCGGTGCCTGCGCGGACGGCAGCGCGCCCCGCAGCCGCAGCAGCCGCAACTCGGCCTCCGCCGCCGCCACGGTGGCCCGTACCAGCGCCAGGGCGTGCGGCGCCGCGATGTGGTCGCCGCCGGTCAGATCTATCACCCCGATCACGGCCCCGGTGTCCGGGTCGCGGACCGGGGCCGCCGAGCAGCTCCACGGGTGCACCGGCCGGATGAAGTGCTCGCCCGCGTAGATCTGCAGCGGCCGGCCGAGGGCGACCGCGGTGCCGGGGGCGTTGGTGCCGGCCGCCTCCTCCGCCCACTCCGCGCCCTCGACGAAGCCGATCCGCTCGGCGCGTGCCGCCAGCCCCGGAGTGCCCTCGACCCACAGCAACCGGGCGTGCTCGTCGCCGATCGCCACCAACTGGTCGCTGTCCTGCGCCGGTTCGACGAGCAGGCTGCGCACCACGGGCAGCACGGCCGCCATCGGATGCTCCCGCCGGTACTCCCGCAGCTCCGCGCCGCCGAGCCCGGGGGAGCGGGGACCGTCGGCCTCCGGGTCGACACCGCGGCTGAGCGAGCGCCGCCAGGAGTCGCGGACGACATCGCGCAACGGCCGCGGCGACCGGCCCGTCGACAGGAACTCCTCGTGGGCGCGCGCCACGTCCCGCCGCAGGAGGTCGGGATCCGTCCCCGGCGGCCAGGCCGCGTAGGACGTCGCGTACGACACAGTCATGGCGGTCCCCGGGAGTCGGCACGGTCCGGTGCCCGGCGGCACCGGGTGGGGTGCTGCCGAGTGTAGTTCCGCGGTGGCGCTCCGCCGCAACCCTGTTGCAACCTTGCGCGCCCTACGGTCCGGTCAACCGCCGTCCGCGACGGAGCGGGCGGCTCGCTATGGGAGGCCGCCCCATGACCCGGTACGCCAACCCCGGTACCGCCGACGCGATCATGTCGTACCAATCGCGCTACGACCACTGGATCGGCGGCGAGTACGTCCCGCCCGCGCGCGGCGAGTACTTCGGCAACCCGACCCCGGTCACCGGCGAGGACTTCACCGAGATCGCCCGCGGCACCGCCGAGGACGTCGAACGGGCCCTGGACGCCGCTCACGCGGCCGCGCCCGCCTGGGGCCGTACATCCGTGACCGAGCGGGCCAACATCCTGGGCAGGATCGCGGACCGCATGGAGGCGCACCTGGAGGAACTGGCCGTCGCCGAGAGCTGGGAGAACGGCAAGCCGGTCCGGGAGACCCTCGCCGCCGACATCCCGCTGGCCATCGACCACTTCCGCTACTTCGCGGGCGCCATCCGCGCCCAGGAGGGCAGCCTCGCCGAGATCGACGACGACACCGTCGCCTACCACTTCCACGAGCCCCTGGGCGTCGTCGCGCAGATCATCCCCTGGAACTTCCCGATCCTCATGGCGACGTGGAAGCTCGCGCCGGCGCTGGCCGCGGGCAACGCCGTCGTCATCAAGCCCGCCGAACAGACCCCGGCCTCCATCCACTTCTGGATGAGCCTGATCGCCGACCTGCTGCCGCCCGGCGTCGTCAACATCGTCAACGGCTTCGGCGTCGAGGCCGGCAAGCCGCTCGCCTCCAGTCCGCGCGTCGCCAAGGTGGCCTTCACCGGCGAGACGACGACCGGCCGGCTGATCATGCAGTACGCCTCGCAGAACCTGAAGCCCGTCACCCTGGAGCTGGGCGGCAAGAGCCCCAACATCTTCTTCGACGACGTCTCCAGCGCCGACGACGACTTCTACGACAAGGCGCTGGAGGGCTTCACCATGTTCGCCCTCAACCAGGGCGAGGTGTGCACCTGTCCGTCCCGCGCGCTGATCCAGGGCGGCCACTACAACGCCTTCCTGGAGGCCGCCGTCACCCGCACCGAGAAGATCGTCCAGGGCCATCCGCTGGACACCTCCACGATGATCGGCGCCCAGGCCTCCAACGACCAGCTGGAGAAGATCCTCTCGTACTTCGACATCGGCCAGCAGGAGGGCGCCAAGGTCCTCACCGGCGGCGAACGCGCCGAACTGGGCGGCGAACTGGCCGGCGGCTACTACGTGCGGCCCACGATCCTGGAGGGCGACAACCGCATGCGCGTCTTCCAGGAGGAGATCTTCGGCCCGGTCGTCGCCGTCACCTCCTTCGGCGACTTCGACGACGCCATCGCCACCGCCAACGACACCCTGTACGGCCTCGGCGCCGGTGTCTGGACCCGCGACGGCAGCACCGCCTACCGCGCCGGGCGCGCGATCCAGGCGGGCCGTGTCTGGACCAACTGCTACCACGCCTACCCGGCGCACGCCGCCTTCGGCGGCTACAAGCAGTCCGGCATCGGCCGCGAGACGCACAAGATGATGCTCGACCACTACCAGCAGACGAAGAACCTTTTGGTCTCGTACTCCCCGAAGAAGCTCGGCTTCTTTTAGGAGCGCGAGGTCACACGCCGCGAGGAACCGACCGCCACGTGTCGGCGGTCGGCCCCTCGTCGCTCGTGCTCCTCGCTCAGCCGATGGCGATCCGGTTCTTCCAGTAGCTTGCCGTGCCGATGATCTCCGTGCCCGAGCCGGAGAGGGCCGTGCGGCTGCCGGCGTAGAAGCGCACGGTGCCGTTGGTGTGGACGGTCCAGATATCGGGGATGGAGTCGCCGTTGGCGTCCGGGGTGCCGATGAGCAGATAGATGTTGTCGCTGCCCCAGCCCGATGCGCCGTAGACGTTGTCCACGCCGTCCGCGGAGTTGGCGGCGCTGGCCAGGGAGTTGAGGTCGGTACCGGTGCCGCTCGCCTTGCCCTTGCGGTACAGGAGCCGGCCGGAGACGTCGGTGCGGTACACCATGTCCGTCACGCCGTCGCCGTTGATGTCGGCCACGGTGACGATGTCCCGTTCGGTCCAGGGTGAGGATGACAGGCGGATCGCCTGGTCGATGGTGGCGCCGTGGTAGCCGGTGAAGGCCCACAGTTCGTCGCCCATGGTGGCGAAGAAGTCCGTGCGGCCGTCGCCGGTGGCGTCGCCTGCGGAGACGATCTGGGTGAGGGATGCGGGGCTCGGCGCGTTGGCCGGGAGGAGGATCTCCACGCGGCGGTCGATGTTGACCGCGCCATAGCCGTCGCCGGGGTACACCCACAGCTTGTCGCCCAGGCGTACGACCAGGTCCTGCAGGCCGTCGCCGCCGTAGATGTCGCCGTTGTGGGTGATCAGCGCGCCCTTGAAGTGACCGGAGGGGGCGGAGACGAACGGTGGCAGGTCGTCGCCGTTGGGGTCCTTGTCGGGGTTGGCCCGGTAGGCGCCGGACATGGAGTAGTCCAGGTCGCCGCTGCCCTTGGTCAGGTCGTTGAGGGCCTGGGAGGGATACATGACCAGGTTGCCAGCGTCGGAGACGACCATCAGGTCGGGGAGTTTGTCGCCGGTGAAGTCGCCGGGGGAGTCGGCCTGGTCGCGTGGGGTGACGTAGAAGAAGTACTTGGTCGGCTGTGAGGGGTTGCCCGCGCCGTCGACGGTGCGCACGTACAGCACATTGGGTCCGGCCGTCGGCGGTTTGGCGTTCGCGAGGGTGGCGCTGACGCTTGTGGCCGTCCCGGAGGTGCGGTTCAGGGAGAACGGGTAGTTCGCCGAGTTGAAGCCGTACTCGTAGCGGACGACGTCGGTGTTGAGTGCGCGGACGGTGAAGGAGCCGGCCGTTCCGAACTTCTTCGTGGACCAGTTGGCGTCCTCGGCGTCGTTGCCGAAGCCGTTCTCGGTGCCGTCGGCGTTCGGGAAGTCGGTGGAGCTGACCTTCGGCGGTTTGGGTGCGGTGGTGTCCAGGACGAAGCGGCACGGCGTCGTGGCGGGTGTGTACGAGGAGCTGGCGTTGGCGTCGTCCACGGCCCGTACCCGCCAGGAGTACAGGGTGCCGTTGGTGAGCTTGCTGGTGGAGAAGGCGCTGGTGGTGCGCAGCGCCGTGTCCTTGTCGCCGCCGACGGAGACCTTGCCGGTGGAGCCGAGCAGGTCACCGGTGGTGTCCCACTTGCCGGTCGCCCACAGGTCGAAGTCGAGGTAGTCGAGGTTGCTGTCCTTGTCGGAGCCGCGTGCGGTGAACGTCAGGCTCCCGGAGCCCATGCGGACGTACGGTTCGGTGGTGGTGCACTTGGCGTCGGGGCCGAGGTCGAGCGATTTGGAGTCGATGGTCGGCTTGCGGTTGTAGACGAGTTCCAGGACCGGGGCGTTGTCGCCGTTGGCCTGGAACTTCTTCCAGGCGTACTGCGAGTTCTCGTCGGCGGCCCGCATGCCGAAGGTGATCGAGTCCCTGCCTTCGTCGGCCCTCTTCTGGGCGGCCTTGCGCACGTCGAAGGTCTCGTACGCGTCGCGGCAACCGGACTTGTAGCCGTGGGCGAAGCTCTTGGACGCGAGCTTGTTGCCGTCGGACAGCTTGGGCGCGTTCTTCCAGTTGGTGTGTCCGTTGACCGCGCCGGTGAGGTGCACGCTCATCGAACGGGAGCTGCAGGACCAGGCGTAGGTCTCGAGCATGCGCAGCTTCGCGCTTGTGATCTTCGTGCCCTTGAGGTCCTTGTCGAAGGCGATGTTGAAGTACGAGCGCGAGGTGCCCCAGGTGTCCGACTCGAAGCCGACACGGGCCTCGTGGGTGCCGCCCTTGTTGAAGCCCTTGCCGTTGTAGAACGTGGCGTTGGGGTGGCGGCTGTACGCGGTGGTCCAGTTCTGGGTGTGCTTCTTCACCGACGGGTCGATGAACACCGGGTACGTGGTCGCCGGGTCGGTGAGGAAGTCCGGGACGGGGGTGAGCAACCAGTTCGCGCCGGACAGATCGGCCTCGACGAGCTCACCATGCGAGTCCGGCGAGGGCCCGTCGAGCCCGGGCAGGCTGAGCGTGGCCGCGGAACCGGTCTGCGAGGGCGCGGGCGTCGGCTCGGCCGGGGCCGTCGGCAGCGGGGACTCCGAGGCCGTGGGTTCGGGGCCGTCGGTGGCCGGCGGGAGTGTCTCGGGGGCGGTGTCGCCCTGTTCGTCGGTCTCGATCGGTTCCTCGGTCGGACTCGCGCTGCCGCTCGGCTCCTCGGTGGCCGGTGTGCTGGGCTGCGGGCTCTCCTCGGAGGTCGGCTGCGCGGTGGCGCCGACGCCGCCGTCGGTGACGGCCGGCGAGCCGGCACTGTCCCACATCAGCGGGGTCGGTGACACCGCGACCTCGTCGCCGTAGGCGTTCTCCGCGCTCAATGCGCTGGTGACCGGGTCGAGCCGGAAGGTGAGGTCGGCGGAGGTGATGCCGTACGACAGTTGCCGGGCCCGGGGGTCGGCCGCGGCCGCGCGGTTCTTGAGCACGAGTACCTGGGCGAAGCCCTCGTCGTCGGCGGTCAGCACGAGATCGGCACCCGGGAAGATCTCGGGATACAGCGCGCGCGAGCCGTCGATGACCGGGGCGGGGACCGGGCCCGGCCAGGTCAGCTGGATGCTGTGGCCGTCGACGGTGAGGGTAACCAGGGGGCTCGCGGTGTCGGTCGCACCAGTGGTGCGGACGCTCTTGACCAGGGAGATCCGGTTGACCAGGGACACCCGGTGGCTGCCGGAGCGCGAGGCGCGGGCATCGTCGTGGGACTGCTGGGAGTCGCGGGAGGTGGTGCCCCTGCTGTCGGCCTTGGAACCTGCCGAGAACACCATGCGGGCGTTCGTGGCCTTCGGCTCCCAGCCCGCCTCGGTGCGCCGCAGGTCGTAGTCGACGGGCTTCCACTCGCCGTCCACCTTGGCGTGGACCGGGGAGGAGTACAGCTTCTTGGCCAGGAACCCGTCGGGCCGCGCCCAGGTGGTCGACCGGGCGGTGCGCGATGCGGTGACCTCGATGGCCTTCCCGGTCTTGGTGGCCTTCGTCAATGCGGCTGCCTCGGTGACCGGCCTGGCGTTCCGGTTGCTCCTGGGGGCGTTGCCCGAATCGGAGTCGTTGAGGCCGAGGCCGATGAAGGTGATGCCGGTGGCGGCGAGAGCCGTGGTCAGTACGGCGGCGGTGGTCCGTTTTCCGGGCGCACCGAGCCGGTTGCGCACCTTGCGCGTCATCGGGCGAGTTCCCCTTCCCCCTTGGAACCGGCACGGATGAAGGCACGGCCGGGGTGCCGATGATGACCTATCAGCGGGCTGCCGTCACGCTGTGCAGCCGGGGCGGGGAACCGAGCGGTTCAGCCAGGCCGGCCGGCGGCGGGGCGGGGATGATGCGCCGCCAACGTTCCTGCCCGTCATCTCTTTGACGGGCAAATGTCACCAATCAACTCCCGACTCGGTCCATTCGAGGACCGCTTGAGCGGAAAGTCATCGAATTGCCCGATTGGCCGTGCCTGATCCGGCCTTTCCTTTACCCGCGATTTCCTCACCCTTGGGTCGCGCTGATCGATGTCTCCACTCATGGGTCGTGAAGATTGTCACATCCACACAGTTGATGTAGCGGAACTTCACAGCGCCACCACAGACTTACCGCCATCTCACGTCATCTGACGTTTCATCAAGCGTGGTCCGTTCCTGGCCCCGCCTCAAGTGGTCCGGGGGGCCCTCGCCGTGTTCGGTCGTCTTGCCCGTGTCCGCCGCAGTAGCGTGCGCCGCCTGCGCAGGGCCGCTGTGCCGGCCGTCGGCGTGGCACTGGTTGTTGGGCTGCTGCCAAGCCAGGCCCTGGCGCTGCCGCCCGATCCGTCGGTCGCCGAGAAGGGCCGCGAGACCCTCGAGTTGGAGGCGCTCGGCCAGGACGAGGCGGTCACCGGCGAGGTCTTCGAGCGGGACCTGGAGACCCTGAAGGTCGAGGTCCCCGAGGACCTGGAGCAGGCGCCGGCCGGCACTGCCACGCCACCCGCCCCCGCCGCCGACTCGGTCACCTTCGGCTCGGCAGCGGGCGCGGCCCAGGCCAGTACGGCCGCAAGGCAGGTGGAACTCACCCCCGTCGGAGATCTCCCCGTCAGTCTCGGCCAGGCCCCCGACGCGGCGGCCCCGACCGGTACCTGGAGCGTCCAGGTCTACGACCGCACCTCCGCCGTCTCCCAGGGCGTCGACGGCGCCGTCGTCAAGGTGCAGGCACCCGCGACCGGGTCGGTGCCGGTCTCGGTCAAACTCGACTACGCCAAGTTCAAGAACCTCTATGGCGCCGACTGGGCCTCCCGGCTGCGCTTCGTCCAGTTCCCCGAGTGCTACCTGACCACGCCCGATGTGGAGGCGTGCCAGGAGTACGAGGAACTGGAGACGACCAACGACACCAAGACCCAGTCGATCACGGCGACGGTGGACACCGCGGCGGACGGGACGACCTCCCAGGCCTCGGCCAACGGGTCGACGGCCCCTGCCGGTCCTACCGTCGTTCAGGCCGGTTATCGCACGTCGAGCACGTCGGCCACCCCGGTCGCCGCGACCGGCGACGCCGCCGTGGTCGGTGCGGTCGACTCCGGCGGCGGGTCCGGCGGCAGTTTCAAGGCCACGCCCCTGGTCTCCGACGGCAAGTGGGAAGCGGGCGGCTCGTCAGGTGCCTTCACCTGGTCGTACCCGCTGACCATCCCGGCTGCCCCGGCCGGCCCGGCCCCGGGTATCGCCTTCGCCTACAACTCCCAGACGGTGGACGGCCGTACCGCGGTCTCCTCCCCCCAGGCCTCCTGGGTCGGCGAGGGCTGGGACTACGACGCCGGCCACATCGAGCGTCGCTACCGCTCCTGCCAGGACGACCGCAAGACGCTCAACTCCGGCGCCCCCAACAACACGGCCAAGAAGGACAAGACCTCCGATCTGTGCTGGGTGTCGTACAACGCGGTGATGTCCCTGGCGGGCAAGACCACGGAGCTGGTGCGGGACGCGCCCTCCGGCAGCAACCCCGAGACCGACACCGAGATCTACCGCCCCCAGCAGGACGACGGCACCCGCGTCGAGCGCAAGACCGGCGGCAGCAACGGCGACAACAACGGCGAGTACTGGATCCTCACCACCACCGACGGCACCAAGCACTACTTCGGCCTCAACCAGGTCGGCGGCGGCCACGCCGACACCAACTCCGTCTCCACCGTCCCTGTCTTCGGCAACCACCCCGGCGAACCCTGCCACGCCACCGCGTTCGCGGACTCCCGCTGCGGCGCGGGCAAGAAGCAGGCCTGGCGCTGGGGCCTGGACAAGATCGTCGACGTGCACGGCAACACCCTGGTCGTCAACTGGAAGCAGGAGACGAACTACTACGCCGTCAAGAAGAAGTTCAAGTCACCCGAGCAGTACGACCGATACGCCTACCCGGCCACCATCGAGTACGGCATGCGATCCGACCTGACGAAGCCGTCCGCGGCCGTTGAGTTCGGTGTCAAGCAGCGCTGTCTGAAGTCCGATACGGCCTGCGACGCGGCCAACTTCGCCAAGACCGACGACCCCGGCGCCTACCGCCCCTGGTGGGACACCCCCGGCAACCTCAACTGCAAGTCCACGTCCAAGCTGTGTCCCGCCTTCCCGTCCTTCTGGACACAGATGCGCCTGGACACGGTGACGACCAAGGGCGCCCGCGCCGGTCAGACCGGCCTGGGCAAGGTGGACACCTACGAGCTCCACCAGTCGTTCCCCGAGGACTGGTACGACACCGCCCCGGGCCTGTGGCTGAACTCGATCACCCGCCGAGGCTACGCCCCGGGCGACTCCACCGGCACCCTCCAGCACAAGGACGGCGTCAGCTTCGCCGAGTACTCCGTCGGCTCCACCTCGCCGCTGCGCACCCGGCTGCAGGACCGCCAGCTCCCGAACCTCGTCCTCGCCGGACCGAACGACCAGCGTCCCGCGTTCACCCGGCCCCGCATCGGCACCGTCGCCACCGAGTTCGGCGGCGACATCGAGGTCGAGTACACCGGCGGCTGCGCGAGCGAACCGTCCGAGGACAAGGGCAAGAGCAACGGCACCTGCTACCCCGTCCGCTGGTCTCCCGACGGCGACGAGAAGACACCCGCCAAGTCCTGGTTCAACAAGTACGTCGTCCACTCCGTGACCGAGACCGACAAGGTCACCTCACGCGGCAAACCCGTCGTCACCAAGTACTCCTACACCGGCCCCGCCTGGTCCAAGAGCGACGACGAGTTCACCCGCCCCTCCCTGCGCACCTACAGCGACTGGCGCGGCTACCGCCAGGTGGCCGTCACCAAGGGCAGCAAGAGCACTTCCCAGCAGGGAGACCCGCAGTCCCAGTCGTATGTGGAGACGCGCTACTTCCAGGGCGTCGGCGGTGAGATCAAGGACTCCACGGGCGCGTACACGCTCCTCGCGGACGACGCCCCCCAGTACGCGGGCATGACGGCGGAGAGCATCGTCTACCTCAACTCCGACAAGCGCTGGCAGAAGCGGACGCTGACCTTCCCCTGGTCCAAGCAGACCGCGTCCCGCGCCCGGGAAGCGGAGAGCGGCGCGGACATGGAGCCGCTGCTCGCGCATCGCAGCGGCATCGAGCGCACCGACGAGATCCAGCGCGTCGACACCGGCTGGCGGGCCGTCCGCACCCTCACCCAGGTCGACGACACCTACGGTCTGCCCATCCAGGTCGAGACGAACGTGGTCAAGCTGAACGGCTCCGGCGAGACCCTCTCCGACCGGACCTGCACCAAGACCACGTACGTACACAACACTTCGACCTGGCTGATCGGGCTGCCCAAGGAGGACCGGACCACCGGCACCTCCTGCGCGGCCTACGACACCGCAGACCCCGCCACCCAGCTGAAGACGGCGACCCGCACCACCTACGACGACCTGACCTACGGCGCGACCCCGACCAAGGGCCGGATCACCTCGCTGGCCGAGACCAACGGCGCCGGATCGTCCTACTCGATCGTCACCGACACCACCTACGACGACCTGGGTCGCGTGCGGACCGTCACCAAGCCGGGCCAGGGCACCAGCGAGATCCAGTACACCCCGGCAGACGGCGGCCCGCTCACCGCGAGCAAGCTGGTCAACGCCAAGGGCCACGCCACCACGACCACCTTCGACCCCGGACGCAGCCTCCCGCTGACGGTCTCCGACGCCAACGGACGTACGTCACGCACCGAATACGACGCCCTCGGCCGACTGGTGAAGGGCTGGACGGCGCCCCGATCGGGCGCGACGGACCCCGACGTGGTGATCGCCTATCAGAGCGCGATCGCCACCAGCGTCCAGACCCGCCCCGCCACCGTCACCGTCAAGACGCTCAAGGACGACGGCACCTACAGCAGCAAGGTCACCGTCTACGACGGCCTGATGCGCGAGGTGCAGGTCCAGACCGATGCCCACGGACCCGGCCGCGTCGTCAACGACACCACGTACAACGACCACGGCCTCGTCGACGAGCAGACCGGCAAGTACCTCGCCAAGGGCGAGCCGGCCGCCGAGCTGTTCGTCCCCCGGTCCAAGGCCCAGGTTCCCAGCTGGACCAAGAGCCGCTACGACGGCATGGAAAGGCAGGTCCGCCTCTCGACCTACCTGGACGGCGACTTCAGGTACGCGACGTACACCAGCTACAGCGACACCAGCACCTATGTGGACCCGGCCGGTTCGACCACCCCGAGGACCCGGACCGAGACCGACGCCCTCGGCCGGGTGACCTCGGTGCAGCACTACAGCCAGGACGGCTCGGCAAGCACCACCGGGCGCACGACCGGCTACGAGTACGACTCCCGCGGCAACCTCGGCAAGGTCACCGACCCGGCCGGCAACCTCTGGTCGTACACATACGACGCCCGCGGCCGGGTGACCTCCGCCACGGACCCGGACACCGGCAAGACGGACACCTGGTACGACGACGCCGACCGGCCCAACAAGGTGACCAGCTCCCGGTCGCTGACCACGTACACGGAGTACGACGACCTGGGCCGGATCACCAAGATCCGCGAGGGCTCCGCGACCGCCACCCCGACCAAGGAGTACACCTACGACTCGCTGCCCGGCGGGCTCGGCCGGCCGGTCGCCTCGATCCGGCACACCGCGAACGGCGACTACGTCAACCGCGTCACCGGCTACGACGCCGGCTACCGGCCCACGGGCCGCGAGACGGTCATCCCCGCCAACGCGATGACGACGGGCGTCGCCGGGACCTACGCCTACACCTACACCTACACCAAGGTCACCGGACGGCCCGAGTCCGTCACCATGCCCGCCGCGGGCGGGCTGGCGAAGGAGAAGGTCGTCACCCGCTACAACGGCGACGGCCTGGCCGAGTCCACCTCCGGTCTCGCCTGGTACACCTCCGACGTCACGTACTCGCCGTTCGGCGAGACCCTGCGCACGGTCTCCGGCTCCCAGCCGTACCGGGTGTGGACGACCAACTTCGTCGACCCGCGCACCGGCAAGCTCCAGCGCACGGTCGCGGACCGCGAGACCTCGGGCCCCCACCGCATTAGCGACAGCTACTACGCGTACGACGCCTCCGGCATCATCACCTCCCACGCCCGCAAACTGGCGGAGGCCACCGGCGAGACGTGGGACACCCAGTGCTTCACGTACGACGTCATGGGCGAACTGCTCAACGCCTGGACCTCCAACGTGGCCCCCACCGGCAACGGCACCGGCTGCAAGGCGTCGAACGGCACCACCTGGGGCCCGCGCACCGACTACGAGACCTCGTCCGGCCCGGTTGCCGACGCCCCGGACGCGGCGACCGACACATCCAGCCCCGACGCCTCCCTCGGCAGCACCCTGGCGGCCGCCGCTCCCGCCACGGCCACGGTCTCCACCGGCGCCACCGCCTACCGCCAGTCATTCACCTTCGACTGGCTGGGCAACCGGGCCGCGATGACGGAGCACGACCCGGCGGACGCGACGAAGAACGTCGGCTACTCGTACGGCTACGGGAGCACGCAGCCCCACACCGTGAAGTGGATCAGCTCCACTCCGTCCGGCAAGGGCAGCAGCTACTCCTACGACGCGGCGGGCAACACCGAGGTCCGTGACCTGGCCAACACCACCCAGGACCTGGACTGGACGGCCGAGAACAAGCTCGACACGATCACCGACGACGGCATCAAGACGACATACGTCTACGACGCCGACGGTAACCGCGTCCTGGAGAACTCCCCGTCGGGCTCGACCCTCTACCTGGGCGAGACCGAGCTGACCACGAACTCCTCGGGCACCATCACCCGCGCCGCACGTGCCTACGTCCACGCCGGCGCCCCCACGGTGGTCCGCACCACCACCAACGGCGCGACCACCGGGCACAAGCTCAACGCCCTGCTCGCCGACCACCTCGGCACGGCGAGTACGACCGTCGACCTGGCGAGCGGCCAGACGGTCACCCGCCGCGCCTTCAAGCCGTACGGCGAGGTCCGCGGCCCCAAGCCGTCGACCTGGCCCAACCGCCGCGGTTACCTCGGCGTCGGCATCGACGACGCGGCCACCGGCCTGACCCACATCGGCGCGCGCGAGTACGACCAGGCGTCCGGACGCTTCCTGTCGGCCGACCCGGTCGTCGACATCGCGGACCCGCTGCAGATGAACGGGTACGCGTACAGCAACAACAGCCCGATCAGCAAGAGCGACCCGACCGGCCTCATGCTCTATTACGAGGGCGGCGGCAGCGGTACCACCAGCACAAGCACCAGCAGCGGCAACGGCTCCGGAGACACCCGCAAGGGCCGCGACGGCAAGGAGATGGCCGCGGACCGGATCCGCCACAATGCCGCGGTCGCGGCGGTGGCCGTCTATCTCAGATTCCTCTGGCGGAGCAACCCGGACGTGCAGGTGAAGACCGAGTACTACATCCCCGGAGCAGGGCGCAAGAAGGGAACCGGCGGCTTCGCCGACATCGTTGTGATCTTCCCGGACTACATCTTCGTATGGGAGATGAAGTCGGCGAAGACCGCGGAACTGGACGGTCCCAAGACCCTGGACCGCTACATCAAGGGGCTGCAGAAGATCGAGCGGAAGGAAGGCACCTTCCGGACCGTCGAGCGGGGCAACAACCTCCCCCAGATCACGACCCTGGACCCGCTGGACCCGAAGAAGCAGCTGGTCGCCGAATCCACCCAGCAACGCAAGGGATCCACCCGCACGGGCAAGGAATACAAGGGCGTGATCGGCTGGTGGACGCGCAACATGCCAAAGCGCGGCAAGGGGCCCGACGGGTACGAGCGTGAAACGGTGCCGGTCCTGGAGAAGGTCCAGGTCTGGCAGCCCACCCCGGAGCAGCAGCGAGACATCGCGCTGGGAGCCGCCACGTCAATGGCCATCTACGTGATCGGGAAGATGTTCACCAGCCCCTTTGGGCTGGGTTAGCGCGGACGGGTAGAGTGCGCCCAAAAGCCAGTCAGATCCTTGGACGGTTCACATTGGGCGCACTCCACTCGGTCGGTTCCGACGTCAGTCACGGTCTTTTCGTGGAACTGACGGTCCACGCGGAAGACCCTGAGCAACTTCGGAACGCGGCCCTCGGCTGGCTCACCGACGGTGTCCGGGAATACGGCCGGCCAGAAACTATTGACGCACTGCCGGAGAACGCCAAGGTCTCCGCGAAGGGATTCTCGCGGGTCATCCAGAGTATTCCCGGGAAGAACCAAAAAGGCCTCTGGGGATACGTCCATGTCTCTCCCCAGGGGACTTTCGGCGTCCTGTACAACCCTTACACAGCCGCTGCGCTTCCCTGGCTGGACCGGCACCTTGCCGAGCAGCCCGAATCAGCGGGCGTGAACATCGGCCGTTTCTCCGAGGACGGAGAAGTCGGGAATTCTGACATCTCCTTCACGGTCGTCTTCGAGGAGGACGTGCCGGACCAGGTGAAGCTCGGACTCCACCTGGACACCGCGGCCCTGGTGGCTCCGGAGACGACGGCCGCCGAACACGAGCGTCTACTCGATGTCGTCAGCTGGGCCTGTGACCGGTACGACGCGGTGTTCGGCCATGTCTCCTACCGCCGCAGCGGCGGGGCCACCGAACTGGAGAGCCGACTGCGGGGCCGGCCAAGCGACCCGGTGAGCAACGCCCCGCAATGGCGCACCCTGCTCAGGGGCTATTCCTGGCTCATGGTCATGCCCGCCGAAATCGCCGAACACCTGGGAGGCCGCCAAGCCTTGGCAGACACAGGCGCGTTCTGGGCACTGTCGTCCCTCCCGAACGGCTCGCTCCTTCTGCAGGCCACGTCCACCTTCCAGGAGTACGACCGAGAAGCGGTGCGCGCCGTCCACCGTGCCGTTCGTGACGTGCTCGTCCAAGGCGATCTCCGCAGCCCCTCACCGATGCCGGACCAGCCGCCGACAAACCTGGTGGTCCACGACGACGACTGACCGACTTCCCGGAAGACGGGAGAGGCGCCCGCGTCAGCGGCGTGCCCGCTCCGGCAGGGCGGTGACGATGATCTCGCGGGTGGCCGTGCTGTCCTCGACCGCGCGGAAACCGGCGAGGGCCAGCGCGTCGAGCACCGCCTTGTGGAACGGACGGCGGTGCGCCCCGGCCGGTGCCGCCTCGGCCGCCGGTTGGGTCCCGGTCGGCCGCGCCCCCTTCGCGCCGGGGCCGAGGAGAGTGTCCCAGCGCACGACCACACCCCGGGGCCCCGCCTCCACGACGGGGCCGTCCTCGCCGCCGCCGTGGTGCCCGAGCGGCAGGCCGGCGTCCAGCAGGGCCAGGCACACCGCCGTGTGCAGGCGCCGGACGTCCGCGCCGAGGCGATGGGCCGCCGGGCGGGAGGGGGTGAGCGCGCCCCGGTTCCCGGTGAGATCCAGCAGCCGCAGGACGGTGTCGCTGACGGCGGTCACGGTCAGCGTCCGGTGTCCCGCCATGGCGCGGTTCCGCAGCTCTATCAGGACGTCGAGGCCGGCTCGGTCGCAACTGGTGATGTCCCGCAGATCCAGGTCGAGACCGTCCCCCGCCTCCAGCGCGGTGAACAGGGCACGGCGCAGTTCGGGCACGCTTTCGGCGTCGAGCTCCCCGATCAGGACGGCCTGGGTGCACGCGGCGCCGAGCGGACTCAGCAGGATGGTCAGACGGGTATGGAGCTCGCCCGGCCCGGCGAGTTCGGGTCCCGCGGGCACGGAGTGCACCCGCAGATCGGGAGACCGGTCCGACATGCCGTACCTCCTGCGCTTTCGTTGCTCGCCGGTGCGCGCACCACCTCGGCGTCGACTGATCGGAAAACGTGAACAACACCCGGACACCCTCATGAACATTTCCGGGCAAAGGGGTGACATCGGCATGATATGTGCTGGAGGGCCGGTTGGCGCCCGGTGTGCCGTGAGCGTCCGTGCGCGCGTCGCGGAGGCGCCTGCGGCCGCCGTGTCACCGCCCCGGGCAGGTGGGCGGGCGGGCACCTGCGGGCGCACCGGATCACGCGTTCCCGGCCCCCGGAAGGGCGGCGGCGAGCGGCCCGCGTGCCCCGCGCCGGCACCGGGGTGCGGGCGCCCGGCGCCACCGCGACCGGCTCGGGCCGGGAGACCGCCCGCGGCCGTGCGGCCCCGGGAGAGGTGTTCGTCCGGTCGCGACGGTCGGCGCGCCCTTCGACATGCGGGAGGCCGGCCCCGCCACAGGGCCGGCCCTCCTGGGTCCGGGTCCGAGAAGCCACACGGATTGGGACATCCACCACAGTAGGGCCCGCCACTGACAGTCGGCGGCCGCGGACAGGGTCCGTACGGTGAGTGCCGCGAGCGAGGTGTGGGCGGGGCTGCGGGAACGCGTGCCGGGCCTGGACGAGCCGCTGACAGCCGGCGAACCGGCCGAACCGGAGGGGCGGATCGGCGTACGCCTGCCGGAAGAGTGCCGGCAGTTCCTGCCGGCTGCGGGGGAGCCCCCGCGAGGCGTGAGACTCAGCCCGGCCGGACGCCGGTGAGACGCCTGGCGGCGGTCGCGCCCGCGCGGTCGACCGCCGCCTTGGCGAGGGCGAAGATCGCGCCCTGCAAGGCCGCCGAGGTGAGCACCCCGGCCCAGGCGCGGTCCTCGTCCATTGCGTCGGGAGCGTCCTGCTCGTGGCCGAGCGCCTTCCACGCCCGCTTGAACAGCGCGTCGGCGATCAGGCCGGAGACCGCCCCCAGGGCCATGCCCACGGGCCTGTAGACGATCTTCGCCGGCTTCACCCGCGCTTCGTGGCGCGGCGTACGAACAGGAACACCCCCAGCGCGGCTCCGGCGCCCAGCAGGGGCGCGCGGTGCGCCCTGGCGGTCCTTGCGGTCCGTCCAACCCCCGCGCGCAGCGCCGCGGGGGCCTTCGCGCGGGCGAGCCGCCCGGCGTGCGCGGCCTGACGCCGTGTCCGCAGCGCCGCGCGCACGGCCCTGCCACGGACGGGTTCGGGGGTCTTCGTGCGGACCAGATCCCCTATGCGGGACGCCGCCTCGTGCGCCTTGGCGCCGGCCCGGCCCGCCCGGTGCATGAGGGTGCCCTGGACGTCGTTCCTCGCGGTCAGCGCGGCGACGGTGCGGCCCAGTTCCTCGCGGGTCGCCTCGGCGCGCCGCCGCAGTTGGTCGGTAGCGGGGGACTTGTCGCTCGTCATCGGTGTGCCCTTTCCTCGAGTTCGGCGAGTTCGGCGAGTTCGGCGATGTCGGCGAGTTCGGCGATGTCGGCCTCGACGCCGTCGATCGCGGTCTGCGGCGCGGAAGGCGCGGTCCGGTCGAACGGCCCCGCGGCCCGCCGCCCCGGCGACCACGGCCGGGCGGCCCCCGTCGTGCGAGGAGCCCGAAGAGGCCGCCGCCGAACAGGCCTCCGTCCGGTGCGAAGCGCCGGCCCTCACTGCGCGCCTTCCCGGTCCGCGCCGCCTCACGCGTGCTCACCACGCTGACTGGACGTCAGGCAGCCCATGACGGGGCCCGGTCGGGCAGGATGGGGACATGAAGACTGCCTCCGCGGCACCGTGCTCGGCGCTCTCCCTGTGGTCGAAGGACTCGGTGCTCTCGATCGGCTCGGTGGGGTCCGTGCTCTCCGTCGGCTCCGTCGGCTCGGTGCTGTCGATCGGTTCGGTCGGCAGCGCCCTGTCCGCGGGCTCCATCGGGTCCGCGCTGTCGTTGATCTCGGCCGGCTCATGGTTGAGCACCGGTTCCGTGCTCTCGGCCGCGTCCCGGTGGTCCGTGTTGTCCTGGCGTTCCTCCCGGGGGTTCCGCACCGCCGGGGTGGTGGCCGCGGTGGCCGGGGCGACCGTGCTGGTGCTGTCACGTACGGCGGGTGACGCGGCCCACCACTGAGCACCGGGCGGTCGTACGTCCGGGGTGTCGCGCTCCGGCCAGCGGAGTGATCAAGTGTCGACTCGCCGTGCCGCGCCGCGGTCCGGGTGGGTGCGCGGGGTTTGGATGGTGCCGGCCGCCGGGCGGCGGCCCGTGGATCTGACCTGGTGGAGGCCCCCGTGCGTGTCCGTCGTGTCGCTGTGTCCGTCCTGTCCGCGGCGATGCTGGTGGTGGCGGCGCCCTCCGTTCGCGCCGCGGAGGGGTGGACGCCGCATCGCGACGGTGGCCGTACCGTGCGGCTCGCGGTGTACGAGTCGGGACGCGTCGGCCACGCCGTCATCACCGTCCACCGGGTGGGGCGCGGCTGGGATGTGGACGCCCTCGTCACCAAGGAGGTGGACGAAGCCGGTTGCCTCTACCTCGCCGCCGACGACGGCAAGGACGGCGGCCAGGGCCGGGAGATCGGCGCCCAGTGCGGGTCCGCGGACACCACCACCCGCATGATCAGCCACACGGACTTCCGCCGGCTGATCCTCGGCTGGGTCGACGGCGACGGAGTCCCCGGCAGCCACCGCAGCGTCAGGCTCTGACATGGCGAACGTGGCGGGGCGAACGGCGAGGACGGGGGCAGGCTCCCCTGCGGAGGCGCCCGCCGGGAACGCGACCTCGCCGGAACCGCCGGCCGGGAGGCGTCCCCGTGGGGTACGACTGCACGATGGACTGTGAGCGTTGCCTGGAACCCGTGATCGAGGGGCCGGAAGGCGGCTACGTCTGCGGCCTGTGTCTGTTCACGGTGGAGCCCCCCGGGTACAACAAGCGCCGCGAGGAGGGGCTGCGGGCCGTCGCGGCCGAACGTCTGCGGCGCACGCTGGAACGCCGGGCACGCAAGGGGCCGCCGGTCTGAGGCGGCACCCTCCCGGGACGCGGGCGGCACACCGCCGGACCCGGCGGTCACGGCCTGGCCGGCCCGCAACGCCCTTCCTCGGAGCGGCGTCGACGCGGTCGCGTCCACCGCCGAGCCGCGGCCGTTCGGGGCGCTCTTCGAGCTAGGCGTCCGGTAGTCCGTACGACCTGTCCGGACGGTCAGGCCCGGCACATGGTTTCAGCGCGCTCGCCTGGGGCATGTCCGGGACCTCGGTCAGGCGGACGCGGGCCGTCGACGACATCGCCGGGGCCGGTACGCCCGACGGGTCGGCCGGTGCCGTGGCCGCCTCCCGGGTACGTCCCGGGCCGGCGACCGTGCTGTCGCAGGCCGAGGTCAGCACTGTCCCGGCCGCCAGGGCCAGGGAGAGCGTGACCAGTGTGCGACGGCGTCCGCGAGCATCCGTGATCATGTGGGCGGCCTCACGGCCTCACGGCCTCACGGCCTCACGGCCTCACGGCCTCACGGCCTCACGGCCTCACGGCCTCACGGCCTCACGGCCTCACGGCGTGGAGGTTCGGATCCCTCGGCTCATCCTGGAATCGGTGCGGGCGCCCGGCGACTCGGCTCGGGAGCATAAGCCGGGCCGCACACCCGCACGGGACCGCGGGCGCAGGGCCGATCGGGTCGGAGGCCCCGGGTGCGCGCCGTGACCGGCATCCTTGGCGGGACGTTAGATCTCGGCGCCGGACCTTTTCCGGGCGTGGCGCGGGCCCGGATGCTCTGGGCACTTCGCCCCGCCCCCCGTCAGGGCCTACTCCTCTGGAGCCGCCGATGTCGCCGACCTCCGCCGTGCCCGCGTCCCCCTCCGGGCGGGAGCGCGGCAAGCGCCGCCTCGCCCTCGTGGGCGGTTCGCTCGGCAATCTCGTCGAGTGGTACGACTGGTTCGTCTACTCCAGCTTCGCCCTCTACTTCGCCGACTCGTTCTTCCCCGGCGACAATCCGACCACGCAGTTGATAAACACGGCCGGGATCATCGCCGTCGGCTTCCTCATGAGGCCCGTCGGCGGCTGGGTACTGGGCCGTGCCGCCGACCGGCACGGCCGCAAGAGCGCGCTGACGCTGACCGTCACCATGATGTCGGTCGCCGCCCTGCTGATCGCGATCGCCCCGACGTACGGGCAGGCCGGTTACACCGGCGCGCTGATCCTGCTGTTCGCCCGGCTGCTGCAGGGGATGAGCATCGGCGGCGAGTACGCCGCCAGTGCGACCTACCTCACCGAGGCGTCGGCCCGCGATCGGCGCGGTCTCGGCTCGTCCTTCCAGTACGTGTCGATGACGGCCGGCCAGCTGCTGGGGCTCGCGGTTCTGATTTCCCTTCAGCACCTCATGACCGCAGACCAGTTGCACGGCTGGGGCTGGCGGGTTCCCTTCGCGCTCGGCGCGGTCTTCGCGATCGTGGTCTTCTGGATCCGGCGCAGGCTGGAGGAGACCGACGCCTTCACCGAGCAGGCCGGCTCCCCCGACGACGCGCGCGGCTCTCTCACGCTGCTGTGGCAGCATCGCCGCCAGGCGCTGCTGGTCATGGCGCTCACCCTGGGCGGCACGGTCGCGTACTACACGTACACCACGTACCTCACCAAGTACCTGATCGGCAGCGCCGGCATGGCCAAGGACACCGCCGCGCTGGTCAGTTTCACCGCACTGTTCGTCTTCGCGCTGCTCCAGCCCCTGGCCGGGGCGTTGTCGGACCGGATCGGCCGCCGGCCACTGCTGATCACCTTCGCCGTCGGCTGCACCCTCGGCACGTACCCGATCATGACGGCGCTCGGCGCGGCTTCCTCCTACTGGCCCGCGCTGGGCCTCTCGCTGCTCGCGCTCGTCATCGTCACCGGCTATACCTCGATCAACGCCGCCGTGAAGGCGGAGCTGTTCCCGACCCGCGTACGGGCGCTCGGTGTGGCGCTGCCGTACGCGATCGCCAACGCGCTGTTCGGCGGCACCGCGGAGTACGTGGCCCTGTGGTTCAAGGACGCCGGCCATGAAACGGTCTTCTTCTGGTACGTGTCGGCGTGCGCGCTGGTGTCCCTCGTCACCTACGTCCTCATGCCCGACACCCGGAACGCCGCGCTCAGCCGTGCCGAGGAGGCGGCCGACGACCGGGCGCCGCAGCCCGCGCGGTCACCGGCCGAGGGCGTGGTGCCCCAGGCCTGACACGGCTCCCGTCGAGGCGCGCGGTCTCCCGGTCCCGGCCGCGGTGCCGGGACCGGGACCGGGAGACCACCGGTCCGTCAGTGGCGGACGATCTGCGGGGCGATGTCCTCGGTGAAGCCTTCGTCCTCGGAGGGCGCGAACTTGGCGGCCTTGGCGACGGTGGTGCCGCAGA
>NZ_JBEZXR010000066.1:0-48799 GCF_040638135.1 Streptomyces sp. NPDC026673 | reverse complement strand
GACACCACCCCGCCGCGCCACCTCACCGTACGACCAGCCCCGCTGCTCCAGCCGGCGCTTGATCAGTTCCTGCAGTGCGTTCACCACGGGATGGACTCTCCTGCCGGCACGTCGGTTGACCCGTCCGAGTGAGATCGAGTCTACAACGGCCCCACCCGCCCGACCCGGACCCACACCTCCTCACCTGCACCTTCACGCCGTCCCCTGGACGCCGCTCCACCACGGGGGCGAGTCCATCAAAGACGGGGCTCCCCGCACAGGGGATTCGGCGGTTTGCCCCGGTCCTCCCGGAGCGCGCGCGTGGGTGCGCGCGGGAGCGCGAGTGACGGCTCGGGCGGACGCGCCGGTGCCCCGCGGAACCGCCCCCCGGGCCGTCACCTGCCTCCGGCCCGGGGGGTCCGCCCGCCCGGGGCGAAGACGAGGCCGGACCCGCTCGGCGCGTTTCCGCCGGTGGTCGTTGGCGCCGTGGGCACCAACGACCGCGCCCGGTCCGCGCGGACCCTCGTGGGGCCGCACGGACCGGGCGCGGATCGCCGACGACCGGTCAGGCCTTCTTCGTCTCCTGGAAGATGGCGTCGATCTGGTCGATCAGCTCGAGCAGCTTCTGGCCGGTGGCCGGGTCGGTCGAGGCCTTGGCGGCGCTGCCCGCCTTCAGGGCGTCGTTGAAGAGCTGGTGCAGCTGCGGGTACTTCTCGAAGTGCGGGGCCTTGAAGTAGTCGCTCCACAGCACCGACAGGTGGTGCTTGACGAGCTCCGCGCGCTGCTCCTTGATGACGATGGCGCGTGCACGGAAGTGCGGGTCCTCGTTGGCCTGGTACTTCTCCTGGACCGCCTTGACGGACTGCGCCTCGATGCGGGCCTGGGCCGGGTCGTAGACACCGCAGGGCAGGTCGCAGTGAGCGCTGACCTTGACCTTGGGCGCGAACAGGCGAGCGAGCATGACTGTCCTTCCTCGTGATCGTCTTTCCACCAGGGAGATTACTCCCCTGTCGAGTGGTTTTCTCGGGCGCCCCTTGGTGCTTAGGACAAAAGTCTGGTGTCAGGCTGGGCCTGGTGGAGCATGGAGGAGGAGGTTGAGCATGTGGGAGCCCGGGGTTGGGCAGAGGAGGAGAGTGCCGTACCAGGTGGTCGAGGTGACGGGTCCGTCGATGGTGCCGACACTGCGGCACGGCGACTGGCTGCTGGTGCAGTACGTCAGGAACGCCGAAGGCGTCCGTGAGGGTGACGTCGTGGTGCTGCGGCATCCGCTCCAGCAGGACCTGTTGATCGTGAAACGCGCCGTGGAGCGGCGCGAGGGCGGCTGGTGGGTGCTGGGCGACAACACCTTCGTGGAGAACGACAGCAGGGAGTTCGGCACCGTCCCGGACGAACTGCTGCTCGCCCGGGGGCTGGGGCGTTTCCGGCCGCCGCGCGAGGTTCAGCGGTCGGTGGCGGGTGTGGCGGGCTGGCTGGTGTCCTGCGTCAGGCCGCTGAGGGCGGACCGCTCGTTCTCCAGGCGTTTGCGGGCGCGGTAGGCCGCGACGTTGGCGCGGGTGGCGCAGCGGTCGGAGCAGTAGCGGCGCGACCGGTTGGTCGAGGTGTCGATGTAGGCGTTGCGGCACGTGGTGGCCTGGCAGATGCCGAGCCGGTCCACCCCGAGGTCGGTGAGCTGGAAGGCCAGGCCCATGCAGGCGGTCGCGGCGTAGGAGGCGGTCGCCGTGGCCGCGTGCTCCGCGAGGTGCATGTGCCAGTTCGGCCGGCCGGTGTCGTCCAGGTACTCGTGGCCGGAGACCTGCGGGCTGACCGGGAACTCCAGCAGCAGCGCGTTGAGCAGGTCGACCGCGCGCACCTCGTCGTTCTCGGAGGCGGCCTCGAAGACCCCCCGCAGCCGGGTGCGCACGGTGCGCAGCCGCTGGACGTCGGCGTCGCCGGCGCGGCCCGCCGCCTGGCTGGCCGGACCGAAGAGCTCGCGCACGGCGTCGACCGAGGTGAGGTGGTCGATGCCGCGCTCGGGCTCCTCGCTGTTCACCAGGCGCACGGCGTAATCCGAGTAATAGGCCAGTTCCACTTGTAGTCCTTACGCGTGCGCTCTAAGGTCGGTAATGACCGCTCTTGCTCTAAGGGTATTACGACTGGAGGGGAATCGTATGTCCGACACCACCGCGGCGGCGACCGACTGGCAGGCCTGGCAGGACAGCTGGGACCGGCAACAGGAGTGGTACCTGCCGGACCGCGAGGAGCGGTTCCGCGTCATGCTCGACCTCGTGGAGGCGCTGGCCGGCCCCGAGCCCCGGGTGCTCGACCTGGCCTGCGGCACCGGGAGCATCTCCGACCGGCTGCTGCGGCGCTTCCCGGGCGCCGTGTCGACCGGGGTGGACCTCGATCCGGCGCTGCTGACGATCGCGCGCGGCCATTTCGCCGGCGACCGCAGGATCGAGTTCGTCACCGCCGACCTGCGCGACCCGCTCTGGCCGCGGGCGCTGCCGTACGACTCGTACGACGCCGTACTCACCGCGACGGCCCTGCACTGGCTGAAGCCCGAGCCGCTCAAGGCCCTCTACGGGACGCTGGCGGGCCTGCTGCGGGACGGCGGGGTCTTCCTCAACGCCGACCACATGCCCGACGCCTCGACCCCCCGGCTCAACGCGGCCGTCCGCGAACGGGACCGCGCCCGCCGCGAGCGGCAGCGGGCGGAGGGCGTGCAGGACTGGGAGGAGTGGTGGGCGGCCGCCAAGGCGGATCCGGTGCTGGCCGGGCCCACCGAGGAGCGGTACGCGATCTACGGTTCGCACGCCGACGGGGACGAGCTGCCGCCCGCGTGGCACGCCGCGGCCCTGCGGGAGGCGGGCTTCGGCGAGGCGCGGGAGGTCTGGCGTTCGGTGTCGGATGCGATCGTCCTCGGGCTGAAGTGACCCGGACCCGGGTCCGGGGAAACGCGTGAGGGGCGGCGCCGTGCGGCGCCGCCCCTCACGCGTGGGTGGTCACAGGACCTTGGAGAGGAAGGCCTTGGTGCGGTCGTGCTGGGGGTTGGTGAGCACGTCGCGCGGGTGGCCGGTCTCGACGACGACACCGTCGTCCATGAAGACCAGGGCGTCGCCGACCTCGCGGGCGAAGCCCATCTCGTGGGTGACCACGATCATGGTCATGCCGTCCTCGGCCAGGCCCCGCATGACGTCCAGGACGTCGCCGACCAGCTCCGGGTCGAGGGCGGAGGTGGGCTCGTCGAAGAGCATCAGCTTCGGCTCCATGGCCAGCGCCCGGGCGATCGCCACCCGCTGCTGCTGACCGCCGGAGAGCTGGGCGGGGTAGTGCCCGGCCTTGTCGCGCAGCCCGACCCGGTCCAGCAGGGTCAGCGCCCGCTCGCGGGCGACCGCCTTGGACTCCTTCTTCACGCGCACCGGGGCCTCGATCACGTTCTCGATCGCGGTCATGTGCGGGAAGAGGTTGAAGCGCTGGAAGACCATGCCGATGTCCCGGCGCTTGGCGGCGACCTCGCGGTCCTTGAGCTCGTAGAGCTTGTCGCCCTTCTGCCGGTAGCCGACCAGCTCGCCGTCGACCGAGAGCCGGCCGCCGCTGATCTTCTCCAGGTGGTTGATGCACCGCAGGAAGGTGGACTTGCCCGAGCCGGACGGGCCGATCAGGCAGAACACCTCACGCGGGGCGACCTCCAGGTCGATGCCCTTGAGGATGTGGGCCAGGCCGAAGTGCTTGTGCACCGCCTCGGCCTTGACCATCGGGTGGGCGCCGGTGCCCTTGCTGAAGTCGGTCATCGTGCCACCTCCGGGCGGCGGAAGGTGCCCAGGTTGGCCTTGACCCGCTGCCACGGGGTGGGCGGCAGGTTGCGGGTCGTACCGCGGGCGTAGCGGCGCTCCAGGTAGTACTGGCCGACCGAGAACACCGAGGTGAGGATCAGGTACCAGACCGCGGCGAGGAAGAGCATCTCCACGGGGGCGCCGGTGGTGTTGCCGATGTCGGTGGTGGAGCGCAGCAATTCGGCGTACTGAGCGGCCTGCGCGGCCAGCGACGAGGTCTTCAGCATGTTGATGAACTCGTTGCCGGTCGGCGGGACGATGACGCGCATCGCCTGCGGCAGCACCACGCGGCGCAGGTTCTGGGTCTGCGTCATGCCCAGCGCGTGCGACGCCTCGGTCTGGCCCTCGTCGACGGACTGGATGCCCGCGCGCACGATCTCGGACATGTAGGCGGCCTCGTTCAGACCCAGGCCCAGCAGCGCGGCCATGAAGGGGGTCATGAACTGGTTCATCTCGTCTTTGTAGAAGCCGAGATTGATGACCGGGAAGATCAGCGCCAGGTTGAACCAGATGAGCAGCTGGACGTAGACCGGGGTGCCGCGGAAGAACCAGATGTACCCCCAGGCCACCGAGGAGGTCACCGGGTTCTTCGACAGCCGCATCACCGCGAGGACGATGCCCAGGCCCAGGCCCAGTGCCATCGAGACCACGGTGATGATGACCGTGTTCCGGAGGCCCTTGAGCACCGCGGAGTCGAACAGGAAGTCCGGGATCGCCCCGTAGTTCACATTCGCGTTCGCGAACGCGTTGACCAGCAGACCGAGCACGGCGAGCACCAGGATCGCCGAGATCCAGCGGCCGTAGTGCCGTACGGGGATCGCCTTGATGGCCTCGGGGCGGGAGGTCGCGCCGGGCGGGGTCCCGGCCGGGGTGCCGGCCGGGACCTTGTCATTCGCTTCGGACATGGAGGGAAGCCTCTTGCTGTCGTGACTCAGGAGCCGCCGTTGATCTTGGCCTCGGTGACGGCGCCGTCGGTGACGCCCCACTTCTCCAGCACCTTGGTGTAGGAGCCGTCCTTGATGATGGCGGTGAGCGCGGCCTGCAGCGCGTCGCGCAGCTCGGTGTTGGTCTTGGAGACCGCGATGCCGTACGGGCCGGCCTCGACCTGCTCGCCGGCGAGCTCGAAGTCGTTGCCGCCGCCGGAGGTCTTCGCGGCGTACGCGGCGACCGGGAAGTCGGAGACGTCGGCGACGACGCCGCCCGCCTTCAGGCGGGTCTGCGCCTCGGTGTCGGTGTCGAAGGCCTGGATCGACATCGGCTTGTCGCACTTCTGGGCCTTGAGCAGGTCCTGGGAAGTGGTGCCGCGCTGCACGGCGACCTTCTTGCCGCACAGGTCGGCGAGGGACTTGATGCCCTCCGGGTTGCCCTTCTTCACGATGACCGAGGAGCCCGCGGTGAAGTAGTCCACGAAGTCGACGCCCTCGCCGACCTTCTTGCCGGTGGAGGAGTCGACACCCTCCTGGCGGTCCTTGGTGTCGCTCATCGCCGACATCACCATGTCGTAGCGCTTGGCGCGCAGACCGGTCAGCAGGGTGTCGAAGGTGCCGTTGTTGAACTCGACCTTCACCCCGAGCTGCTTGGCCAGGGCGTCGGCCAGGTCGGGGTCGATGCCGACGTTCTTGCCGTCCTTGACGAACTCCACCGGCGGGTACGCGATGTCCGAACCGACCTTGAGCACGCCGGCCGACTGCACGGACTTCGGCAGCTTCTCGAAGAGGGGCGCCTTGGAGGCACCGCTCGACGCGGACGGGGAACCGCTCTTCTCCGTCTGGTCGCCGCAGCCGGTGAGGACGAGGGCGCCGGCGACCGCGATCGCTCCGACCGCGGCGAAGCGGCTCGTCACGGTCGAGCGACGGGTGGTACGTGCGGTCATTGCTGGTTCCTCCTGCGGGGATCCTGGGAGCAGCCGATACTTCCGGGTACACACGTTCGGGTATCGCGATTTCGTGTGATCTCCGCATCTTGCCATCCGGACATGACCTCATGGGGATCCGGATGTGTCAAAATCGGATAACGGGCGATCCCCTGGCCCTCCACCAGGCCGGTACACCAAGGCCGGACCGCGGCGGGGCCGCGCTGAGAAGTTGCGTGCATCACCTTCCCTGTCCCGCTATTCGGACGACTTGTCGCGTTGTGCGCAGAACTTCCCGATGTGCGACACCGTGGTGCGGCGGATAAGACTCGTCAGCGGAAACCCTCTTCCGGTAGAACGGACCCTTACCCCTCACCGGGGGCCCTCGGCGTGCGTGCGGCGCGCCTGGCGTCCGCGTCACCCGGGACCACTCAAGTCCGGGTCTGCGGAAGCCGAGCCCACCTATCCCCTGTTGTAGGGGGTAGTACCCTCAAAGACAATTCGGACAAAGGGGTCAAAAGTGGCAGCGGAGATCGTCAATCCTCGGACCGACGGCAGCGACGGCACCGAACACGGGGAGAGCGCGGACAGCGACGGCCCGGAAAGTCCCGTGGACCCGGTGTTCGCCCTCCACCGCGGCGGCAAGATGGAGGTGACCGCGACCGTCCCGGTGCGCAACGCCGACGATCTGTCGCTCGCCTACACGCCGGGCGTCGCCCGGGTGTGCACCGCGATCGCCGAGCAGCCGGAGCTGGTCCACGACTACACCTGGAAGTCCCAGGTCGTGGCCGTGGTCACGGACGGCACGGCGGTGCTGGGCCTCGGTGACATCGGCCCGGAGGCGTCCCTGCCGGTGATGGAGGGCAAGGCGATCCTCTTCAAGCAGTTCGGCGGCGTGGACGCGGTCCCGATCGCGCTCGCCACCACCGACGTGGACGAGATCGTCGACACCGTCGTGCGGCTCGCCCCCTCCTTCGGCGGGGTGAACCTGGAGGACATCTCCGCCCCCCGCTGCTTCGAGATCGAGCGCAAGCTGCAGGAGCGCCTCGACATCCCCGTCTTCCACGACGACCAGCACGGCACCGCCGTCGTCACCCTCGCCGCGCTGCGCAACGCGACCCGGCTGACCGGCCGCTCGCTGGGCGAGCTGCGCGCCGTCATCTCCGGGGCCGGCGCCGCCGGTGTGGCGATCGCCAAGATCCTCATCGAGGCCGGCATCGGGGATGTGGCCGTCGCCGACCGCAAGGGCGTGGTGCACGCGGGCCGCGAGGACCTGAACTCCGCCAAGCGGGAGCTGGCCTCGTTCACCAACAAGGCCGGGCTCACCGGAACGCTGGAGGAGGCGCTCGCGGGCGCGGACGTCTTCATCGGCGTCTCGGGCGGCACCGTGGCGGAGGAGGCCGTCGCCACCATGGCGAAGGGCTGCTTCATCTTCGCCATGGCCAACCCCACGCCGGAGATCCACCCCGACGTGGCGCACCGGTACGCGGCCGTCGTCGCCACCGGGCGCAGCGACTTCCCGAACCAGATCAACAACGTGCTCGCCTTCCCCGGCATCTTCTCGGGCGCGCTGCAGGTGCGGGCGTCGCGCATCACCGAGGGCATGAAGATCGCCGCCGCCGAGGCGCTGGCGGCCGTGGTCGACGGCGAGCTGTCCGCCGACTGCGTGATCCCCTCGCCGTTCGACGAGCGGGTGGCCCCCGCGGTCTCCGCCGCCGTGGCCGCCGCCGCCCGCGCCGAGGGCGTCGCCCGGCGCTGAGCCGCGGCGTACGTCCGCAGACCACGCCGCCGCGCGGCGCGGTGCCCGCCGGTCGGGGGCACCGCGCCGCGCGGCGCGTGTCACATCCCCGTGCGGTTCCGCCGGGGCACCGCGCGGCGCTAGCGTCAAGGTCATGTTCGCCGCCTACGCCGCCCGCATCGACCGCGACCAGCCGCTGAGCGGCCTCGAACTCGGGGAGCGCCCCGAGCCGGAGGCCAGGCCCGGCTGGAGCACCGTCACCGTCAAGGCCGCCTCCCTCAACCACCACGACCTGTGGTCGCTGCGCGGGGTGGGGCTCGGCGAGGAGAGCCTGCCGATGATCCTCGGCTGCGACGCCGCCGGGATCGACGAGCACGGCAACGAGGTCGTCGTCTTCCCCGTCGTCGGCCTGAGCGGGCACGGCGTGGGCCCGGACGAGCCGCGGAGCATCCTCACCGAGAAGTACCAGGGCACCTTCGCCGAGAAGGTCTCCGTACCCACCTGGAACCTGCTGCCCAAGCCGAAGGAGCTCTCCTTCGAGGAGGCCGCCTGCCTGCCCACGGCCTGGCTGACCGCCTACCGGATGCTCTTCACCAACGCGGGGGTGCGCCCCGGTGACTCCGTCCTCGTCCAGGGCGCCGGAGGCGGCGTCGCCACGGCCGCCATCGTCCTGGCCAAGGCCGCGGGCCTGCGGGTCTTCGCCACCAGCCGCGACGAGGCCAAACGCAAGCGCGCCGAGGACCTCGGCGCCGACGCGGCCTTCGAGCCGGGCGCCCGGCTGCCGCAGCGGGTGGACGCGGTCATCGAGACCGTCGGCGCCGCGACCTGGTCCCACTCCGTGAAGTCGCTCCGGCCGGGCGGCACGCTGGTGATCTCCGGCGCCACCTCCGGGCCCAACCCGAAGGCCGCCGAGCTCAACCGGATCTTCTTCCTGGAGCTCAAGGTCGTCGGCTCGACCATGGGCACCAAGGACGAGCTGGAGGACCTGCTGAGCTTCTGCGCGGTCACCGGGGTGCGGCCGGTCATCGACACCGTGCTGCCGCTGGACCGGGCCCGCGAGGGCTTCGAGAAGATGGCGGGCGGCGACCTGTTCGGGAAGGTCGTCCTGACGGTCTGAGGCCCGGCGCGCGGTCCGGGGCCCCTCAGCGGGCCCCGGACCTACGGTCGTTGGGCGCGGTGGTGGAGCACTGAATGCGCCAGCAGGCAGACCAGCACGGCGGCGCCCAGGACGTCCCCGACCATCACCGTGAAGCGGGTCATCAGACCGGCCATGACGGCGCCCGCGGCCGCGCACAGCTGCGCCGTGCCCCACAGGGCGGGGCGCACTATCCGCTCGGCCCGGAAGGCGAGCACCCGACCGGTGGTGAGGGCCACCACGCCCGAGCCGACGGTCCACAGCAGGGCGAGGCACGCCAGGGACCCCAACACGATCTTCACCGGCAGATCATGCACCCGCGTGCGCTCGCGGTGCCAGGGGCGGTGCCACCGGTTCCACGCCTCTCCACGGCCGACGGTGACGGTGCGTCGGGCAGACGCGGTGGGGGACGCACGCGCTCGGGGCGCCGGTCGGGAGCACGGGTTCGGGAGCACGGGTTCGGGGCACGGGTCCGGCCGTACCGCGACGCGGGCGCGCGAAGGCCGAGGTGAGCGGCGCGTTCCGCACTCCTGGGCGGTCGCCTCCTCGTACGCGGACTCCGGGGCGAGGAAGGGCGACGCGGGCCCCGCCGCGGCCTCCGGGACCCGCACCTCGGCGGTCTGCCGGAGCCCCCCGGCCTCCGTCTCCGGTGTGGCCGGGACCAGCGCCCCTCCCGGCCACGCGAACTCGTCAAGAACGGGCATGTCCCCTCCCGGGCCCGCGGCGCCGTGGCCGCAGGGCAGTCGACCGGCCGGGCCGCCGCCGGGCCGCGGCCGTGGCCCCCCGGCCGGTGTCCGCACGCCCGGCGGCGCCCGGCCGGAGCCGGTGCCGTCGCATCGGAGAGCCTGCCAGGGCGCGGGGGCCGCGGCATCGGGGAACTCCCTACGTCCCCCACCGAGACCAGGGTGTCCGGCCCCGCGCGCTCCGGAAGCCGGGCCCGGACCGGTCCGGTCCGGTCCGGGAGGACACCGTCCGCACCCGTGTCACGGGCTCTAGCCGCGGTCCCCGCCCTTGCCGCGCAGGACGACGCCGATGTGGGCCGCCGCCGTCGACAGGTGGCGGCGCACCTCGCGCAACTGCTCGGCGTCCACGCCGTTGTCGCGGGCGGCGTCGCGGACGTCGTCGCGGAAGCGGTCCAGGAGGCGCTCCAGGTCGCGGGGCGGGTCGTCGGTCACGGCGGCGTCCTCCGCGCCCCACTCGGGCGCCTCGGCGGGCTCGGGCTTCACATACGGCGGCCAGCCGGATGGACGGCCGAACTGGCCCAGCTCCCGGGTGAGTTCGGCCAGGCCCTCGCGGACACCGGTCTGCCAGTCGCCACGCAGGACGTGGTCCTGGACCTCCTCCTGGACGCGGCGCGCGATGCGCTGCACCTCGTCCCGGGCGGCGTCCTGCGCCTCCTTCGCGGCGCGCTTGGCGCTGCGGGCCTCCTCGCGAGCCTGCCGGATCTCCTCCTTGGAGCGGCGCATCTGCTCCTTCCAGTCCGCCGGGGAGGACTTCGGCTGGGTGCGCGCCGCCTGCTGCGCGGCCGCCCGGATCTCGCGCCGCAGGTCGCCCGCCGCGCCGCGGACGTCCTCGCGGATCTCGGCGGCGAGGGTGGAGACGGAGTCGCGGATCTCGTTCTCCAGGTCGGCGATCTCGTCGCTGCGGGAGGCGAGTTCGGCGCGGCCCGCGTCGGTGATGGAGTACACCTTGCGGCCGCCCTCGGTGGAGTGGGTGACCAGGCCCTCCTTCTCCAGCTTGGCCAGCCGCGGGTAGACGGTGCCCGCGGAGGGGGCGTACAGGCCGTGGAAGCGCTCCTCCAGCAGCCGGATCACCTCGTAGCCGTGGCGGGGGGCCTCGTCCAGCAGCTTGAGCAGGTAGAGGCGGAGCCGGCCGTGTGCGAAGACGGGGGCCATTTCAGACGTCCTTCCGGAACGGGTCCGCGTCGGCGGGGCCGTGCTCCTCCTGGGGCGGGCGGCGCAGCAGCGCGATCGCGCCCGACACCGTGGTGGCCTTCAGCCGGGCGCCGCCGGATCCCATCCGGCCGGAGATCCGCTTGGCCCCCCACTGCCCGCTGACCCGCAGCTCGTCGAAGGCGCAGGAGACGGCGCCGCTGGTGGTGTTGGCGTCGACCTCGGCGTCCCCGGGCTCGGGGATGCGGATCGCGATCTCACCGGAGACGGAGGTGAGGCGGACGTCGGCGCCGCTGCGCGGGTCCAGGTCGAGCACCATGTTGCCGCTGACCGAGTCGGCCTTGACGGCCGCCCCGCTGCCCTCGACCACGGTCAGGTCGCCCGAGACGGTGTTGACCCGCAGATCGCCGGAGACCGCCTGGGCCTCCACGTTCCCCGCGACCGTCTCGGCGCTCACGGGGCCGGCCTGGCCGACCAGCGTGATGTCGCCGTTGACCCCCCGTACGGCCGTGCGGTCCGAGATCCCCGAGATCACGGCGTTCGCCCCGACCACCCCGACCGACACATGGGTGCGCTGCGGCACGGCGAGGGAGACGACGGCGTGCCGCCGCCAGCCCTTGCGGTCGAGCCACTTGAGCAGGCCCTTCCAGGGCAGGTCCTCGTAGGTGACGGTCAGCGTCCCGCCCTCGTGGGACACGAGCAGCGGCGGGCCGTCGAGCTCGCTCACCTCCAGCCGGGCCGGGCCCTCGTCCACGCCGACGACGTTGACGGCGCCGTTGACGATCCGGACGTGCAGGGTGTCGACGGTCCCGTCGAAGACCATCTTGTGCGGCTCGGTGACCGTCCACTCCCGTGAGCCGGGTGTTCCGCTCATTTCGCCCCTCCTTGAGGTCACCCGGGCACGCCGGGACAACGCCGCTAACGCAACATATCGCGTCTCTCGAAGAACACGATATATCGCGTGGGTGGGAAGTCAAGGGACCGCCACGCGCGCCGGGACGGCGAATTCCCGCCCCGCGGCGCCTTGGTGCGACCGGTCGAGCGGCGTACGGGCAAGGCCCTCCGCACCCCCCGGCGGCGCCGCGCGCGCCGGAACCGGGGATGCGAGGTATCGCGTGATGTGCCCATGCCCGACCATGCCCGACCATTCCCGCCGCGCGGACCTCCGGGCGGCCGACACGGGGACCGCACTCATGCGCCTTCGCACCGCCACCGCGGCCGGCGCCCCGCTCGTCGCGGCCCTCGCCGGCACCGCGTGCGACACCGGCACCGCGGAACCCGCCGCCCGGGCGGGTCGTACGGCCCCGTCCGCGGCGGCCGTCCCCGGGCGCTCCGGCGCCGGACGCCTCGCCGCTGGGGGACGGAGAGGACCCCGGGACCGTGGTGGGCTCCTGTACGGCGAGGACGACCGCGGTGCGCTTCCTCGCCGCCGTCCACGCGACCGAGACCGAGCCGGCCGTCGCCACCGTCGAGGTCGCCGACACCTCCCGCGCCACCTGCACGCCGGACGACCGGGACAGGGCGACCCCCGTCGGGACCGGCGACTCCGCCGCGGACACCGGCGTGCCGCCGTTCCACCCGCACGCCTCGGTCCCGGCCGACGACCGCGACACCGACCTCGACTTCGAGGGCAAGGGCAAGGGCAAGGGCAAGCGCAAGCGCAAGGGCTCGGCCCGCGGGCGCTGCCCTGTCCGGGCCTCCCGGGTGAGGATCGCGCTCCCCGGCGACGCGGCCCGCACGGTCGGGGTCACCGAGGCCGACGGCAATCCGGATGTCGTCACCGTCCGTGGCCGGGACGTGAGGTTCGGGCCTTCCGCCCCTGGGTCCGGGGCGGGCGGCTACTCGTCCTCGTCGTCGTCCAGCCGGGCCAGCCAGGTCGCCAGCCGCTCCACCGGGATCTCGAACTCGGGGTTGAGGTCGACGAACTCCCGCAGCCGCTCGGCGAGCCACGCGAGGGTGACCTCCTCCTCGCCGCGCCGGTTCTCCAGCTCCTCGATGCCGCGGTCGGTGAAGTACAAGGGGTGCTCCGATGGGGTTGTCGGCGGGACTCTCCCGGCAAGGATATGCAGGTCGCGGACCCCGTCGCGGTGCCGGTACCGGGACGGGGCCGACGCGCGGGGCCCCGCACTCACGGAGTGCGGGGCCCCACGGGTCGTACCGGGTGAGCGGGGTCGGAGCCTCAGAGCTCGAAGACCTCGCGCACCAGCTGCTCCTGCTCCGCCTGGTGCCGCTTGGCGGAACCGACCGCCGGCGACGAGGAGGACGGACGCGACACACGACGCAGCCGGTCGGCGTTGTCCGGGGCCGCGCCGAGCACCAGATCGAGGTGGTCGATCAGGTTCAGGGCGATGAAGGGCCAGGCACCCTGGTTGGCCGGCTCGTCCTGGGCCCACACGTACTTCTGGGCCTTGGTGAACGGGGCCAGGGCGGCCTGGATCTCCAGACCCGGCAGCGGGTACAGGCGCTCGATGCGGATGAAGGCGGTGTCGTGCGCGCCGCGCTTCTCGCGCTCGGCGACGAGGTCGTAGTAGACCTTGCCGGAGCAGAAGACGACCTTGCGGACGTCCTCGGGCCTGACGGCGCTGTCGCCGATGACCGGCTGGAACTGACCGGAGGTGAACTCCTCGGTCTTCGAGGTCGCCGCCTTCAGACGCAGCATCGACTTCGGGGTGAAGACGATGAGCGGCTTGTGGTGCGGGTTGTGGACCTGCCACCGCAGGAGGTGGAAGTAGTTCGCCGGGGTGGTCGGGACCGCGACCGTCATGTTGTTCTGCGCGCACAGCTGCAGGAAGCGCTCGATGCGGGCGGAGGAGTGGTCCGGACCCTGGCCCTCGTAGCCGTGCGGCAGCAGCAGGGTGACGCCGGAGGTCTGGCCCCACTTCTGCTCGGCCGAGCTGATGAACTCGTCGACGACGGTCTGGGCGCCGTTGACGAAGTCGCCGAACTGGGCCTCCCAGGCCACCAGCGCGTCCGGGCGGGCCAGCGAGTAGCCGTACTCGAAGCCCATCGCCGCGTACTCGCTGAGCAGCGAGTCGTAGACGTTGTAGCGCGCCTGGTCCTCGGACAGGTACAGCAGCGGGGTGTAGTCCTCGCCGGTCTCCCGGTCGACCAGGACGGCGTGCCGCTGGCCGAAGGTGCCGCGGCGGGAGTCCTGGCCCGCCAGGCGGACCGGCGTGCCCTCCATCAGCAGCGAGCCGATGGCGAGGGTCTCGCCCATGGCCCAGTCGATGGTGTCGTCCTCGACCATGGCCGCGCGGCGCTGCAGCTGCGGCATCAGACGCGGGTGGACGGTGATCCGCTCCGGGATGTTGACCTGCGAGGCGGCGATCCGCTTCACGGTCTCCTGGCTGATCGCGGTGCCCACCGGGACGGGGAACTCCGGGCCGGCGGCCTGGCTCTCCTCCTCCTGCGCGGCGGCCGGCGCGGTCGCCTCGCGGACCTCGGTGAAGACCTTCTCCAGCTGGCCCTGGTAGTCCTGCAGGACCTGCTCGGCCTCTTCGAGGGTGATGTCGCCGCGACCGATGAGGGACTCGGTGTAGAGCTTGCGCACCGAGCGCTTCTTGTCGATCAGGTCGTACATCAGCGGCTGGGTGAAGGACGGGTTGTCGGCCTCGTTGTGACCGCGGCGGCGGTAGCAGATGAGGTCGATGACGACGTCCTTGTTGAACGCCTGGCGGAACTCGAAGGCGAGCCGCGCGACGCGGACCACGGCCTCCGGGTCGTCGCCGTTCACGTGGAAGATCGGCGCCTCGATCATGCGCGCGACGTCGGTGCTGTACATCGACGAGCGCGAGGACTCCGGGGCGGCGGTGAAGCCGACCTGGTTGTTGATCACCACGTGCACGGTGCCGCCGGTGCGGTAGCCGCGCAGCTGCGACATGTTGAGGGTCTCCGCCACGACGCCCTGGCCGGCGAAGGCCGCGTCGCCGTGGAGGACGACCGGCATGACGGTGAAGTCCGTGCCGCCCTTGCCGATGACGTCCTGCTTGGCGCGGGCGATGCCCTCGACGATCGGGTCGACCGCCTCCAGGTGCGAGGGGTTGGCGGCCAGCGAGACGGTGATCTGCTCGCCGTCCAGGCCGGTGAAGGTGCCCTGGGCGCCCAGGTGGTACTTCACGTCGCCGGAGCCGTGCATCGACTTCGGGTCGAGGTTGCCCTCGAACTCACGGAAGATCTGCGCGTACGACTTGCCGACGATGTTGGCCAGCACGTTCAGCCGGCCGCGGTGGGCCATGCCGATGACGACCTCGTCCAGACGCGACTCGGCGGCCGCGTCGATGACGGCGTCGAGCAGCGGGATGACGGACTCGCCGCCCTCCAGCGAGAAGCGCTTCTGGCCGACGTACTTGGTCTGCAGGAAGGTCTCGAAGGCCTCCGCGGCGTTGAGGCGGCGCAGGATGCGCAGCTGCTCGTCGCGCTCGGGCTTGGTGTGCGAGCGCTCGACGCGGTCCTGGATCCACTTGCGCTGCAGCGGGTCCTGGATGTGCATGAACTCGATGCCGACGGTGCGGCAGTACGAGTCACGCAGCACACCGAGGATGTCGCGCAGCTTCATCAGCGACTTGCCGGCGAAGCCGCCGACCGCGAAGTCGCGCTCCAGGTCCCACAGGGTGAGCCCGTGCTCGGTGATGTCCAGGTCCGGGTGCTTGCGCTGCTTGTACTCCAGCGGGTCGGTGTCGGCCATGACGTGGCCGCGGACCCGGTAGGAGTGGATCAGCTCGAAGACGCGGGCGGCCTTGGTGACGTCGTCGTCGTGGCTGGCGTCGATGTCCTTGAGCCAGCGGACCGGCTCGTAGGGGATGCGCAGCGCCTTGAAGATGTCGTCGAAGAAGTTGTTCTCGCCCAGCAGCAGCTGGTTCATGATGCGCAGGAACTCGCCCGACGCCGCACCCTGGATGACCCGGTGGTCGTAGGTGCTGGTCAGCGTCATGACCTTGGAGATGCCCAGCTTGTTCAGGGTGTCCTGCGAGGTGCCCTGGAACTCGGCGGGGTAGTCCATCGAGCCGACGCCGAGGATCACCGACTGCCCGGGCATCAGGCGCGGCACGGAGTGCACGGTGCCGATGCCGCCGGGGTTGGTGAGCGAGACGGTGACGCCGGAGAAGTCGTCCATCGTCAGCTTGCCGACGCGGGCGCGGCGGACGATGTCCTCGTAGGCCTGCCAGAACTCGAAGAAGTTCAGGGTCTCGGCCTTCTTGATGGCCGCGACGACCAGCTGGCGGTCGCCGTTGGGCTTGACCAGGTCGATGGCGAGGCCGAGGTTGACGTGGTCGGGCTTGACCAGCGTCGGCTTGCCGTCCTTCTCCGCGAACGACCAGTTCATCGACGGCATGATCTTCAGCGCCTGCACCATGGCGTAGCCGATGATGTGCGTGAAGGAGACCTTGCCGCCGCGGGCGCGCTTGAGGTGGTTGTTGATGACGATGCGGTTGTCGAACAGCAGCTTCACCGGGATGGCGCGCACGGACGTGGCCGTGGGCAGCTCCAGCGAGGCGTGCATGTTCTTCGCCACGGCCGCGGACGGGCCGCGCAGCGTCACGAACTCCGGGCCCTCGGCGGCGGTGGCCGGTGCGGCCTTGGCCGCGGGCGCCGGCTGCGCCGGGGTGGGCTTCACGGCGGCGGGCGCGGGGGCCGGAGCGGCCGGAGCCGGGGCCTGGACGGCCGGGGCCGGCGGGGCGGCGGGCGTCACGGGCGCGGCGGCCGGTGCGCTGCCCTGTGCGGGGGCAGCGGGTGCGGCCGGAGCGGCCGGCGGCGCTGCGGGGGCCGCCTGCGGCTGGCCCGAGGCGACTGCGGAACCCGTATCCGCTCCCGGCTTGTAATCGGCGAAGAAGTCCCACCAGGCTCGGTCCACCGAGTTCGGGTCCTGGAGGTACTGCTGGTAGATCTCATCGACAAGCCACTCGTTGGGCCCGAAGCCGGCAGCAGGGCCCTGGCCCTGCCCATCGGTTTCGGTCCCGGAGGTACCGCCCGACCGGAGGTCGGGGGAGCTCGAGCTATTGGGGTGTGGCGACACGGCGGCAACCGCCCTCTTCCGCTTCACAAGGTGATGGACAGCGGAAATAAAGGCTACGCCTACCTGAGCGTTTCCTGCAGGCCGGGTGGGCAGTCGTCGCCTAAGTCACATCGGAAAGGCGGTTTCGGTGCGGAGTTTGGCGGGAATGGGGCTCTGAATCGACTGGTCCGGTTGCCTCTGGCAACGTCCACCCTGGTCGTGGCGTCAAGCCGGCGCCGGGGAGGACCCCGGGAGGGTGACGCGGATCCGGCAGCCGCGGGGGGATTCGGCCACCTTGATGTCGCCGCCGTGGAGGTCGACCGCCCAGCGGGCGATCGCCAGACCCAGCCCCGTGCCCCCGTCGCCCGGTCCCGCGCTGCCGCGGTTGAAGCGCTCGAAGACCCGGGTGCGCTCGGCCTCGGGTATGCCGGGGCCCTCGTCCAGGACCTCCAGGTCGAGGCTGCCGGGGCCCGCTCCGCGCCGGGCGCTGATGGTGACCCGTCCGCTGGGCGGGCTGTGCTTGACGGCGTTGTCGACCAGGTTGGCGACCACCTGGTGCAGCCGCTCGGCGTCCGCGTACGCGGTGAGCTCCGGCGGCGAGACGTCCAGGTGGATGTGGACGTCCTTGCGCGCCCGGGCCCCCGGCCCGGAGCTGCCCTGCATGCCCAGGCTGGCGGTCTTGATCACGGCCGACAGGTAGGGCCACACCTCGAAGCGCTTGGCGTCCAGTGGCACGACGCCGTTGTCGAGCCGGGAGAGGTCCAGCAGGTGGGCGACGAGCAGGCTCAGCCGCTCGGCCTGCTGCAGCGCGGTGCGCATGGTCTCCGGATCCGCCTCGGAGACCCCGTCCACGACGTTCTCCAGGACGGCGCGCAACGCCGCGATCGGGGTGCGCAGTTCGTGTGAGACATTCGCCACCAGCTCCTTGCGGTGCCGGTCGACGGCCTCCAGGTCGGCGGCCATCCGGTTGAAGGTCTCGGCCAGCTCGCCGACCTCGTCGCGGCGCACCGCGGTGACCCGGCGGCTGTAGTCGCCGCGCGCCATGCCGGCGGCGACCGAGGTCATCTCGCGCAGGGGCGCGGTCAGGCCGTGCGCCACCAGCTGCGAGATCAGCAGCGAGGCGATGATCGAGAAGATCGTGATGATCCGGATCTCGGTCGCGGAGTGCATCGCCACGATGATCAGGCCGGTGGTGATCAGCACGGAGGCGAGCACCAGGTACTGCAGTGCCGCCTTGATCGACCGGAAGGGGTCGTACGGCCTCAGCGCGGCCCAGACACGTTCCCGCAGCTTCGGCGGGCGCGGCGCGCTGTAGGGGCTCACGGCGTGGGCGTCTCGAGCGCGTAGCCGACCCCGTGCACGGTGCGGATGCGTTCCGCGCCGATCTTCCGCCGCAGCGCCTTGACGTGGCTGTCGACGGTGCGGGTGCCGGAGGCGTCCGCCCAGTCCCAGACCTCGGCGAGCAGCTGCTCCCGGGAGAGCACCGCGCGCGGCTGCTGCGCCAGGCAGACCAGCAGGTCGAACTCGGTCGGGGTGAGGTGCACGTCGCTGCCGCGGACCCGGACCCGGCGCTGGGCGTTGTCGATCTCCAGGTCGCCGAGCTGCATGTTGGCGCCGCGCGGGTCGCGGGCGGCGATCGTGGCGCGCTCCACGCGGCGCAGCAGCACATGGACCCGGGCGACCAGCTCGCGCAGCGAGAACGGCTTGGTCATGTAGTCGTCCGCGCCCACGCCGAGCCCGACCAGCATGTCGGTCTCGTCGTCACGGGCGGTCAGCATCAGCACCGGCACCGGGCGCGAGGCCTGCACGCGGCGGCAGACCTCCAGGCCGTCGTACCCGGGGAGCATCACGTCGAGGACGAGCAGATCGGGCTGCCAGGAGGCGGCGGTCTCCACGGCGGCGGGGCCGTCGCCCGCGGTGCGGACCTGGAAGCCCTCGGCCCGCAGGCGCGCCGCGATGGCGTCCGCGATCGTGGCGTCGTCCTCCACCACCAGCACGCGGCGCTGCGCACCGGGAGTGGCCGCCACCGCCGCGGCGTCGACCGTCGTCTGCTGTGTGCTGTCCATGTGGGGTCCCCCATGGTCGTTTGCGTTGCGCAGCAGCGTACGGGGCGGGGCGACGCCGCGGCTATGCGGGATTGGTTGCCAGGTGCACGACATCCGGAACGCCCCGATTCACCGGGATCTCGATGGTCCGGACCTGCGTGAACTGCGCCGACCGCAGTGCGTCGTCGAACGCGGCGGAAGGCTGCGCAGACCATACCGCCAGTACGCCGCCGGGTTCGAGCCGCGCCTTGCAGGCCGCCAGGCCCCCGGGTCCGTAGAGCCCTCCGTTACCCTCGGTGACGGTCCAGTCCGGGCCGTTGTCGATGTCCAGGCACAGAGCGTCGTACGTCACGTCGGCATCCCGCACATACGCCACCAGATCGCCCTCGACGACGCTCACCCGCGGGTCCTCCAGCGCGTGCTCGGAGAACTCCGCCAGCGGGCCCGCGCGATGCCAGTCGATCACCGCCCGCTCCCGTTCGGCCACCGCGATGCGCGTCCACCGCGGCTCGCCGGCCGCCCGCGCGAGGGAGAAGCCGACCCCGAGCCCGCCGATCAGCACCGACAGGTCCGCCTTGTCCGCCGGGAGGGCGCCGAGCGCCCCGTCGACCAGCAGCCGCTCCGAACGGCCGTCGGAGGTGTCCATCAGGAAGGTGCCGTTGGCGATGATCTCGTAGCGTCCGCCGCTCCGCCGCAGGGCGATCTCCCCGAACGGCCCGTCACGACGGTCGAGTGTGACGGGCCGTTCCTCATCGTTCGCGTACATGGACCCAGCGTAATGAGGTGATCCTCAGGGCCGAACGGGATTTTTACCCGCGGCTGTCCGGGGCCGCTCCCCGGAAGGCCACCAGGGCGGCGCCGCCCGCGAAGAGGACGGCGGCGGTCGCCCAGGCCGCGGGCTGTGCGCCCGGCTGCATCGACCAGGCCCACACCGCGGCCGCCCCGCCCGGCGTACGGGGAGCCGCGAGATAGACGGCGCCGCCGTAGAGCACCGGCGGCAGCCAGCTCAGCCGGGCACCCAGGACGGCGGCGCCCGCGGCCGCGAGCCCGGTGAACCCGAGGACCCCCCGGACCAGCGTCGGGGCGCCGAAGTAGGCAGGGTCCCCGGGGACCGCGACGCCCAGCCAGAGCACCGCGGGACCGGTGAGGGCGAGCAGGTGCACGGCCCGCCACCGCCACCAGGGCAGCGGGGCGCCGCGGTCCACCTCACGGGAGTGGGTGCGCAGCGAGAGGCCGATGACGGCCGCCGCCAGGACCGGGGCGAGGACGACCACCGGGACGCGGGCGCCGGTGTCGAAGAACGGCCGGCCGACCAGCCAGTCCGCGCTCCACCGGGAGGCGGCGAAGAGGACGGCCAGCGCGGCGGCGGCGCCGGGCAGGCCACGCGAACGGACATAGAGCGACAGAAGGGAAGGGGTCATCGTCAGGCCTCCTCGACGGGTCCGGTGGGGGTCACGGCGCCGGGACCGCGCCGGTGTCGCAGGCCCGGACGCCGGCCAGGTAGCGGCCGAGCCAGGCGCGGCGGTCGTCGGGCGTCATGGCGCGCAACCGCTCCGCCGCCGCCCGTGCGACGCGGTTCTCGGCCCGGTTGGCGGGGAAGAGGGGACGCCCCAGGCGCAGCCACTCCTGGGCGGCGTACTCGTTGGCGTAGGCGCGCGTATCGGCCCCATCCCTCTCGCACGGCACCGTCGAGGAGACGGCGTACACGAAGTCCCGGTAGAGCATGCCGTCGTCGCCGAGGCGGCCTCGGAAGATTCCGCCGTACAGCTGGAACCGGACCTCCCCGGGCGGCGCCGTCTCCGGCGATCCGCCCTCGCGGTACCGGACGGGCGCCCCCGGGACGCCGTCCAGCCGGGCGTCGATGCGGTCCACCACCGCGCGCACCGCGGGCAGCGCCGAGCCGTGCACCGCGCGGACGCACACCGTGGGGGTGCCCTGGTCGCAGACGAGCGCGGACGCGGCGGGGTCGGGCCGCCACAGGTCGTCGCCGCTCCGGTACAGGACCGACGCGGCGGCGACGGCGACGACCAGCGGCAGGACGGTGAGCACCCGCCGCCGGGCGTGACCGGCCAGCAGCGCGGCGGCGGCCGGCCCGGCGTACCACACCGCCGCGACGGGGGCCGCCCACCAGACCACGGTGTCACCGCGGGGTCCGACATACGCGGGGCTGAGCACCGTGGCGCCCGACTCGGCGTAGGCACCGACGGCGAGCAGCAGATACCCGGCGACCGCGAGCAGCGGCGCCGTGAACCGCCAGGGCAGTGCCCGCCCCGCCGCGAAGCCGAGCGCGCCCATGGCCCCGAGCGCCACCGCGTCCGCGGCGGCCAGGTCCCAGGCGGGGTGCCCGTAGGACGCGTACGGCAGCAGCACCCCCAGGCATACGGCGGTCGCCGCCAGGTACCCCAGCACCGGCCAGACCATCGACGGCAGGGCCGCCGTCAGCGCCCTGCGCAGCGGAGACCGCGCGGCCGAGGCGAGCAGGTCGCCGGTGCCGCGCCGCCGCTCGCGACCGCCCTGCCAGCAGCCCGCGGCGAGGGTGAGCGGCCCGCCGAGGAGCAGGCCCGCCTCGCGCAGCAAGCCGTGGAGTACCGCCCAGCTGTCCCCCAGTGAGTACCGGTTGGCCAGTACGCCGACGAGGACGCTGCCGGCCACGGCGGCCCCCGTCAACGGCCCGTGGCCGCGCAGCAGCTCGGTGCGGCGGGCCCGGGGGGCACGCTGCGCACGAGGCGCGGCGGGAGGCGTCTGCGGAGGGGTGGTCAGGGTGTCCGTGGCGCTCATACGGCGGCCTCCCGGACGGCGGAGCCCGCGGAGCGGTGGCGGCGCAGCGCCGAGGTGTAGCCGCGTTCGATCGGGCTGTCCCCGGCCGCGTCGTCGTCCCCGGCCGAGGCCAGCTCGGCCGGGGTGCCGCGGAAGGCGATCCGGCCGCCGTCGAGCAGCGTCACGTCGGTGCAGGCGGTGGCCACGTCCTCGACGAGGTGGGTGGAGACCAGGACGGTCGCCGTGGCGCCCACTTCCCTGAGCAGGGCGCGGAACGCCACCCGCTGCTCCGGGTCGAGGCCGGCGGTCGGCTCGTCGAGCAGCAGCAGGTACGGGTCGTTGACGATGGCCTGGGCGATGCCGACCCGGCGCACCATGCCGCCGGACAGGGTCCTGAGCCTCGCGTCGGCGCGGTCGCCGAGGCCGACCCGCTCCAGCGCGCGATCGACGGCCGCCGGTACCGTGGCCGCGGGCATCTCCTTCAGCCAGGCCACGTACGCCACGAACTCGCGCACCGTGAAGCCCGGGTAGTGGCCGAACTCCTGCGGCAGGTAGCCGAGGCGCCGCCGGATCGCGGTGCGCCCGGGCTGGGTCGCCGGATCGTGGCCCAGCAGTTCCAGGCGGCCCGACTGGTGTCCGGCCACGGTGGCCAGCACCCGGATCAGCGAGGTCTTCCCGGCGCCGTTGGGGCCGAGCAGCCCGTGGACCCCGCGCCCGACGCGCAGGTCGAGGGCGTCCAGGGCGGTGGTCCTGCGGTGTCTCACGGTCAGACCGTCGACGGAGACCGTCGTTTCGGTGCTCATGTGCGCTCCAGGTGGTCGAAGGCGGTACGGCGAAGGGTCAGGAGAAGGGCGCAGGCGGCGGCGGCCGCGGCCCAGGCGGGCTGCGCGGAGGAGGAGAGCAGCAGGGGAGCGGAGGCGGGCGGGAGCCCGCAGAGGATGACCGCGCCCAGCCAGCCGCCGGTCACCAGGGCGGCGGCCCGGTGGCAGCCGGTCCAGCTGCCCAGCGCGAGCGTGGCCCCGGTGAGCACGAGGCCCGGCAGCAGCCACGCCACCGCCGCACCCGTGCCCGCCAGGAGGCCTCCTGCGGCGGTCAGCAGCGGCACGCACACCGCCAGCACGGCTCCGGTGCGCGTCAGCAGCAGCCGCAGCCCCCCGGAGGGCGTCGACGCGATCAGTTCGTGGGCCGGGTCGCCGTACCTCCCGTACGCGAGGGCCACGCCCACCGGCGGCAGCGCGGGGGAGAGCACCAGCAGCCAGGGGCGCCCCTGCGGCGCCCCGCCGAAACGCGTCAGCGCCACGGCCACCGCCAGTGTCAGCAGCACCGACCCCACCCAGGCGGGACGCAGGGTGCGCGCGGAGCGGACCGCGGCGAGCCAGGGACGGGCAACGGCCGTCCGAGGTCGGGCCTCCGCCGTCAGGGTTTCCGCCGTCAGGGCCTCGGCCGTCCGCGGCGCGGTGTGCGCGGCCGCGGTGAGCACGGCGTCCCGGACCTCGGAGAGGACCGTTCCGCCCGCGCCGGAGCGGACCAGCGCGGAGATCCGGGCGGAGCAGGCCGCGCAGGACTCCAGGTGCTTGTCCACCGACCAGGCGGCGGTGTCGGCGAGGGTGCCGCCGGCGTAGGCGGCGGCCGTGTCCTCGGGTACGTGCCAGGCGCCGCGGTTACGGCGCGGAGCCGAGCGCGGGGTCGACGGGGAACGCCGGGGGCGCCCCCGGGCAGGGGTCAGCATGCGGTTCCTCCCGCGGGGTCGAGGGCGGCGAGGGCGGCGCGCAATTCGCGGCGCGCCCGCGAGGCCCGGGTCTTGACGGTGCCCTCGGGTATCCCGAGCTGGCGTGCGGCCTCCCGTGTGGTGAGGCCGTCGATCACGGTCGCCCGCAGGACGGCCCGCAGTTCCGGGGAGATCCGGTCGAGCGCGGCGCCCACGTCGCCGTACTCCAGCCCGGCGAGGACGTGTTCCTCGGCGGAGGGGGCGGTGCCGGGCTCCTCCGCGGCCATCAGCTCGCGGGTGCCGGCCCGCACCGCGGCGCGGCGGGCGTCCGACAGCCGACGGGCGGCGATCACCCACAGCCAGCCGCCCGCGGCCCCGCCGCGGTGGGTGCCCGCCGAGCGCCAGGCCGCCATGAAGGTGTCCTGCAGCACCTCCCGGACGATCTCCGGGTCCGGGCAGCGCCGCGTGAGCCGTGCGTGCAGCCATCCGGAATGGCGGTCGTACAGATCTGCGAGGGCCTGCGTGTCGCCCCGGGCGATCGCGCGCATCAGCGCGTCGTCCCCGGGCGGCTCGTGGCTCATGGGCCGGAAGAGTCTCACGCCCCTCTATCGCCACCGCCGCCGCGATCGGTTCTCGGGAGGGATCACCGACACCTCCGACGCCCTCCGCACCGACCGGGCCGACCGCACCGACCGGGCCGACCGCTTCCGTTCGGACGCCGACCCGCGCTCCCACGCCACGGCTGTCCGCCGCCGAGGGAGGGGAGGGAGGCGGGCGACCGGCTCCGGCCGGGCGTCGTACACGTGCGCGGCCACCGCGTGGCCGTCGACCGCCCGAGGGCCGTCGATGCCCGGCCGGAGGCCCGGAGGGGCCCGCGCCGCGGCCGATCGCTCAGAGCGAACAGGCCGTGGGGAACACCAGGGGCATCAGATGCATTGAGTCTGCATAGCTCAACTTGATTGCTTAGGGAGAGATAATGGCTCAATCGTCTTCGTCGGCGTTCGCGCCGCTCACCCTGCCCGTGCTGCCCCTCGACGACTCGGTGGTCCTGCCCGGCATGGTCGTGCCGGTGGACCTGACCGACGCCGAGGCGCGGGCCGCGGTCGAGGCAGCCCAGGCCGCACAGCGGTCCGGCCGGCCCGGTCTCGGCAACAAGCCGCGGGTCCTGCTCGTTCCCCGGGTCGACGGGGACTACGTGGGCGTCGGCACACTGGGCACCGTCGAGCAGGTGGGACGCCTGTCGGACGGCGATCCCGGCGCCGTGATCCGTGCCGTGAGCCGCGTGCGCATCGGCGCCGGCACGACCGGCCCCGGCGCCGCCCTGTGGGTGGAGGGCACCGAGCTGTCCGAGCCCGCACCGGCGGAGGCTCCCGGCACCGTCGCGGAGCTCATGAAGGAGTACAAGGCGCTGGCCACCAGCTGGCTGCGCAAGCGCGGCGCCTGGCAGGTCGTGGACCGCGTCCAGCAGATCGAGGACGCCTCGCAGCTCGCGGACAACGCCGGCTACTCCGGCTTCCTCACCACCAGCCAGCGCATCGAGCTGCTGGAGACCCTGGACCCGGTCGCCCGGCTGAAGCTGGCCACGCAGTGGCTGCGCGACCACCTGGCCGAGCAGGACGTCGCGGAGACCATCCGCAAGGACGTCCAGGAGGGCATGGAGAAGCAGCAGCGCGAGTTCCTGCTGCGCCAGCAGCTGCAGGCCGTCCGCAAGGAGCTGGCCGAGCTGAACGGCGACCCGGAGGACGAGGCGGACGACTACCGTTCCCGCGTCGAGGCCGCCGACCTGCCCGAGAAGGTGCGCGAGGCCGCGCTGAAGGAGGTCGAGAAGCTGGAGCGGTCCAGCGACGCGTCCCCCGAGGGCAGCTGGATCCGCACCTGGCTGGACACCGTCCTGGAGCTGCCGTGGAACACCACGACCCAGGACGCCTACGACATCCCCGGCGCGCGGGCGGTGCTGGACGCCGACCACGCGGGCCTGGAGGACGTGAAGGAACGCATCACCGAGTACCTGGCCGTGCGCAAGCGCCGCACCGACCGCGGTCTCGGCGTCGTGGGCGGCCGCCGCGGCGGCGCGGTGCTGGCCCTGGTGGGCCCGCCCGGCGTCGGCAAGACCTCGCTCGGCGAGTCCGTGGCCCGCGCGATGGGGCGGAAGTTCGTGCGCGTCGCGCTCGGCGGCGTCCGCGACGAGGCGGAGATCCGCGGCCACCGGCGGACCTACGTCGGCGCGCTGCCCGGCCGCATCGTCCGCGCCGTCAAGGAGGCCGGGTCGATGAACCCGGTGGTCCTGCTGGACGAGATCGACAAGGTGGGCTCCGACTACCGCGGCGACCCGGCCGCGGCCCTGCTGGAGGTCCTGGACCCGGCCCAGAACCACACCTTCCGGGACCACTACCTGGAGGTCGAGCTGGACCTGAGCGACGTGGTGTTCCTCGCCACCGCCAACGTCCTGGAGGCCATCCCGGAGCCGCTGCTGGACCGCATGGAACTGGTGCGGCTGGACGGCTACACCGAGGACGAGAAGGTCGTCATCGCCCGTGACCACCTGCTGCCGCGCCAGCGCGAGCTGGCCGGGCTCGGCGAGGACGAGGTGACGGTCGACGACGCGGCCCTGCGCAAGCTGGCCGGGGAGTACACCCGCGAGGCGGGCGTGCGCACCCTGGAGCGGTCGATCGCCCGCATCCTGCGGAAGGTCGCCGCGAAGCACGAGCTCGGCGAGCGCGAGCTGCCGTACACCGTGACCCCGGAGGACCTGCGGGAGCTCATCGGGCGGCCGCACCACGTGCCGGAGTCCGCGCAGGACCCGCAGGAGCGGCGAACGGCGGTGCCGGGCGTGTCCACCGGGCTGGCGGTGACCGGCGCGGGCGGCGACGTCCTCTACATCGAGGCGTCGCTGGCCGACCCCGAGACCGGCGGCAGCGGACTGCAGCTCACGGGTCAGCTGGGCGACGTGATGAAGGAGTCCGCGCAGATCGCGCTCTCCTTCCTGCGCTCGCACGGCGCCGAACTGGAGCTGCCGGTCGGCGACCTGAAGGAGCGCGGCGTCCACATCCACGTCCCCGCGGGCGCGGTCCCGAAGGACGGCCCGAGCGCGGGTGTCACCATGACCACCGCGCTGGCCTCGCTCCTGTCGGGGCGGCGGGTCCGCACCGACGTGGCGATGACCGGCGAGGTGTCGCTGACCGGGCGCGTGCTGCCCATCGGCGGCGTCAAGCAGAAGCTGCTGGCCGCGCACCGCGCCGGGATCACCACCGTGGTGATCCCCAAGCGGAACGAGGCGGACCTGGACGACGTGCCGGCCGAGGTCCTGGAGAAGCTGGAGGTCCACGCGGTCTCGGACGTCCGGCACGTGCTGAAGCTGGCCCTGGAACCCGCCGTCACGGGCGCGGGCTCCGGCCTCGGGGCCGGCTCCACGCCCTCGGCGCAGGAGCCCCCGGTCGCGGCGTGAGTGAGGCCCCGACCGGGTGAAAGAAGAGAGCGGCCCCTCCCGGCGCCTGAGGAGGGGCCGCTCTCGTGTGCCCGTGGCCCCGCGCCGGGCCCGCGCGGTGCCGCCGTCCGCGGGCCCGGCGGGACACCGGCGGCAGGACACCGCCAGCCGGACAGCGGCGGCAGGACACCGGCGGCAGGACACCGGCGGGGTGAGGGCCCCTGATCACGTCGCCGGTCCACGCCTGCGAAATACTGGCCACGCTGCGCATACGGCGGCCCGAGACGAGAAGTACCCCACGACCGAAAGCGGGTGACGAGGTGGCCGGAAGCGCCGGCTCCCCCGGGGAGGCGGATCCCGTGATGGAGGCGCTCGAACGCGAGCTCACCGTCCTGTTGCGGCGTGCCCGCGCCTCGTCCGGCGAAATGGCCCGCGAGGTCCATCCGGACCTGGAGCCCGCCGCGTACGGGATCCTCGCCCGGCTCGCCGAGACGGGCCCCGAGCGGGCCACCGTGCTCGCCGGCTACTTCGGCGTCGGCAAGGCCACGATGAGCCGTCAGCTGCGCGCCCTGGAGGAGCTCGGGCTCATCCTCCGCGAGCCGGACCCCGCCGACGGCAGGGCCTTCCTGGTGCAGCTCACGACGGAGGGCGCGGAGCGCTTCTCCCGTGTCCGCGAGGCGCGCCGGGCGCGGTACGTCAGCCGCCTCAGCGGCTGGGACCGGGGCGAGTTGCGCGAACTGGCCCGACTGCTGGGCCAGTTGAACACCTCGCAGGAGACGGAGGGGGCGTAGCGCCGCCCGGCCGCCCCGCGACCGACCACGCGCGCCCGACCGCCCGCGACCGCCCGCCCGGCCCCGCGGCCGCGCGGCTTCCCGCGACCGGCGGCACCGTCACCACCGGGCGAACACCGCGGTCGCGTCGTCGCGCGGCTTGCCGCGGGGGAAGCGGGCGCCGTCCGGGTCCGCCGACTCCGCGGCGCGCACCCGGCGGAGGAGTTCCTCCGGGCCGGCCTTGCGCAGCAGGGTGAACGTGCCCTGCCAGTCCTCCTCGTGGAAGACCTCGACGAGGCGGGCGGCGCCGTCCGTCAGGGCCGCGACCGCGCGGACCCCCGAACGCGGCAGGGTCCCCGTGACGGCGCGTGCCGCGACCGCGGGGTCCGCCGCCGCGGTGAAGAAGCCGCCCTCGGCGTTGCGGAGGGCCTCCACCGCGCGCCCGTACTCCGAGGCGGCCTCGGCGCGGGCCGCCGTGCCGCGCGGGAGGGTGCGGACGGCCGCGCGCAGGGCGGGCACCGGATCGGGAAGCCGGCGGAGCCGGTCGTCGAGCACGGCGCCGACGTGGCCGGAGGTGTCCTCGATGAGCAACACCGAGTCGGAAAGCACGAGATGCTCCACGCTGTCCGCATTCCATCGGACCGCGACCACGGTGGCCTGGGGAGTGCGGCGGTGATAAAGGTCACAGGTGTCGCGATGCGCGGCCGCGGTGCGCCGGACGGCCTCGGCGAGGCAGTCCGCGAGGCTCGGCGCCGCGGGCGAAACGGACAGTTCGATCATGGATCCGCCCAGCTGGGAGACATACCAGGGGACGGTGTGGCGGCATCCGGTGGGACCGTCCGGCGGGGTCACGCCGTCCAGCAGGATCAGTGAACCGCCGCCGCCTGACGCGGGCATGGCCACAGCGGCGAAGTCCTCGTTGGGCCGCTCGGGGCTGCCGGGCTCGGTCGCCGTCTCGATGCGCATGCGGTCAGTGTGCAGCAGCGGCCCGTGGGGGCTGTTCGAAGCCGGCGGGCACTCCCCGGGGGTTACCGGCGAGTGAAGGAGCGCATCCTGCCAGGGCGGCGGCCCGGATGCCAGTTTTCCGTCGGGCCCGTCCGGGGACGCGCGCGTAACGATCCCGCCGCCGAGTTGAACGTCAACTTGTGCGTGCGATTCACTCGTTCGGGTGTCGGGGCGGGGGACGCACATCTGCATTCCGGGTCGGCCTGAGAAGGTCGGAACGATGCCGGGATGAGGCCAGACGTTGCCGTGCTCGGTGCTCGGCCGATGTGTCGTCATCTCGGGACCAGTGGATCAGGCGAGACGGGATAGCGAGCACCGGTGCGAACACGACGTAACCCGCGGACCAAGCGCGTACGGCAGCGACTGCTGGGCGCCCTGCTGATCTGCGCCGTCACGGTCCTGGCGGCCTCCGCGCCGGGCGTGGCCACGGCCGTGCGCGATCTGGCCGAGTCCCAGCGGCTGGTCGGCATGGCGCGACTCGAGGCCCAGGCGGTCTCGCTGTCCCACGCGCTGGCCGACGAACGCGACGGCATGGCGGTCTTCGTGGCCGGCGGCCGCTCCACCGAGGGCGGTACGGGCGTCTCGGAGAGCCAACGCGAGCGGGTCGACCGCCAGGTCGAGGAAGTGCTCGCGGAGGCCGCCGACGCCGACACCGACGACGCCCCGGCCTTCGCCGACGCGACCGCCGAGGTCGCCCGGCGGCTCGGCGAACTCCCCGCCGTCCGGCAGAAGGTGCTCTCCGGCCCCGGCTCCGCCGCGGCGGCCGTCGCGGCCTACGACCCGGCCATCCGCGCGCTGAACGGGGTCGCCGCAGCGGTCGCCCGCTCGCTGCCCGCCCGCGGCGCCTCCGCCGACACCACCGCGCTCCCGGCGCTCGCCCGCGCCGTCGACCAGGCCGCCGCCCAGCGCGGCCTCCTGGTCGGCGCGCTCACCGCGGGAGACGGGGGGCCCGGCCTGATCGGCGCCGCGCAGACGGCCGCCGTCAGCGAGCGGGCCGCGCTCACCGACTTCCGCGGCGGGGCCTCGCCGGCCGCCGTCGAGCAGTACGACCAGACGGTCACCGGTTCCGACGTCAGCGAGGCCGAGAAGCGCCTGAAGCGGCTGCTGAACGGCTCCGCGCTCTCCACCGCCGACCGCGCGCTCAAGCCGGGATCGGTACAGGCCGCCCTTTCCGCGCGGATCGACATGATGCGCGGCGTCGAGTCCTCGCTCGCGGCCGCCTCCGCCGACCGGCTCGCCGCGCTGCGCGACGACGACGTGACGGCCCTCGAACTCCACATCGCCCTCGCCGGGGTGTGCTTCCTGCTCGTCCTCGGCGTCAGCGTCTCCACGGCCCGCTCGATCACCCGCCCGGCCGCCGCCCTGGCCCGCTTCGCGCGCGGCGACGTCCCCGCCGACGAGCAGGTCAGGGTGGTCGGCGGCGACGAGTTCGCCGCGACGGCCCGGGCCGTGAACGCGCTCCGTGCCGAGATCGCCGGGCTGCGCGGGCGGGTCGCCGCGCAGGACGCCGAGCACACCAAGCTCCAGGGCGTACGCGACGCCCTCGCCGCGGAGCGCGATCTGCTGCACGGCAAGCAGGAGGCGCTCACCAGCCGCCTGGGCACGCTGCAGGGCAACGTCCACAGCACGTACGCCAATCTGACGCTGCGCACCCTCGGTCTGGTCGAGCGCCAGCTCACCCTGATCGAGCGGCTGGAGGACCTGGTCCACGACCCGGAAGAGCTCGCGCAGCTGTTCCGGCTCGACCACCTGGCCACCCGCATGCGCCGCAACAGCGAGAACCTGCTGCTCCTGGCCGGCGTCGAACACGGCCACACGCACGCCAAGCCCGTTCCGCTGGTCGACGTCGCGCGTGCCGCGGTCTCCGAGATCGACAAGTACGAGCGCGTCCGCATCCAGCAGCTTCCCGCCGGGCGGATCGCCGGCTTCGCCTCCGACGACCTGAGCCACCTGGTCGCCGAACTCCTGGAGAACGCCGCCGCCTTCTCGCCGCCGGAGAACGAGGTGCAGCTGTCCGGCTGGATGCTGGAGAGCGGCGAGCTGATGCTGTCGGTCGAGGACCAGGGCATCGGCATCCCCACGGCCCGGCTGGACGAGCTCAACGCGCTGCTGACGCAGGCCGATCCCGCGGAGCACGGCGCCGGCGAGGAGACCACCGGCATGGGGATGTACGTGGTCGCCCGGCTCGCCGCGCGGCACGGCATCCGCGTCCAGCTCCGCGACGCCAAGCGCGGCGGCACCACCGCCGTGGTGGTCGTGCCCACCGCGCTGACGGCACCGGCGGAGGACCCGGACGGCCCGCAGACCCCCGTGGAGGCTGCCGTCGCGGGCGAGCCGTGGCAGCCGCGCAAGGCGCTGCGGCGTCCGCGGCCCGAGAGTGCCGAGGAGCCCGAGGAGACGACGGCCCGGCAGGCCGGGGACGGCGAGCGGGCCGAACCGGCGACGGCCGCCGCGACCGAACCGGTCGCCGCAACGGCACCGGTCGCCGCGGAACCGGAGCGTGCCGCGGAGCCCGCGAGCACGCCCGTCGCCGAGGAACCGGCCGCCGCGCCCGCGTCCGGGAGCGAGGCCATCGAGCACGCCCGCGCGGACCAGCCCGTTCCGGAGCCCGCGGCGCCCGCGCCCGCTGAGGCGCCCGGGGCATCGGGGCTCACCGCCAAGGGCCTGCCGCAGCGCGTGCCCCGTTCCACGGGGCTGTCGGGGGAGCCGCAGCTTCGTGCAGAGGCCCGGCAAGCCGGCGGGGTGGACCCGGAGGAGCTGCGGCGCAGGCTCGGCGGCTTCGCCAGGGGTCTGCGTGACGGCCGGGCGGAGGCCGAGGCCGAGACGCAGGAGATCCGGCGCGGTCTGCCCGCGCCGCGGGGGGCGGCGGACGAGGCCGCAGCAGAAGGCAGTTCGGGGGGACACCAACAAGTCGAAGCCGAAGGCGTCGAGGAGGCACGCGGTTGATGTCGGCCGGTACGGACACCCAGAGTGAACGGGGCCTGAGCCACGAGGCACGTAACCTCCAGTGGCTGCTGAGCAATTTCGTGGAGGACGTGCCAGGCGTCCGCTCCGTGGCGGTCGTGTCCTCGGACGGACTGCTGCTGCTGACCTCCGAGCCCGAGGCCGACGAGGCCGACGGGACGGACGAGGAGGCGGCGGACGGCGCGGCCGGACGGCCCAAGGGCCCGGCGGGCACCTCGGCCGACCTGGCCACGGTGGTCTCCGGGATCGCGTCGCTGACCGAAGGCGCGGCGCGCCTGATGGACGGCGGCGGGGTGCGGCAGACGGGCGTGTCGATGGAGAACGGCAGTGTGTTCGTCATGACGATCGGCGACGGCTCACTGCTCGGGGTCCACGCGGACGCCGAGTGCGACATGAGCGTGGTGGCCTACCACATGGCCCTGTTCGTGGGCCGGGCCGGCCATGCGCTCACCCCCGCGCTCCGCACGGAGCTGCGCCAGGCGATCGAGGAGGGCCGCTGATGCGCCGTGAGGTGATCCCCGCGGCCCGGGCGGCCGCCGCGCTCCCGGTACGGGGTGCCGGGCGCAGAGCCGCCCGGGTGCGGCCCTACGCGCTGACCGGCGGCCGTACGTCCTTCGGCCATGTGCTGCTCGTGGAGACCTTCGTCGCGACGATCGACGCCTCCGCCGAGCGCCGGGAACTGACCGCGGGCAGCTGGGCCGAGCGCGTCATGCCGGAGATGCGGGCCATCGTGGAGCTGTGCCGCCGGATGCGCTCGGTGGCCGAGATCTCGGCGCTGCTGCGCATGCCGCTCGGCGTCGTCCGGGTCCTGCTCAGCGACCTGGCCGATCAGGGAAGGATCCGCGTGTACGGGACCGGGCACGGGCCCGGCACCCCGGATCGCGCACTGCTGGAGAGGGTGCTCGGTGGACTTCGCAGGCTCTGACATGTCGTCCCTCGCGGAAGAAGACGGCCTGCAGGAGTGGCAACTGGACGTGAGCCACGCCCCCACCTCGACCAAGATCGTGGTGGCGGGCGGCTTCGGCGTGGGCAAGACCACCTTCGTCGGCGCGGTCTCGGAGATCACCCCGCTCACCACCGAGGCGGTGATGACCCGGGCCAGTGAGGACATCGACGACCTCGGGTCCACCCCGGACAAGACCACCACCACGGTGGCGATGGACTTCGGGCGGATCACCCTCGACCGGGAGCTGGTGCTGTATCTGTTCGGCACGCCCGGCCAGCAGCGCTTCTGGTTCATGTGGGACGACCTGGTGCGCGGGGCGATCGGCGCGGTCGTCCTCGCCGACACCCGCAGGCTCGCCGACGCCTTCCCGGCACTGGACTACTTCGAGAGCAGCGGCCTGCCCTACGCGGTGGCGGTCAACCACTTCGAGGGCACCACCGCGTACGACGAGATCGACGTCCGCGAGGCGCTCGCCGTGCCGGACGAGATCCCGGTGGTGATATGCGACGCCCGCGACCGCGAGTCGGTGGTCCAGGTCCTGCTGGCCCTGGTCAAGCAGGCCCTCATAGCCCAGCCGGAGTAGCAGTCTTCCGGGGGAGTCGTGGGGACGCCCACCGGACGCACCCAAGCCGCACCGTACGAGAGAGCATGCCGACTTGCGCAAGATACTGATCGTGGGAGCCGGCCAGTCCGGGCTCCAACTGGCCCTGGGGCTGCAGTCCCGGGGATACGAGGTCACCGTCATGTCCAACCGCACGGCGGACGAGATACGCCAGGGGCGTGTCATGTCCACACAGTGCATGTTCGACACGGCGCTGGGGCACGAGCGTGACCTGGGCCTCGGTTTCTGGGAGGACCAGACCCCCCGGATCGAGGGCCTGGGCGTCTCCGTCGCGGCGCCCGACGGCTCCCGTCCCATCGACTGGGTGGGCCGGCTCGACGCCTATGCGCAGTCCGTCGACCAGCGGGTGAAGATGGCCGGCTGGCTCGAGACCTTCGTCGAGCGCGGCGGCAAGCTGGTCGTCCACGGGGTGACCGTCGGAGACCTGGACTACTTCTCCCGCGCCTACGACCTGGTGATGGTCGCGGCGGGCAAGGGCGAACTGGTCTCCATGTTCGGCCGGGACGCCGCGCGCTCCCCCTATGACAGCCCGCAGCGCTCGCTGGCCGTCGCCTACGTGCACGGTCTCGGACCGCGTCCGGAACACCCGGACTTCCACGCGGTGCGGCTCAACATGGTGCCCGGAGCCGGCGAACTGATCGTCATCCCGGCGCTGACCACCTCCGGCCCCTGCGACATCCTCTTCTGGGAGGGTGTGCCGGGCGGTCCGCTCGATGTCTTCGACGGCGTCAAGGACCCGCAGGAGCACCTGCGCATCACGCTTGACCTGATGAAGCGTCACCTTCCCTGGGAGTACGACCGCGCCCGCGACGTGGAGCTGACCGACGTGGGAGGCACGCTCTCGGGCCGCTTCGCCCCGGTCGTCCGGCACCCCGTCGCCGAGCTCCCCTCCGGCGGCCTGGTGCTGGGCGTCGCCGACGTCGTCGTGGCCAACGACCCGATCACCGGACAGGGCTCCAACAGCGCCTCCAAGTGCGCGGCCGCCTACCTCGACGCCATCGTCGAGCAGGGCGACAAGCCCTTCGACCGGGACTGGATGGAGTCCGCCTTCGCCCGCTTCTGGGCCACCGCCGAGCCGGTGACGAAGTGGACCAACGCTCTGCTCGGCCCGCCGCCGGAGCACATCCTGGGGCTGATCGGGGCCGCCGGGCAGCTGCCGGCGGTCGCGAACCGCTTCGCCAACGGCTTCGACGACCCGTCGGACTACGAGTCGTACTTCTACGACCCGGAGGCCACCGCCGCCTACCTGGCCTCGGTCGCCGGGGCCTGAGGGGCCGCCGCCCGCGGACGGCCGCCGTCGCCGGTCATCGGCGGCCGCCCGCATACCCACACGGGACACCCGGCGCCCGGCCCCGGCGGCCGGGGTGCCGGTCGTCACGCCCCCGCCTTGGCAGTGCTCCGGGGCTGTGAAACGCTCGTCTTACGGGACATCTGTCCGGCGTCCGCACACAGATCCCGTACGGTCGAGCCCGGCCGTCCGCCGCGAGGCCGCTGGTCCAGGCTCCCGTACGGGAGAGGGAACAGCCATGACGACGACCGAGCACGACCGCGACGGCCATCTGGACCCCACCCTGTACCGCACCCCGGCGGACGCCGTCGCCGCGCCCCCGGAGAAGCTCGCCTATGTGGTCGGTTTCGACCCGGCCGGACGGCGCCCGGACGCGCTGTTCACCGTCGTCACCGATCCGGGGTCCCCGGCGTACGGGCAGGTCGCCGCCCACGTCGAGATGCCCGGCCGCGGCGACGAACTGCACCACTTCGGCTGGAACGCCTGCTCGAGCGCGCTGGCGCATGCCGGTCACCACCACCCCTCGCGGCGCTACCTCATCGTCCCGGGACTGCGCTCCTCCCGGCTGCACGTCTTCGACACCGGCCCCGATCCCGCCCGCCCGCGCCTGGTGAAGGTGATCGAGCCCGGGGAACTGGCGGCCAAGGCCGGATATTCGCGTCCGCACACCCTCCACTGCGGCCCCGACGGGGTGTTTCTGTCCTGCCTGGGCGGCGCGGACGGCGCGGATGGCGCGGACGGGCCCGGCGGCGTCGCGCTGCTGGACCACGAGAGCTTCGATGTGCTGCGCGCCTGGGAGAGCGACCGCGGACCGCAGCGGCTCGCCTACGACGTCTGGTGGCATCTGCGCCGGAACATCGCCGTGACCAGCGAGTGGGGCAGCCCCTCGATGATCGAGGACGGGCTCGTCCCCGAACTGCTGCTGGACCGCCGCTACGGGCACGCACTGCACTTCTGGGAGCTGGACTCCGGCCAGCATCTGCAGCGCGTCGACCTGGGCGACGAGCACCAGATGGCGCTGGAACTGCGCCCCTCACACGACCCCGAGGCGACCTGGGGGTTCACGAACACCGTGGTCAACGTGGAGGACCTGTCGGCGTCGGTCTGGCTGTGGGAGAGGGAGGGCGAGGACTTCACGGTCCGCGAGGTGATCACCGTCCCCGCCGAGCCCGCGCGGACGGAGGATCTGCCCCCGGCGCTCCAGCCGTTCGGTGCCGTGCCCCCTCTGATCACCGACATCGACCTGTCGGTGGACGACCGGTGGCTGTACGTGTCCGCCTGGGGAACCGGCGATCTGCTCCAGTACGACGTGAGCGACCCGTCCCGTCCGAGGCGGACCGCGTCCGTGCGCCTCGGCGGCATCGCCGCCCGGCAGCCGCACCCGGCCGAGCCGGACGTCCCGCTGACGGGCGGGGCGCAGATGGTCGAGCTCAGCCGCGACGGACGGCGTGTGTACCTGACGAACTCCCTGTACGCCGCCTGGGACGCGCAGTTCTATCCCGCGGGCATCGACCCGTGGATGATCGGCCTCGACGCCGATACCTCGCAGGGCGGGCTAACCGTCGACAGCCGCTTCTTCCCGCACGGCCAGGACTTCCTGGGCCTGCGGGTGCACCAGACACGCCTGCAGGGCGGCGACGCGTCCTCGGACTCGTACTGCTTCCGCCACTGACCGGGTGGTGCGGGGTGGCGGTGCCGGTGGGTGGTCGGCTTTCCCGCCGTCTCGCTCCCTTCGGTCGCAAGGAGGCCGGCTGCGGAGGGAGGGTGGGGGCGGCTCTCGTCGGGCGTGTGCGGGTGGGTTTGCGGCGGGGGTTCAGGCGCCGGAGCGGGTTTCCTCTTCGGTGCTGTCTGTCTCGTCGCCGTCCGCGGGTAGAGATGGCTGGTTGCCACGCCCACCGTCCGTGGGTGGCGCGCCCGCCGTGACCTGCGTCTGCGGGTGATTTCCCGGCGGGCACCGGGCTCGGCGGGTGGCTTTGCGAGATCGGGCTCTGTTTCGCCGACATAGTCGGTGAAAGCGGGCCCGGTCTTCCCTGGCTCAAGGATCGGGCTCTGTTCCGCCGACTATGTCGGCGAAAGCGAGCCCGATGTCCCGCCCGCCCCTCGACAGCACCCCGAATCAGCCGCAGACGCCGGTTACGGCTGGCGCGCCCACCACCGGGAGTAGGCGTGGAAGCGGTCATCTATACGCGCGGACGGCAACGAGACCCGCGCCACTGGAAAGGCACCCCGCTCCGGCGCCTGAACCCCCGCCGACCACCGGCCCGCACACCGCCGCGAAGCCCCAGGCCCCTCCCTCCCCGTCCGCAGCCCGCATCTTTGCGACCGAAGGGAGCCAGACGGCGGGACAGCCGAACCACCCACGCACCCGGCGGCGTCGCCCGGCGCCGTCAGCCGGTGACGTCCACGACGACCTTGCCCTCGGCGGATCCCCGCTCGACCGCCTCGTGCGCGGCGGCGGCCGTGGCGAGGGTGAAGCGGCGCGGGTCGACCCGCGGCCGGAGCGTCCCGGCCTCGGCGAGGGCGGCGGCCTCGCGCAGGATCTCGCCGTGGTGCTCGCGCCCGCGGCCGGTGAGCATCGGCAGCAGGGTGAAGACCCCGGAGTAGGTGGCCCCGCGGAAGGACAGGGGCGCGATGCTGTGGGTGCCCCAGCCGAGCGCGCTCACCACATGCCCGGTGTGGACGCGGACGGCGGTGAAGGAGGCGTCGAGCGTCTCCCCGCCGACGGTGTCGAAGACGATGTCGAAGCCCTCGCCGCCGGTGTGCTCGGCGACGTACTCCTCGACCGGGGTCGTCGTGTGGTCGATCGGCGTCGCGCCCAGCGAGGCGATCGCCTCCAGGCTCCGCGGGGAGCCGGTGGCGAAGACCTCGGCGCCCCGGGTACGGGCCAGTTGGACGGCCACGTGGCCGATGCCGCCGGCGCCGCCGTGGACGAGTACCTTCTGCCCCTCGCGCACCCCCGCCCGGTCCACCAGGCCCTCCCACGCGGTGATCAGGACCAGGGGAAGGGCCGCTGCCTGACGCATCGTCAGGGCGTGGGGCTTGTGGGCCAGCAGCCGTGCGTCCACCGCCGCGTACTCGGCGAGGGAGCCCTGCAGGTCGCCGACGCCGCCGGTCATCCCGTAGACCTCGTCTCCGGGGGCGAACCCGGTGACGTCCGCGCCGACCTCCTCGACCACGCCGGCCAGGTCCAGGCCGAGTACCGCGGGCAGCACCGTGCGGGCGTGCGCGGCCTTTCCCGCGCGGATCTTGGTGTCCAGGGGGTTCACGCCGGCGGCGGCGATCCGGACCAGCACCTGGCCGGGGCCGGGCGACGGCGTCACGATCTCGCTCAGGGTCAGCGGGTCGCCGAACCGTTCCAGCATCGCGGCTCGCATCGTGGGACGGGGGGTCATGGGGACATCCTTTCGAACAGACAGGTCTGTTTGATTCGGGGCGGAGAACAGCCTCGCCCCTCCACTGCGCAGCGTGTGGACGAGGGCGGGCGGGGGGAGGGGTCAGGCGGCGGGCGGGCAGGCCCGCTCGACCGCGGCGCGCGCCGCGGCCTTGGCGGCGGCGGGCATCGCCGGGTTCTGCTCCAGCTTGCCCGCGGCCAGGGTGCCGTCGACGAGCAGCGTCAGCTGCAGCGCCAGCTCGTCGGGGTCCGCGGCGCCGGCCGCCGCGGCCAGCCCGCGCACCCATGTGCGCACGGTCCGCTTGTGCTCGACGGTCACCTCGTGCGGCTGGCTGCCCGGCTCGCTCTCGGCGGCGGCGTTGATGAAGGGGCAGCCGTGGAAACCGTGCCGCTCGTACGAGGCGGCGACCGCGTCGAAGAGCCCCACCAACTGCTCGCGGGGATCGTCACCCGCGGCGAGGGCGGCGGCGCGCAGCTTGCCCCGCCAGGAGTCGTCGACCCGGCGCAGATACGCGGCGGCCAGTTCGTCCTTGGAGGGGAAGTGCACATAGAGCGTGGACTTGGCCACGCCCGACTCCGCGATGATCCGGTCGACGCCCACGCCGCGCAGGCCGTGCGCGGAGAACAGCGCCTCGGCCGTCGTCAGTATGCGCTCGCGCGCCGGAGGGCGCTTCACCGTCGCGGGCATGCCGCTCACCTCGATCCTCACCGGGGCCCGGTGGCCCCGCGCACCAAAACTAACAGACAGGTCTGTCCGATGCGGGTGAGGTCCCGGTCACACCGGAGCGGTGCCCCGTCCCGCGGGGCACCGCCGTGCGGTCAGGAGCGCGGAGCCCCGCCCAGCGGGGTCGGAGCGGTGGCGCCCTTGGGGGCGACCGGCGAGGTGTAGCGCTTCATCGACGGGGCCCCGGAGTCGGGGCGCACGGCGCCGAGGATCGGGTTGGCGGCGATCGGGGAGATCTTGACGACGCCGCCCGGGCGCGGGGCCTGGATGACCCTGCCGTTGCCGATGTAGATCGCCACGTGGGTGGCGCCGGGGAAGTAGACCACCAGGTCGCCGGGGCGCAGCAGGTTCAGCGGGACGTGCGGGAGCTGCTTCCACTGCTCCTGGCTGGTGCGCGGGATGACCGTCCCCCCGTGCTCCCAGGCCCGCGAGGTGAGCCCCGAGCAGTCGTACGCCTTCGGGCCCTCGGCGCCCCAGACGTACGGCTTGCCGAGCTGGGCGTAGGCGAAGCTCAGCGCCCTGTTGCCGGCCAGGGACGGCGCGAGCGTCAGGGAGCCGAGCTTGCCCGAGCGGAGGAAGGCCGCCTGGGCCTGGTCGATGCCCTGCTCCTCCAGCCGCTGGAGGTCCTCGATCTGGGTGCCGGTCAGCCCGGCGAGGATCCGCTCGACATCGGACAGTTGCCGCTCGATCTCCTCCTTGGCCTCGCGCTGCTTCTTCTCCAGCTGTTCCGAACCGTCCAGCGCGTGCTGCTGGGCCCGGTTGAGCGCGGAGATCCGCTTCTCGCCGTTCTCCAGCTGGGCGACGAGTTCGGCCTGGCTGCCCGCGGCGCGGTCGAGCATGTGGCCCTGGGCGAAGGCGTCCTGCGGATCGCTGCTGAGCAGCAGGTTGAGATACGGGGAGACGCCGCCCGACTTGTACTGCTCCCGCGCCAGCTGCCCGGCCAGCGCGCGGGCGTCGCTGAGCGCGGTGCGCTCCTCGGCGAGCTGCCGGTCGAGGCGGTCGGCCTTGCTCTGGTTCTCCTCGAGCTCGACCTTGGCCTGGTCGTAGGTCTCGGTGGCCTGCTCGGCCTTGAGGTAGAGGTCCTGCAGCCGCTCCAGCAGCACCACGAGCGTCTGCTCGTTCGGCACCGGATCGTCGGGGGCGGCATAGGCATGGGCGGGCATTCCCAGGGCCGCAGCGGCCAGCAGCGTCCCGCAGACGAGTGCCCTGCGCACCCAACCCCCGGGCCGGCGTGCTGCTGACATACCGTCACCTCCGCTTGTCCGACTGCACACCTGCGGGTAGATCCTTACATGATCGGGTCGGCTGCGACAGAGGGACCGGCCGGAACGTGCGGCTCCACCGGCTGTGGAGCCACCCGTTCGTCCGTCGTCACCCGAAATAGGTGTCGAAATTCCGCTGGAATTCCCAGTTGCCGTACTTGTCCCAGTTCACCGACCAGGTCATCAGCCCGCGCAGCGACGGCCAGGTGCCGTGGGTGGTGTAGCCGCCGCAGTTGACCTTCCTGGTAAGGCAGTCGAGCGCCTTGTTCACCTCGGCCGGGGTGGTCCAGCCGTTGCCCGCGTTGCTGCTGGCCGGCAGGCCGATGGCCACCTGGGACGGGGAGAGTGCCGGGAACACCCGGGAGGTGTTGCCCGCGACCGGGAAGCCGGTGAGGAGCATGTCGGTCATGGCGATGTGGAAGTCGGCGCCGCCCATCTGGTGGTACTGGTTGTCCAGCCCCATGATCGGCCCGGAGTTGTAGTCCTGGACGTGGAGGAGCGTCAGGTCGTTCCGCAGCGCGTGGATCACCGGGAGGTACGCCCCCGCCCGCGGGTCCTGGGCGCCGTTGGGCCCGGGGCCGTAGAACTGGTAGCCGAGCTGGACGAAGAAGGTCTCGGGGGCCATGGTCAGCACGAATCCGCTGCCGTACCTGGCCTTGAGGGTCTTGAGCGCGGAGATCAGGTTGACCACGACCGGTGTGGTCGGGTTCCTGAAGTCGGTGTCCCCGGCGTTCAGTGAGAGGGAGTGGCCCTCGAAGTCGATGTCGAGGCCGTCCAGTCCCCAGGTGTCGATGATCCTGCTCACCGAGGTGACGAAGGCGTCGCGGGCGGCGGCGGTGGTGAGCTGGACCTGCCCGTTCTGGCCGCCGATGGAGATCAGCACCTTCTTGCCCTGAGCCTGCTTGGCCTTGATGGCCGCCTTGAACTCCGCGTCGGACTCGACGTTCGGGCACTCGGCGACCGGGCAGCGGGCGAAGCGGATGTCCCCCGAGGTGGTGGAGGTGGGTTCGCCGAAGGCGAGGTCGATGTAGTCCCAGCTCGCCGGGACGTCGGCCATGCGGACGTACCCCGAGCCGTTGGCGAAGCTGGAGTGCAGATAGCCGACCAGGGCGTGCGACGAGGGAGTCGGGGTCGGGGTGGGCGTCGGTGTCGGTGTCGGGGTGGGCGTTGGTGTGGGCGTGGGGGTCGGGGTCGGCGTGGGGCCGCCGGGCCCGTTGAGCGAGAGGTCGTCGGCGTAGTACGTGGGCTGCGCGTACCAGCCGTGGACGTAGACGGTCGCGCTGGTCTGGTTCGCGCCCGTCGTGAAGTTCACGCTCAGCTGCTGGTAGCCGCCGCCGGTGCCCGGGGTCCAGGTGCTCGCGCCGCCGTCCACGCCGATGTAGACATAGCTCCCCTTGACCTGGGCCGAGTAGGTGTACGTCGTGTTCGGGGCGACGCCGACCGTCTGCTTGCACTGGGCGGTCCCGGAGCCGCCGGGAGTGCCGGCGAGCGCGTAGCCGCCGCTCCTGGCCTGCCCGGTGACCGCCTGTGTGGTGCCGGAGTCGCAGCTCCAGCCGGACAGGTCGCCCGACTCGAAGCCTCCGTTGGCCAGGAACTCACCGGCGTGCGCCGTGGGGGCGAGGGCGACCAGCCCGCCGAGGACGGCGGTGCAGGCGAGGGTCGCCGTCGCGGCGACGAGGTGTCTCATGGGGGCCGCTCCTTCGGGGGGAAGAAGAAGTGCGCATGACAACTCGCAGCAAACAGGTCTGGACCAATCCTGTCAATGGTCCGGACCATCTCCGCGACCGGTCGCCCGGATCCCCCGTCCGGCGGTGCGGCCCCCGGGGCGCTCAGGTCCGCCGCTTCGACCAGGGCCAGCGCGGCTTCTCCGGCCGGTTCCCCTCCGGGTCGTAGACGAAGACCCACCGGGTGCGGCGCTGCGCGCGCGGCCCCGGACTGGGCTCGCGATGATAGACGTGCACGACCGGGGGCGCGCCGTCCTCCTGCGGCACCGGCACCTCGTACACCTTCGGGGGCTGTCCGGTGATGCCGGTCAGCACCCCCAGTACGCGGCCGTCCAGCGGCCCTCCGACAAATTCCGTGTCCTCATGCCTCACGGGCACAGAGTAGGCCCTCCGGAGGGGGCCACGTTCAGGAAACGGCAGGTGGGAGCAGATGTGCGACTGCCTGGGCCAGCGGGGCCACCCGGCGGGCCAGGTCCCCGGCGGGGCTGCCCGCGGTCTCCCGCTCCAGGGCGGCCAGGGCGACCTCCGCCGTCTCCTGGTCGGTGGTGGAGCTGGCCAGCAGCAGCGCGACGAAGTGGTCCACCAGCCACCGCCGCAGCTCCTCGGCCGGGGGCCGCTTGCCCTCGTCCAGCCAGGTCAGCGACACGGCCTCCACACTGGCGATCCAGGAGCGCACCATCATCGCGAGCCGCGGACCGGGCCGCGGGGCGCCCAGGTGCATCAGGATCTGCTCGGCCGCGCTGCGCCTGACCCCGTCCACGATGGCGTCGGTCCGGCTGGTCTCGGCGACGCTGCCGCCGCGCAGCAGCGCGGAGTACGCCGCGTCGTGCTCGTCCACGAACGCGAGGTAGCGGTCCAGCGCGTTGGACAGGCGCTGGGTCATCTCGCCCTCGGCCGGCTCCACGAAGCAGGCCCGCAGCTCCTCGGCGGCGTTGCGCATGGCGGCCTCGTACAGCTGCTGCTTCCCGCCCGGGAAGTAGCGGTAGACCAGGGGGCGGGAGACCCCGGCGGCCGCGGCGACGTCGTCGACCGAGACGTCCTCGGGCCGCCGGTGCCCGAAGAGGTCCACGGCGGCGGCGAGAAGCTGGGTGCGGCGCTGCTCGACGCTCAGCCGGCGATAGGCGGGAGCGGCGGGCGCCGGCGTCGAACGGCCGTTCATGAACGCCAGCGTATCCGGCCGCGCGCCCTCCTACCCGAGAAGCCCCGAGGTGCGCCACATGCGCCGTACGCCCGGACCCTCGAACATGCCGATCTCGTCCAGGAAGTCCATGAGCTTCCGGGCCGCCTGCCGCATCACGTCGCGGCGGTGCGGACTGGTGCGGGCCAGTTCGGCGGCGTACCTCGGGTCGAGGCCCACGGAGGCGTACACCCGCGGGCTGATCAGCGACCGGGCGATCACGCGGGCCGCCTCGGCGGAGGAGACCCGGGTGAAGGCGATCTCCCAGCGCGGCGCCGAACTCATCTGGCGGCGCAGCTCCTCGCGGGCGTAGCGGATGTGCCGGGCCTCCTCGACCACGTGGATGCGGGTCACACCCCGGGTCAGCGGCTGCACCCGCTCGTCCGGGAAGGTCAGCCGCTGCATCCAGTCCAGGATCTCCTCGGCGAGCAGGGTGCCGGTGAAGGAGCCGGGCGTGGTGGAGACCGTCTTGAGCACCCGGCCCAGGTTGTGGTCCGCCCGGGACGGCCGGTACACCGGCGTGCCGAGCCGGGTCACCAGCCGCGCGAACATCTTCGAGTGGCGGCACTCGTCCGCGATCTCGGTCAGCGCGTAGCGGACGTGACCGCTGGTCGGGTCCAGGTCGTAGGAGTGCCGCAGCAGCAGCTGCATCAGGATGATCTCGAACCAGATGCCGATCGAGGCCAGCGACGCCGACTCGTGCCGGCTCAGCTCGATCCGCTGCTCCTGCGACATGTGCTTCCACAGCGGGGTGTCGTACAGCGAGCACAACTCGGGCGGCCAGAACCACTTGCCGTCCTCGAAGGGCGCGTCCCAGTCGAGCTCGGTGTCCGGGTCGAAGGAGTGTTTCGCGGAGGCGTCGAGCAGCCGCTCCGCCACTTTTTCACGCGTTGCAAGAGGGGTGCCAGCGGTCATGGTCTTATGAGACTGTGTGTCAGCAAGCCCGTCAAGAGTCGAGGAGGCGCCAATGCCGTCGCAGGACAACTTGTGGGAGATCCCGGCTTCCGGAGCGGCCCGCTTCTCCTGGGAGTACGACGGCGGGCGCGACCGGCTGCTCGCCCTCTACCAGAAGGGCAAGGACAAGCAGTGGGACGCGGTGACCCGCATCGACTGGGACATCGAGGTGGACCCGTACGACCCGCTCGGCGTGCCGGACCAGAACATGACCATCTGGGGCACCCCCTACTGGGACAAGATGTCCGAGCGGAACAAGCGCGACCTGCGCCGCGCCTACGCGTCCTGGCAGTTCAGCCAGTTCCTCCACGGTGAGCAGGGCGCGATGGTCTGCGCCGCGCGCATCGTGGAGTCGGTGCCCGACCTCGACGCGAAGTTCTACTCCGCGACCCAGACCATGGACGAGGCACGGCACGCCGAGATCTACTCGCGCTTCCTGCGCGAGAAGGTCGGCATGGTCTACCCGATCAACGACTCGCTGCAGGCCCTGCTCGGCGACACCCTCCGCGACTCCCGCTGGGACATGCCCTACCTCGGCATGCAGGTGCTCATCGAGGGACTGGCGCTGGCCGCCTTCGGGATGCTCCGCGACACCACCGACAAGCCGCTGCCCAAGCAGATCCTCGCCTACGTCATGCAGGACGAGGCCCGGCACGTCGCCTTCGGGCGGATGGCGCTGCGCGACCACTACAAGCAGCTGTCCGACGCCGAACTGCGCGAGCGCGAGGAGTTCGTCATCGAGGGCTGCTACCTCATGCGCGACCGGCTGCGCGGCGCCGAGGTGCTGGAGGACTTCGGCATCCCGCGGCAGGAGGCCGAGGAGCTCAGCGAGCGCTCGGAGTATCTGCAGTTGTTCCGCAAACTGCTGTTCAGCCGCATCGTGCCGTGCGTGAAGGACATCGGGCTGTGGGGCGAGCGGCTGCAGCGCGCCTACGTCGACATGGGCGTCTTCGAGATGGGCGACTCCAACCTCGACCTGCTCATGGCGCAGGACGAGGAGATCGCCGAGCGGCTCGACGCGGAGCGCTTCGCCAAGGAGGAGGCCGAACGGGCCGCTGAGGTCGCCGAGGCCATCGCGCTCGGCGGCCGGGACTGAACCCGCCGCGGTTCAGCGCCGCAGCACCGCGCGCATCACGGCGCGGGCGACCGGGGCCGCCTTCCCGCCACCGCTGATGTCGGCGCGGTCGGCGGCGGCGTCCTCCACGACGACGGCCACGGCGACCCGGGCCGGGGCCCCTCGGCTCTCCTTCGCCCAGGAGATGAACCAGGCGAAGGGGGACTCGCGGTTGTCCTCGCCGTGCTGCGCCGTGCCCGTCTTCCCGCCCACCAGCACGCCGGGGATGGCGGCGTTGCGGCCGGTGCCGTGCCGCACCACGGCGACCATCATGTCCTGCATCGCGAACGCCACGACCGAGTCCATCACCTGCCCGTACGCCCGGTCCCCGGTGATCGCCATCGGACGGCCCGCGCTGTCGGTCGTCCGGTCGACCAGATGCGGGTACATCAGCGTGCCGTCGTTGGCCACGGCCGCGGCGACCATCGCCATCTGCAGCGGCGTGGCCCGTGTGTCGTACTGCCCGATGGACGACAGCGCCAGCTGCGCGGCGTCCATGCGGCGGTCGAAGACGCTGACCGCGGGGTGCGACGGGACGCCGACGGAGGGGTCGTTGAAGCCGAAGGCCTCCGCCGTCTCGCGCATCGCCCGCAGCCCGACGTCGTCGCCGAGCTTGCCGAAGACGGTGTTGCAGGAGATCGCGTACGCGTACAGCAGCGGCGCGTCCTCGCAGTCCGCGGACGCCGACTCGTTGCCCAGCACCGTCGCCGAGCCCGGCAGGGGATAGGGGTTCGGGGAGTCGGTGGGCTTCTTGATGTCGGTGACCACACCGGCGGTCAGCGCCGCGACCGCGGTCACCGTCTTGAAGGTGGAACCGGGCGGATACGTCTGGCGCAGCGCCCGGTTGAGCATCGGCTGGTCCCCGGCGGAGACGAGCCGGCGCCAGGCGCCGAGCGCCTCGGGCCCGGTGCCGGCGATCGCCCCGGGATCGTATGAGGGCGTGCTGACGAGCGCCAGGATGCGGCCGGTCAGCGGGTCGAGGGCGGCGACCGCGCCCTTCTTGCCGGCCATCGCCTTGTACGCGGCCTTCTGGGCGGCCGCGTCGATGGTGGTGCGGACGTCACCGGGCGGCGGCGGCCGCCTGGTGACCGCGTTCCACAGGGGGAGCGCGGACAGGTCGGGGGAGGCGCCGGAGAGGATGTCGTCCTCGGCCGCCTCCAGCAGCGCCGTGCCGTAGGTCTGGGAGGCGAAGCCGGTCACCGGGGCGTACAGCGGGCCGTCGGTGTAGGTGCGGACCCAGTCCAGCTGGCCGCCGGTGGACCGGGAGCCGGTCACGGCCCGGCCGCCGACGAGGATGTCGCCGCGCGGCTGGGCGTAACGGGCGATCGGCACCCGCCGGTTGGCGGGGTTGTCGTCGTACACGGGGGCCCGCACCACCTGCACCCGGATGGCGTTCACCAGCAGGGCCACGAACAGCAGCAGGCACAGCGCGGCGGCCCGCCGGGCGTGCGGGGTCATCCCGCGCCCGTCCCGCGATGTGTTCCGCCGTCCATTCCGCCGTCCATTCCGCCGTCCATTCCGCGGTCTGTTCCGCGGTCTGTTCCGCGGTCTGTTCCGCGGTCTGTTCCGCCGCCGTCCGGGCCGGGCGGCGGGCGACGGGCCGTGTCGCTGAGCAGGATCAGCAGCGCGACGATCATCCAGTTGGTGACGACCGAGGAACCGCCCTGCGCCAGGAAGGGCATCGCCATCCCGGTCAGCGGGATCAGACCGGTCACCCCGCCGGCGATCACGAAGACCTGCAGCGCGACGATCGACGCCAGCCCGATGGCCAGCAGCCGGCCGAAGGGTTCGCGGATCGACAGCCCCGCCCGGTAGCCCCGGGCCACCAGCAGCCCGTAGAGCAGGAACAGGGCGGTCAGCCCGGTCAGGCCCAGCTCCTCGCCCGCCGTCGCCAGGATGAAGTCGGACTTGGCCGCGAAACCGATCAGGATCGAGTGCCCTTCGCCCAGGCCGGTGCCCAGCAGCCCCCCGGCGGAGAACGCGAACAGCGACTGCGCCAGCTGGCCCGGCCCCTGACCCGCCTCGATGCTGGCGAACGGACGCAGCCAGTCCGCCACCCGGGAGTGCACATGCGGTTCGAACGAGCCGACGAGGAAGGCCCCGGCCGCCGACAGCAGCAGCCCGATCGCGATCCAGCCGGTGCGGCCGGAGGCGACGTAGAGCAGGATCACGAAGAGCCCGAAGAACAGCAGCGAGGTCCCCAGATCGCGCTCCACGAGCAGCACGCCGAGGCTGATCGCCCAGATCGCCAGCACCGGGCCGAGCACCCGGCCGGTCGGCAACTGCAGTCGCCGGAACCGCCAGATCCGCCGTCCGGTGTACGCGAGCGCGCTGCGGTTGTCCGCGAGGTACGCCGCGAAGAAGACCGCCAGCAGCACCTTCGCGAACTCGCCCGGCTGGAGGGAGAGGTCCGCGACGCGGATCCAGATCCGGGCACCGTTCACGGCGGGGAAGAGGATCGGCGCGATCATCAGGACCAGGGCCGCCACGACGCTCAGGTACGCGTACCGGGCGAGGGTGCGGTGGTCGCGCAGGAACAGGACCACCGCGATGAACAGGGCCACCCCCAGCCCGGACCAGACCAGTTGGGCCGGCGCGGCGGCCTCCGGGGTCTCCAGGTCGAGGCGGTGGATCAGAACCAGGCCGAGGCCGTTGAGCAGCACCCCGATCGGCAGCAGCAGGGGGTCCGCGTACGGGGCGCGCAAGCGCACCGACAGATGGGCGACCAGCGCCAGGCCGCCGAGCGCCGCCCCGTGACCGGCCGCCCCCGGCGGCACGGCGCCGTCGCGGGCCAGCCCCACCGCGCAGTAGCCGTAGACCGGGATCAGCACCGCGCCGACGAGCAGCGCCAGCTCGACCCCCCGGCGCCGGGGCGGCCGGACGCCGGGTACGACGGCGGTCGGCGGTGAGGCCTCGGGGGCGGACGCGGTCATGGGACGCAACGTAGCAAGATGTGACGGACTAATCGCTCATATCCATACAGACCGGGCCGCCGCCCGCATCGGTCCGGCGACAGATCTGCGGCGGCTGCGGACGGCCCGGCGCCTGTCGGAGGGGCCCGCTAGCGTGGCCGGCATGACACTCGAGGCACCGCAGTCCCTGTCCGAGCTGCCGTACGCGGAGGCGCTGGAGCCGTTCGACGCGTCCTCGCTGGCCGTCGAGGAGCGCTACGACACCGTCCACTTCGACGGCCTCACCCTCGGCGGGCAGGACGCCGGCGGGGCCGTCTTCCTCGAGTGCGCCGTCACCGACACCGCCTTCGAGGGCGGCAGCCTGCGCCGTGCGCGATTCAACGAGATGTGGCTGCAGGGCGACCGCTTCGTCGGCACCTCGATGGCCGAGACCAACTGGATGGACGCCACCGCCGACGCGTGCGTGCTCGCCGGGGTCGAGGCCTTCGGGGCGGTGCTGCGCCGCGTGGTCTTCCGGCGCTGCAAGTTCGACTCCGTCAACCTGCGCGCCGCCCGGCTGCACGAGGTCGTCTTCGAGGACTGCGTCCTGCGCGACGTCGACCTCGGCGGCGCCCGGCTCAAGGACGTCTCCTTCCCCGGCACCGCCCTGGAACGCCTCCGCCTCGGCCGCGCCGAACTCGACGGAGCCGATCTGCGCGGCGCCACCCTCCTCGACCTCGCCGACGGCCATGACTCCCTACGCGGCGCCGTCATCGGCAGCGCCCAACTGCTCGACCTCGCCCCCGCGCTGGCCGCCGCACTGGGCATCGTCGTACGGGACGGGGAGGGCGGCGGCCCACGGCGTTCGCGGCGCTGAGGGCCCGCGGCCGAAAAGGCGCGGCGGAAGCCGGGCCGCCGCCGGAGAATCACAGGCATGGGAAAGACGTACGAACGCATCGACGGGCGCCTGCGCGCCTTCATCGAGGAGCAGAAGGTCTTCTTCACCGCCACCGCCCCCCTGTCCGGCGACGGGCACGTCAATGTGTCGCCCAAGGGCCTCGACGGTTCCTTCGCCCTCCTCGACGACCGCACCTTCGCCTACGCCGACCTCGGCGGCAGCGGTGCCGAGACCATCGCCCACCTGCGGGAGAACGGCCGCATCACCCTGATGTGGTGCGCCTTCACCGGGCCGCCCACCATCGTCCGGGTGCACGGGCGCGGCGAGCCCGTCTTCCGCGACGACCCGCGCTGGGACGCGCTCATCCCGTACTTCTCCGACGACATCCGCAAGCGCACCGACATCCGTGCCGTCATCGTCGTCACCGCCGAACGCATCAGCGACAGCTGCGGATTCGCCGTCCCCACCATGGACTTCCGGGAAGAGCGGCCGCTGCACACCCAGCGCTTCTCCCGTGAGACCGAGGAGTCCTTCGGCGAGTACTGCCAGGGCAAGCCGCACGTCGCGTCCAGCCTCGACGGCCTGCCCGCACTGCCGCTCCCGCTGCCGCCCCGGACGTCCTGAGCGGATCCACGCGAAGGGGCGGCGTGCGCCGGCGGGGTGCCGGTGTACGCCGCCCTCGGGCGGGACGGGGCGCGGGCGGCGGGCCCGCGGTGTCGGGGCGGCTACTTCGGG
>NZ_JBEZXR010000065.1:0-53064 GCF_040638135.1 Streptomyces sp. NPDC026673 | reverse complement strand
GTGCCGCACAACAAATACACGTAAGTGTCCAGAACGCCCACCCCTCCGACCCCGCCCCCTCCGTCTCGTAGCGCGCCTGATCCCCGGAGGGTGGTAAATGGGCGGTTCGGGGTCACTGCAAGCACCCAACTCACCCCCACCGGGCCAGGCGCCCCACGGGGGTACCGCCCAGCGGTGGCTGGGGGACGCAGGGGTGCGGAGACGGTTCGGGGTCGCCGCAGGTGCCTTGCTGAACCCCCACCGGCCGTCGTGCGCGCCAACCGACCGGAGGGGGTGTGGCGGGGTGCGCCCGGAAGCGACGAGCGGCGAACCCGGCGCCGAATGATGTCGGGGTAAACCGCGAGCGCTGAGGACGTACCCCGGCGCGGCACCGACCCCAGGCACACGGTGCGCGGCCCGCACCGACCGCGCCGGATGGGGGCACCCCCGGCCGAAGGCTGGGGGAGGGAGGGCGGGCGGGGGACCCCCAACCGCAACCACAAACGGCGCCGCACACAAACACCCGGCCACCCCGAAGGGATACGCAACGAATGTGCCTGTACTGGTGGGCCCGGCGGTGGAACACTGAGTCCTCGACCAGTCGTTCAGGGGGATCCGACATGACTGCCGCTCGGCCGGACGACGAGTCCGCCGCCGGTTCGCCGTTCGCCGCGCAACGCGGCGGGCCCACGGTGCTGCGCATCGTTCTGGGCACCCAGCTGCGCCGGTTGCGCGAAGCCCGGCACATCAGCCGGGAGGCCGCGGGCGAGGCGATCCGCGCCTCGCACGCGAAGATCAGCCGCCTCGAGCTGGGCCGGGTGGGCTTCAAGGAACGCGACGTCGCCGACCTGCTGACGCTCTACGGCGTCACCGACCAGCAGGAGCGGGCGGACCTGCTCGCACTGGCCCGCCGGGCCAACACGCCCGGCTGGTGGCACCAGTACGCCGACGTCCTGCCGAGCTGGTTCGAGACGCACATCGGCCTGGAGGAGGCCGCCCACACCATCCGCACCTACGAGGTGCAGTTCGTCCCCGGGCTGCTGCAGACCGAGGCGTACGCCCGGGCGGTCACCCGGCTCGGGCACTCCCGGGCCACCGAGCGGGAGATCAGCCGCCGCGTGGACCTGCGGATGACCCGTCAGAGCCTGCTCTCCAAGCCGGACGCCCCCCAGCTGTGGGTCGTACTCGACGAGGCCTGCCTCCACCGGCCGCTGGGCGGCGCGCAGGTGATGCGGGGTCAGCTGGAGCACCTGATGAAGGTCGCCGCCCTCCCCAATGTGACGCTGCAGATCGCCCCGTTCGACATCGGCGGGCTGGCCGCGGCCGGCGGCCCCGTCACGATCCTGCGCTTCTCCGAGCCGGACCTGCCCGACATCGTCTACCTGGAGCAGCTGACCAGCGCGCTCTACCTGGACAAGCAGGACGACGTGGAGCACTACCTGACGGTCATGGACCGGCTCGCGGCGGAGTCCCAGCCGCCGCGCAACACCGCCCGGATCCTGACGCGCCTCCTCGACCGCATGGGCTGACCGTCGCCGATCCGGGTGAACTGTGCACGATCTTCCCTAGGATGACGGTTGCCCGGCATCATCGCGGAGAAGGATGGCTGTCATGACAGACGACGTCGCCTGGGTCGACCAGACCAAGCCCAGCATCGCGCGCGTTTACGACTACCTGCTGGGCGGCAAGGACAACTACGCCGTCGACCGGGAGATCGGCGACGTCTTCAAGCGTGACCTCCCCGGGTCGGTGGCGATCGCCTTCGCCAACCGCGCCGCACTGATCCGCGCGATCCGGGAGATCTCGACCACCACCGGCATACGGCAGTTCGTCGACCTGGGCAGCGGTCTGCCGACCGCCGACAACGTGCACCAGGTCGCCCAGCGGCACGCGCCCGGATCCACCGTGGTGTACGTGGACAGCGACCCCATCGTGCTCGCCCACGGCCGTGCGCTGCTGGAGCAGAACGACGACACGAGGGTCATCCGGGCCGACATACGCGAGCCCGAGCTCATCCGGAACCACCCGGACACCCTTGAGGTGATCGACTTCGACCGGCCCGTCGCCGTCATCCTCAGCGCCATCCTCCACCACGTCAACGACGACGAGGACCCGGCGGGCATCGTCGGCTACTGGCGTGAACAAGTGCCCTCCGGGAGCTACTTCTTCGTCAGTCACTTCCGCTCCGGCAACAACCCGGAGACCGCGGAGGCCGAGCGGATCCTCCAGCAGACCTTCGGACGCGGCCGCTGGCGCACCGACAAGGAGATCGAGGACCTGATGGACGGCCTCGAGCTCCTCGAGCCGGGGATCGTGCCCGCTTCACTGTGGCGCCCGGACCCGGCCGACGGGGTCGCGCGCATCGGTGACGCCGAGCGCGAACTCACCGTCTGGGAGCGACTCATCGCCGCCGGGATGGCACGGAAGCCGTAACGCCCGCGGTACTTCCCGGGGGTCCGTGGACCGATTCGCCCGCCCACGCGCACGCCTGGCTCCCCCGCCGACCGGTCGACGCACCGTCATGTGCGCGGGCCGTGGTGTCCGCGGCCGCGGACATGGCGAGGAGAGCGGTCCCGGGACTCCCGGGGGCCACTCCGGGACCCCGGGACCGCTGTGTTCATCAGACACCCCGTGACGCCTTCCGGCGACCCGGACTGACCCACCCGGGGGCTGCCGGGGCAACCGGCCACGAGCGAAACGGGTGTGACGGGGTGTCCGCGGCACCGCGGACGGTGAGGTCAGCGGCTGTCGCCGCGCCAGTCCCAGTGGGCCGCGTCCCCGGAGCGAGGCGTGTACCGGGCGCGACCACCGGGCCCAAAGCGTCCGATGTCGGTGCGCAGCTCGGCGCCGGCGGAGTGCTCCGTCTCGGTCCAGCCGGTGACGTCCAGGAGCAGCCCGTCCAGCGGGCCGCCGACCAGCTCCCGGTAGAGGTGCCCCGGCCTGGGTCCGGGATCCGGGTCGTCGACGTCCGCGCCGTAGACCCGGGGGCGTATCAGCTCGTCCATGGTGTCCACGGTGTCACCCGGCACCGACAATCGGCCGTGGCATACCCCGCGCCGGCCCGGATGGGGGCCGGACCGGCGCCGGATCGGAGGCGGGTGCCGGTCGCCGCTCGCCGACGGCCGCGTGGGCCCGGACCGCTCCGCGGTCCTCACGCCGCCCGGCTGCGTACTCCCGCCACCGGTCACCCGCGACGGTTCCAACCGCCGACCGGACGGCGTCATTCCCGGCAATGCGGGGTGCCGCAGAGCACCGTCGGTGTCCGGGAGGTTACGCAGGACGTTTGTCCTGAAAGGTGCATTCCGTTTATACCTGGATAAAGAGCCCATAAGGTTCACTGCCGTGCCGCCCTCCGCGCACCCCAAGGAGCACCGCATGCACCACGGAGCACCCGCCGCTCCCGGCGTCCCGCACCCCGACCTGTCCGCGGCGCGCGGCTGTCCCACGTGCCTGGGCTGGGGCACCAGGATCACCGGGCGGGGGCATCAGCTGTGCCAGGCCTGCCAGCGGCCCGCGCCGGCGCCGGCGCCGCCTCTCGACGCGCCGGCCGCTGCCCGGCGGTGCCGGCCCCCGATGGCCTGAGCGGACCCTCCCCTTCCTCACACCGGCCCGGCCGGGCCTCCAGCACCGCGGCCAGGTCCGCCAGCACCGGGTGGGCGTTGACGTCGGCCGGGGTGACGGCGCGGTCCAGCAGGATTGCCAGGCGTACCGCGGCCAGGGAAGTGCCGCCGCGGTCGAAGAAGTGGTCACCGCGGCCGATCCGGTGCTCGGCGACGCCCAGCACCTGCGCCCAGGCGGCGGCGAGGCGGTGCTCCGCCGCCGTCTCCGGGGGCTGGTGGCCGCCCGCCGGGCCCGAACGGCGGGCGAGCGCGGACAGGGCCTCGCGGTCGGTCTTCCCGTTGCCGGTCAGCGGCAGGTGGTCCAGCCAGTGGAAGGCCGAGGGGAGCATGTACGCGGGCAGGGACGCGGCCAGGTGGTCGTGGAGCACGGCTCCGGGCAGCGGCCGGTCCCCGGTGCAGAAGGCCGCCAGCCGGGTGCCGCGGTCGGTGACGACCACGGCGGCGTCACGCACACCCTCGGCACGCGCCAGCGTGTTCTCGATCTCGCCGATCTCGATGCGGAAGCCGCGGATCTTGACCTGCTGGTCGACGCGGCCGAGGAACTCCAACTGTCCGCCGGGATGCCACCGGCCCACGTCGCCGCTGCGGTACAGCCAGGCCCCGGGGTGGTGGGGATCGGGCAGATAGGCCTCCCGGGTGCGTGCCGGGTCGTTGACGTATCCGCGGCCGACGCAGATCCCGGAGAACGCGATCAGGCCGGGGGCGCCCAGCGGGACGGGGGCCAGGTGCTCGTCGACGACATAGACGCGGACGTTGTTGACCGGGCGGCCGACGGGCACCCAGTCGGTGTCCGGGACGCGCTCCATCACCGCGTGGTTGGTGTCGTCGCTGGTCTCGGTCAGACCGTAGGCGTTGACCAGCCGGGTCCCGGGAGCGGCGGCGAACCAGCGCTCGACGAGGTCTTTCTTCACCGCCTCGCCCGTCACGGACACACAGCGCAGGTCCGGCAGACGGCGCGGCCGGTGCTCCAGCGCGGACAGTACGACGTCCAGGTGGGACGGCACGACCTGGAGTACGCCGACGCGCTCTCCGGCGATCTCGTCGAGGAGGCGGTCCGCGTCCAGGACCGTCTCCTGCCCGATGATGAGGACCCGCCCGCCCGCCAGGAGCGGGGCGGTCAGCTGCCACAGGGAGATGTCGAAGGACTGCGGGGCCGTCTGGGCGACGACGTGGCCCTCGCCGATGCCGAGGTCGTCGATCTTGGCGTAGAGGTGGTTGAGGAAGCCCGCGTGCTCGCACATCGCGCCCTTGGGCTCCCCCGTCGAGCCGGAGGTGAAGTACAGGTAGGCCAACTGGTCGCCCGCGACGGGGATCCCCGGATCGGACTGCGGCAGGTCCTCGTCGGCGGCGTCCGCCACGAAGTGGGCCGTGGTGCCGGGCAGCGCGGGCAGGGCGCGTTCCAGGGAGGCCGTGCTGCCGTGCTCGGTGAGCACGGTCGTGCAGGCGGCGCGGGTGAGGACGGAGGCGATCCGGCCGGGCGGCAGATGGGGCTCGACGGGCAGGTACGCGCCCCCGGCCTTGAAGACGGCGAGCACCGCCGCCAGCCAGTCCAGGTTCCGCTCGGTGACCACCGCGACCACGTCCTCGGCCTGCAGCCCTCCGGCCAGCAGTGTGTGGGCCAGGCGGTTGGCGCGGGCGTTGAGTTCCCCGTACGTCCACCGCTGTCCCGCGTGCACCGCGGCGACCTCGTGCGGGTGCCGTGCCGCGCGCTCCTCGAACAGCTCGTGGAACCGCCGGTCGGGCAGCCTGCGCCGGGGGCCCGCCATCGCGTCCAGTTGCAGACAGGCCTCGTCCGGCGCGAGCAGGCTCTGCCGGGCGTGCTCGGCGTCGACGTCGGCGGTGATCAGGGTGAGCGCGGTCAGGTGGTAGCCGGCGATCCGGGCGGCCGCCTCCTCGTCCAGCACCTCGGTGCGGTAGCGCACCTCGAGCGCCAGCCGGCCGTCGTGGGGGCGCAGCCCCACGCGCAGCACCGTGGCGCCGTCCGGCTCGCCGCCCACGCCGCCGGGGTCGCAGACGGTCTCGAACAGCGGTCCGGACACGCCCAGTTCGCGGCTCAGTTCGTCGACCGGGAAGTCCTGGAAGGCCAGCACCTGCGCCTGCACCCGATGCGCGGCCAGCAGAAGACCTCGCCAGGTCGGGGCGGCCGCCGACAGCCGGCACGGAAGCACCCCTCCGCTCGCCGTGGCGTGGCCCGTGATCACCTCCGCCTCCCCGGACAGCGCCGCCAGCACCTTGGCGTGGGCGGCCAGCACCATCGCGCCCATGGGCACGCCCAGCCGGTACGCCAGCCGCCGCACCGCCGCGACGAGGGTGTCCGGCAGCGGCTCGCGGTGCACATCGGACCCGGGCGGTGACGACCGGCACGTCCAGCGCGGGATCGAGGTGAACCCGCCGGTGGTCACCATGGAGTGCCAGAACCTGCGGCCGGTGTGCGCGTACATGTCCATCGGGGTCTTCCCTTCGTGTGTGATGCGGGCCGGGCCGTGACCGTCCCGCCGGACGCCTGCGCGGTGCGGCGCCGGGTCTGTGTGGGCCGGGGATCAGGACTGCGGCGTGGGAGTGCCCGCGAGGGGCATGTCCCGGGCCGGGTTGCCGCCCCACGCGGCGCCGGCGGGCACGTCCTCGCCCTTCATCAGGAAGGAGTCCGCCGCGAGCACCGCGTGGTCGCCGAGGGTCACCCCGTAGTGGACGAAGGCGCCGACGCCAAGGGTGCAGCCGGTCCCCAGCGTGGTGCGGTCGGACTTGAAGGCGCCGTCCTCCTGCGAGTGGCACTGGATGACGGTGCCCGCGTTCAGGGTGCACTCGTCGCCGATGGTCACCAGGGACCGCTCGGGCAGGAAGCAGCCGTCGTCGAAGACCCGGCGTCCTACGCGTGCGCCCAGCAGCCGCAGCAGCAGGGGCTTGAACGGCGTCCCGTCGAACCACTTGAGCCAGTCGACCGAGGCCAGCTTCCAGAAGCGTTCGTGCCGCCAGAACGCGCGCTGGTAGATCGAGCAGTACAGCGGCCGGAGCGGACGGAAGGCGGTCGCCGCCCGCTCGGCGAGCGCGAACCATCCGGCCGTGAACACCGTCGCCGCGGCGGCCGCCAGGGCGAACGCCGGTGCGCCCAGCCGGGAGTGGAGTCCCGCGGCGCAGGCGGCGATCAGCAGCAGGCCGCACAGGTGCAGCCAGCGGATCAGGAGGTAGACGGCGGCGGTGACCGCGTTGTGCCGGTTCTTCTCGGCGAGCCGGCGGCGCAGGGCGGGCCCGCGCGCCAGGTCGGCGAAGCGGTTGTCGCGGTCCACGGTGCGGGGGATGGGGAAGGCGGGCGAGCCCAGCAGCCCGGTGTCCTCCCGTACGGGACCGTCCAGCGGGACCAGGGTCTTGGTCGCCAGCAGGCAGTTCCCGCCGGTACGGCCCCCGGCCGGGTAGGCGATGCGGTTGCCCAGGAAGTTGTCCGGGCCGATCGTCGCCCGGCTCAGCCGGAACGAGGTCGCCGAGTAGTCCGCGTTGATCAGCGACAGGCCGTCGGCGACCATCGTGCCGCTGCCCACCCGGCACAGGTACGGGTTGTCGTGCTTGACCTCGGTCCCGAAGTTGGAGCCGGTCTGCCGGACGCGGGACAGGTCGTAGCCCACCGCGCGCAGGTAGTGGACGATGGCCGAGCTGTCGCCGAACACGCTGGTGGGGAACCTGCGGTTGGTCATCCTGCCGATCGCGCGGTGGAGTCCGTGGCGCAGCCCGTACAGCGGGTACACGCGGTCGGGGCGCAGCATCGGCCGCGCGAGCCTGGGCAGTACGAGTGTGGTCAGCACGCCCAGCAGCACCACGGCCGCGCCGAGCACGAGCGCCGCGAGGGCCGCGTCGCGGTAGAAGCCGGCGCTCGTCAGCGCCTTCGGACCCGGCGTCAGCAGCCCGTCCAGCCGGGGCACCACGCTGTGCAGCAGGTACAGCCCGCCGAAGGCCAGCGGCAGATGAACGGTGACCGTGGTCAGCACCTGCCCGGCGCCGTAGACGGCCCGGCGGACCGCGCCGCAGGGCACGGCGGCGGGCGCCGGCCGGTCGGGCCCGCCCGGCTGGGCCGGGGAGCCGTGCCACTGCTCCCCGGCGGGCACCGACTGGCCGCTGTGCAGACTGGAGGCGTGGGCGAGTTGGGCGTCCGCGCCGATCGCGGTGTCGATGTCGAGCACCGTCTGCTCGCCGACCCGGGCCCGGGCGCCGACGGCGACCGGGCCGGTCTCGATCACCCCCGCGCGGGCCCGGTAGCAGGACAGCGACACGTCCTTGCGGACCACCGCCCGCTCCCCGACGGTCAGCAGGTCGGCGGCGACCGGGACCCGTGTCGACAGGATCACCGCCCCGCGGCCGATCCGGGCGCCGAGCGCTCGCAGATAGAGCGTGTACAGCGGCGTCCCGGCGAACAGCACCAGCGGGTTGGCCCGCACGAGAGTCCGCACGCACCAGAACCGGAGGTACCCGGGGCCCCACACGCGGATCCGCCGCCCCGCGCGGAACCGCCCGACCAGCAGCCACTTGGCCGCCACCGGCAGCAGGCACAGCGCGGCGAATCCCGCCGAGGCGGCGAGCACGGACCGCGCGTACGTCTCCAGCGGTCCGGAACCGGCGGCGATCCACGCTCCCGCCCGCGCCGCCGCGGCTGCGAGGGCGCATCCGTACGCCAGGAAGAGCGCGGCCTGGAGCACCCCGCAGAGCACGAACCACACGGCCCCGTGGGCCGATGCCGCGTCCTGCACGCCGCCGGCCGCCGCATCAGGGGCGGCCGACGGGGTGGACGAAGAGGTGGACGAGGGGGAAGGGGCGGGCGTGGCGCGGGCGGCCAGCACGGTGGCCAGGGCGGCGACCGTGGGATACCGGTAGACGTCCTTCATGGAGACGGCCGGCAGCTCCGGCCGCTTCCGCACCCGGGCGCAGAACTGGGCCATCAGCAGCGAATCCGCGCCCAGGTCGTGGAAGAAGTCGGCATCGGCCGGCACCCGGTCCACGCGCACCACTCCCGCGAGGACCTCGGCCAGAGCCTCCTCCAGCGCCACGGCTGTGGCGGGGACGGGGACGGGGGCCGGTCCGGTGACCGAGTCGGCGGTCAGGACCTCGGAACACTTACCGGGCATGGTGACGCTCCCTCGCAGACGGTGCTCTCAGGGCGCCGTCCGGGGATCCGGCGGCGCTGCCCTCCAGTAGGCACCGGTGCCACCGGCCTGTCCTGCCCCGGCAATTCGGTACTTGACTCCGGCGCTCGCATCCCGATAATCCGCCCGTCCCGCCCATCCGGCGGCGGGGCTTTTACCCGCCTTGCCGTACGGCGTCAAGTCACGAATTGCGGTGACATGACGGCCACCGCCCCGATGGGCGTCACTGGAGGCATGACCACTGCGAAGGGAGACACCGTGCCGGTCATTTCCGAACCCCAGGACTTCAACGAGGACGACCTCTACGTCGACCTCGAACCCATCGTCGCGCAGCGGCTGTTCCTCAAGTGCGAGGGCTTCAACTTCGCGGGGTCGATCAAACTCAAGGCCGCCGCCGCCATGATCCGCGGAGCCGAGCGGAGCGGACGGCTGAAGGCGGACTCGGTCCTGGTGGAGTCCTCATCGGGCAACCTCGGCGTGGCCCTGGCCATGATCGCCGCGAACCGCGGCTACCGCTTCGTGTGCGTGACCGACACCCGCTGCAACCTGGCCACCCGGCAGCTGATCAGCGCCCTGGGCGGGCGGGTGCACCTGATCACCGAACCGGCTCCGACCGGGGGCTACCTCCGCGCCCGCATCGACCACGTCCGCGCCCTGTGCGCGGACGACGACCGGTACGTGTGGCTGAACCAGTACAGCAACCCCGACAACGGCCAGGCCCACTACCGCACGACCGCCCCGGCCATCGCCGCCCGTTTCCCCGACCTGGACGTCCTGTTCATCGGCGCCGGCACCACCGGCACCCTGATGGGCTGCGCCCGCTACTTCCGCGACCACCGCCCGCGCGTCCGCATCGTGGCCGTCGACACCGCGGGTTCGGTCACCTTCGGCCAGGCACCCGGCCGGCGCATGATCCCGGGTCTGGGGACCAGCATCCGCCCGCCTCTGCTCGACATCTCGTGCGTCGACGAGGTCGTCCACGTGGCGGAGGCGGACACCATCCGCACCTGCCACCGGCTGGCCCACCGGGGCTTCCTGTTCGGCGGCTCCACGGGCACGGTCGTCAGCGCCGCCACGCGCTGGCTCGCCGACGCGGGACACGACGGCCTCACTGCCGTCGCCATCGCCCCCGACCTGGGCGAACGCTATCTGGACACCATCTATCACACGCCCTGGATCAGCGACCTCTACGGCAACGACGCCCTCACCGGCCCCGACGACCACACGACGCTCCCCACCCGGCCCTCCGTCGCGGCCGGCGTCGGCGGCGGTGCGGTGGAGCCGTGATCGCGGACGACACCGCGGGCGATCTCCAGGGCGCCGGGCGGCCCGCCCGCCGGACCCGGTACCGGGCCGTCCGCCGGCCCGTCGGCCGAACCGCCCTCCCGATCGCCGGTCCGCCATAAGATCCACTTCCAAGAGGATCAGGCAGGCAGCGTCAGCGGAGGACCGGGTACACGCACATGGCAGAACAGATCGCCCCTCCCCCCGGCCACGCGCTCGCGGCCCGCTGCCGCCGCATCGTCGACTCCGATTGGTTCGGCGTCACGGTCTTCGCCGTCATCCTGGCCAACGCGGCGCTCCTCGGCATCGAGACCTACGACGGACTGGCCGCACGCTGGCACGGACCCCTGAAGCTGGTGGAGCACGGCTTCCTGGCGGTCTTCACCGCCGAGGTGCTGTTACGGGTCTGTGCCCACGCCGACCGTCCCGGGGACTTCCTCCGCGACCCGTGGAACCTCTTCGACGTGGGAGTGGTGGCGCTGGCGTACCTCCCCTTCGCCCGGGAGGACGCCACCGTGCTGCGGCTGCTGCGGCTGGCCCGGGTCGTCCGCGCCGCCCGCTTCCTGCCGCAGCTGAGGATCATCATCGTCGCGGTCGGCAAGAGCCTGCCGGGCACGCTCAGCTTCCTGCTCGTGGGCACGATGCTGCTGTACCTCTACGCGATGATCGGCTGGGTCTTCTTCGCCGACGCCGACCCCGAGCACTACGGCTCCCTCGGGCGCGCAGCCCTCTCGCTCTTCCTGCTGATCACCCTGGACGGCATCGGCGACGCCGTCCGGGGCGGCCTGGAGATCTCGCGCTGGAGCCTGCTCTTCTACGCCTCCTATGTGCTGCTCGGCTCGTTCGTCCTGGTCAACCTGCTCATCGGCGTCGTGATCGGTTCGCTGGAGGAGGCCAGGCAACTGGAGCGGGACCGTGAACGGGCCCCCGAGCCGGCCGCCGAGGGGACGGCCCATCTGCGGGAACGCATCGCCGCCGCCCGCCGGGCACTGGACGAGCTGGAAGCCGGGCTGGACACGGCGGTCCCGGAGGGCACGGGGGCCACGGGGGGCACGGGTCCCGGGACCGCCCGGGCGCCGCACTCCCCACCCGCCCCCCGCGAGAGCCGCCCGGCCGAGTCGCCCGCACCGACCTGAGCCACGCGGGCGTACCCGGGCTCGCCCGGCCGCCACGGACCGGCACGGTCGGGCCCGCCGCCACCCGCGGCACGGCCGCCGGTGTCGGTCCGGTGTGCGATCGTGCCCGTGCCCGGATCGACCGGCCGTCCCCCAGGAGGACTCAGCCCGTGCCCCGCCGCCTGCCCGAACCGCCCTTCGAACTGGGTTCGCTGATACCGGAGTTCGCCCCGCTCGCCAGGGAGACGACACTGCTGTACCCCAGGGCCGGCAGCCCCGGAGTCCGGGAGAGTTCCCTCGGCGGCCCCTTGCTCTGGCCCGCCGGCGAACCCTGGCCGTACTGCGCGCGGCCCGGCCACCAGACGTACGACCCCGTCACCTACCGGGATCTGACGCCGGGGCCGGTTCCCATGGTCCCGGTCGTCCAGCTCTTCGCCCGCGACGTGCCGCGGCTCGCCTTCCCGGACGGCAGCGACCTGCTGCAACTGGTCTGGTGCCCGCTGCTCCACGCCGAGGAGGACACTCCCGCGGCCCTGCCCGGGCTGTACTGGCGCAGGGAGTCGGAGGTCGTGGCCGCGGGGCTGCTGCGGGACGTCCCGGCGCCGGGCGAAGGCGAGTACCACGACGACTTCACGCCCCGGCCCTGCACGGTCTCCCCCACCGCCGTGGTGGAGTACCCGAACTGGGACCTGCCGAAGGAGTTCTCCGACGCCCTCGGTCCGCGGCTCGGGGAGATCGAGGAGCGCTTCGGCCTCTGGTACACCGAGTTCGCCTGCGCCCTGCAGAGCAAGGTCGGCGGCTACCCCGCCTGGACCCAGCCGCCGGACTGGCCGCACTGCGCCGCCGGCCACCGTATGGAACACCTGCTCAGCGTCGCCGGGGAACCCGCCTACGGCCGGTGGCTCCCGCTCGACGAGCATCGCCCGGGTGTCACGGCACCGGCGCTGTGGGAGTCCCCGGCGGACGACGCGGTGATGGACGCGATCGGACCGGACATGGTCATGGGCGACTGCGGGGGCGTATACGTCTTCCTCTGCCGCCAGTGCCCCGGCCTGCCCTACGCCCACCGCTACGACTGCCACTGAACGCCGGACCGGTCGCACAGGACGGGGGACCTGTCGCCCGCCTCGGATCGGACCGGGCCTAGAGCGACAGCACCCTGCCGAACGTCCCCACCGCGATCAGGAGCGTGACGAGGAAGATGGCCACCAGGGCGACCACCTCCCAGGTCCTCGTGATCTCGGGCGGCTCGGCATAGGAGATGCCGGCGGTGGTGCTCTCCTCGCAGGGCGGCGTCGGGGTGGGCTCCACCCTGTCGCGATGGGGGCGCAACGCCGCCGCGGGACGGGAAGCGGGACCGGTCGTGGGGATGCTCAAGGGGCCGATCGTGGGGCCGATGACGGACCTGGGACTGATCAGTGTGTCGGACATGCTCACCACTCCGGACGTTCCTTGTGGTGGCGGACACGGACTCCGGCCCGCACATCGTCACGTCGGGCGGCGGGAGCCGGCGCGCTCGGGTTCCTCGGCTCGGTTCTCGGACGCATCCGCTACCCACTGCCCGGGCGTCTCATCTTATCTCCGGACGAAGACATCCACGATCAGAGGAGTCGTGGTCCGCACCGGACACCCGGCCGGCCCCGGCCCGCACCACGCCCGGCACCGTCCACGCGGTCGACGCGGTCGCCGTGGGAGAGGATGAGGCCAGGGCCCACGAGAACAACGCGGCAGGAGAGGACGGGAGATGACCGAGGCGCTGGTGCTCGGCGGCGGAGGCGTCGCCGGGATCGCCTGGACCACCGGACTGCTGGCCGGCCTCGCGGACGCGGGGCAGGACGTGGCGGGCGCCGATGTGCTCGTCGGCACGTCCGCCGGCGCGACGGTCGCGGCCCAGCTGGGCAGCGGGCTGTCGCCGGACGAGCTCTACGCCCGGCAGACCGAGCCGGAGCTGCAGTCCGCCGAGATCACGGCCGAGGTGGACCTGGCGAACTTCGGCGCGGACATCGCCGAGGTGCTGCGGGACGCCGACACCGCCTCCGCCCTGCGGCGCGCGGTCGGCGCGTACGCCCTCGTGGCCGAGACCGTGCCGGAGGCGGCACGGCGCCGGGTGATCGAGTCGCGTCTCCCGTCGCACGACTGGCCCGCGGCCCGGGCGATCCGGATCGTCGCCGTGGACGCGGAGACGGGGCAGCCGCGGATCTTCGACCGCGCCTCGGGAGTCGGCCTGGTCGACGCGGTCGCGGCGAGCTGCGCCGTACCGGGCGTGTGGCCGCCCGTCACGATCGACGGGCGCCGCTACGTCGACGGCGGCGTGCGGTCCAGCGCGAACGCCGACCTCGCCCTGGGGGCGTCGCGGGTGCTGGTGATCGCCCCGATGGGGGCGGCCGAACTGTTCCCCAGCGAGAAACCTCTCGATCAGGCTCTGGGCGAACTGCGGGCCGCGGGCGCCGAGGTCGCGGTCGTCGAACCGGACGAGGCGTCGCTGGCGGCGATCGGCACGAACCCGCTCGACCCGTCCACCCGCCGGCCCGCCGCCGAGGCCGGGCGTGCGCAGGGGCGCCGGCTGCGGATCGTTTGGAGCCGGGCGTAGGCGGTGCGGTCCGCCGGTGAACGGGGCCAGGGACGGGGCACGCGACCGGACGACCGCCGTCCCCGCACACGACGCGCGGAAACCACTCCCGGGACACGCGAGACGCGCCCGCCCGGCACCGCCGGCTCAGCCCCGCCCCGGGCGCCCGCTCCGTGGCCGGCCCTCGCCACCCGGCACCCCGGTCATCGCCGCAGCCCGGCCATCACCGCACCCCGGCCATCACCGCAGCCCGGCCAGCCGGAGCACCGCGTCCAGCCCGCGGTGCGCGCCGGGGGCCGCGCCGGCCGGAAGGACGTACGAGCGCAGGCCCGCGGCGGCCGCACCGCCGTCCTTGGCCGGATGGTCGCCCACCATCAGGGTCCCGGCCGGGTCGACGCCGAGTTCCCGGCAGGCCTGCGCGAAGAGGAGCGGATCGGGCTTCTCTGTGTCGTACGCGTAGGAGTGCACCCACGCCGTGAAGTAGCGGTCGAGCCCGTGGTGGGCGAAGGTCTTCCGCAGGTCCCAGCCCACGTCGCTCACGACGCCCAGCGCGACGCCCGCACCCCGCAGGGCGCTGAGGGCGGCCTCGGTGTCCGCGTAGGGCACCCAGTGCTCGGGCGCCTGCAACTGCTCGTAGAGCGCCCCCGCGTAGGGTGCCAGTTCGGGAACCGAGGCGTACCAGGTCGTGAAGGCGTGGCGATGCGCCGTCGACGACACGTCCCGCCCCGGCTGCGCGCGGATCACCTCGGGATCGGCGAGCCCGGCCTCCAGCCCGTCCAGCAGCCGGCTCATCTCCGCCTCGCCCACGGGGCGTTGGAACGCGGCCCGGATCCGGTCCGCGTACGAGGCTATCTGGAACAGCGTCCCCGAGAAGTCGAAGAGCACCGCGCGCACCGGCACGGGCTCCCGAACGGCGTCCGTGACGCGCAGGGGCCCCTCGGGGCCGCAGGCGGGGAGTCGATTCATTCGATCTTCCTACCGCACGCGTGGCCCCGCCACCAGCCCCGGCCCCGGCCCCGGCCCCGGCCCCGGCTCACGGGACCGCACCGGTCCGCCGTTGTCAGACAGCCGCCGTGAGGGCCTCGAACTCCTGGTCCGTGAGCCTGATGCCGGCGGCGGCGACGTTGTCGTCCAGGTGCGCGACGCTGGACGTCCCCGGGATCGGCAGCATGACCGGTGACCGCCTCAGCAGCCACGCGATCGCGAGCTGGGACGGGTGGGCGCCGTGCTCGGCGGCGATGCGGTCCAGGGGACCGCCGGCCCTGGCCAATTCGCCGGTGGCGAGGGGGAACCAGGGGATGAAGCCCATGCCCTGCCGCTCGGCGTAGGCGAGCACGTCCTCGGCCGCGCGGTCGGCGAGGTTGTAGCGGTTCTGCACGGAGACGATGACGGCCGTCCTGGAGGCCTCCTCGATCTGCTCCGGGCTCACCTCGCTGAGTCCGATGTGCCGGATCTTTCCCTCCGCCTGCATCGCGGCGAGTTCACCGACCTGGTCGGCGATGGGGACCTCCGGGTCGACGCGGTGCAACTGGAGCAGGTCGATGCGCTCCACGCCCAGGTGGCGCAGGCTCAGCTCGACCTGCTGGCGCAGGTACGCGGGCCGTCCGACCGGGACCCATTCACCGGGGCCCGGCCGCGCGAAACCCGCCTTCGTGGCGATCACCAGGTCCGGCGGATACGGGCGGAGCGCCTTGCGGATGAGCAGCTCGGCGGTGAAGGGGCCGTAGGAGTCCGCGGTGTCCACGAAGGTGACGCCCAGTGCGACCGCGTGCCGCAGGACCCGCACGGCCTCGTCCGGGTCCCGGGGATCGCCCCAGACACCCTCTCCGGTGAGCTGCATCGTCCCGTACCCCAGCCGGCGGACGGGCAGGTCGCCGCCGATGGCGAACGTGCCGGAGTCGCGGGCGTCGGCTTCCGCGCTCATGGAGGTCATGGAAGGTCTCCTTGCGTCGTGACGGCACACCCTGTTCACCAGCTTCGTGGCACCGTCCCCGCTCCGCACGCCGGGCTGCGCCGACCGGCCCTCCGCCCCCACCCCAGCTGCGGAGGAGCGTGGGCGGTACACCGGCGGCAGCGGAGCGCGGATGGCCGCGGTCGAGGGAACGGGCGCCCGGCACCGTGCGCCGGACGACGAACCCGGCCGCGACAACGCCCGGCCGGCCCGGACGCCCCCGCCCGCCCCACGGCAGGCCGGTGGCGGCGAGCGCCACGTCCTCGCCCGCCGCGCTCGCCGGTACCGCCCCCGAAGCCGCGACCCGGCCGTGAGCCGAGGACCTCCCGCAGAGTGTCGTGGCCCGTGGCGGCCAGGATCGACTCCCGGACGTGAGGAGCGTGGGCGGTACACCGGCGGCAGCGGAGCGCGGACGGCCGCGGTCGAGGGGACCGGCGCCCGGCACCGTCCGCCGGACGACGAACCCGGCCGCGACAACGCCCGGCCGGCCCGGACGCCCCCGCCCGCCCCACGGCAGGCCGGTACCGCGACCCGGCCGTCAGCCGAGGACCTCCCGCAGAGTGTCGTGGCCCGTGGCGGCCAGGATCGACTCCCGGACGTCCGGGCAGTCGCGCCGCGCGGCGTCGTCGAAGTCCGCCGCGGTGCGCGGCTGCTGCTCCGGGTGCTCCTCGATCCAGCCCGCCAGGTCGATCGTCAGCGCGGCCTGCGCACCGACCTCGGAGCCGACGCTCTTCAGCTTGGGCTGCTCCTCGGCCAGGAACGCGCAGAAGGCCGCGGCGTCGACCGGGTTCCCGGTCCGGTCCTGCGCCGGGGCCCCGGAAGCGGCGCTCCTCGACGCGCTCGCGCTCGCGTCCGGCCTCGGCGCGTCGGACGACGATCCGCCGCCCGTGTTCGAGGCCCCGCCGCCGCAGGCGGTGAGCAGCAGCAACAGGGCGACGGGCACCGCGTACTTCATGGCTTCCCCCTCGTCAGGACGCCCCCACGACGTCCGGCCGACGCAATCCAACGGGATCCGGACGCGCGCGTCGCGGGGGCGGACGGGATCGGTACGCCGCGGTGACGGATTCCGGAACTCGTCACCGAACAGGCGTGACCCGGCTATTGGTTGACGCTTCATCAACGAGACATCCACGGACGCTCGACGTGTCACCGAGGTTCCGCCAAGATGAGCCGGGCATGTCAATCAGGCCGTGCTCCCCCACCGCGGTCGACCAGGAGGAAGCAAGTGAAGAGAAGCTCGCGTATCGGCAGGGTCTCGGCCGTCTTCGGCAGCGCCGTCGCGCTGGTGATCGCCCTTCCGGGTACGGCGTTCGCCGCCCCGCCCCCCGCCCTGCCCGCCAACGCGGACGGCATGGAGCAGACGTTCCAGCCGGCGTTCGACTACGACACGGACGGCTGCTACCCCACTCCCGCCATCGGCCCCGACGGCTCCATCAACCCGGGCCTGAACCCGACCGGCGCCCTCAACGGCAACTGCCGCGACCAGTCCGACCTGGACAACACCAACGGGTACGCCCGCTACAAGTGCAACAACGGCTGGTGCGCCATCATCTACGGCCTCTACTTCGAGAAGGACCAGGCCATACCGGGCATCAGCCTCGGCGGACACCGCCACGACTGGGAGCACGTCGTGGTCTGGGTGCAGAACAACCAGGCCCAGTACGTGTCCACTTCGGCCCACGGGAACTTCAACGTCTACAGCCGCGACCAGATCCGCTGGGACGGGACCCACCCCAAGGTCGTCTACCACAAGGACGGCGCGAGCACGCACTGCTTCCGCCCCGCCAACACCAACGACGAGCCGCCGGAGAACCACTACCACGGCTGGCAGTTCCCCGACCTGATCGGCTGGAACGGCTACCCCGCGGGTCTGCGGGACAAGCTCAGCCAGGCCGACTTCGGCAGTGCCGTCTTCGGGTTGAAGGACGGCAACCTCAACTCCCACCTGGCGAAGGCCAAGCCGGCGGGCATCCCCTTCGACCCCAACGCCTGACCCGCGCGACGGAACGGGGCGGCGCACCGCCCCGCCCCGTTCCGTACGGCACTCGACCGCGATCGCGACCGCGACGCCTCAGACGGTGTCCAGCTGCGCGATCTCCTCCGCGGTGAGCACGAGCTCCACCGCCGCCACCGAGTCGCGGATCGTCTCCGGACGGCTGGAGCCCGGGATCGGGATGACGACCGGCGACTTGGCCAGCATCCACGCCAGGCACACACGCTGCGGGCTGACCCCGTGGGCCTCGGCCACCCGGGCGAACGGCGCGTAGGCCGAGCCCAGTTCGCCGGCCTGGGAGATGCCGCCGAGCGGGCTCCAGGGGAGGAAGGCGATGCCGAGCCGGTCGCACAGCTCGAGCTCCGGCTCGCTGGAGCGGAAGGACGGGGAGAACTGGTTCTGCACGGAGACCAGGCGGCCGCCGAGGATCTCGTCGGCCTGCCGGATCTGCTCCGGGTTCGCGTTGGAGATGCCGGCCATGCGGATCTTGCCCTCGTCGAGCAGGTCCCGCACCGCGCCGACGGACTCCGCGTACGGCACCTTGGGGTCGGGGCGGTGGAACTGGTACAGGCCGATCGCCTCCACGCCGAGCCGGCGCAGCGAGTCCTCGCAGGCGCGCTTGATGTGTTCCGGCGAGCCGTCCAGGGTCCACCTGCCGTCGCCCGGGCGCAGATGGCCGCCCTTCGTGGCGACCAGGACCTCCGAGCCGCGCTCGTGCGAGGCGAGGGCCTTGGCGATGAGGGACTCGTTGTGGCCCACGTCGTCGGCGTTCAGGTGGTAGGCGTCCGCGGTGTCGATCAGCGTGACGCCCGCCTCGAGCGCGGCGTGGATGGTGTCGATGGACCGCGCCTCGTCCGGCCGCCCCTCGATCGACATGGGCATGCCGCCCAGGCCGATCGCGCTGACCTCGGTGTCACCGATGCGGCGAGTCTGCATGTGTCCGTGGCCTCTCTCGACGTGCGTCTCGGTTCGTGCGAACCGATGGGCGTGCCCGGCACGGCCGGATGGGGCCGCAGCCGTGCGGGCACGGGATCAAGCCTCGCCGGAGCCGCACCCACACGTCCAATAGAAGAAAGCGAACATATTCAGGAGCTACGCTTCTGAATCATGGAGCTTCGCCATCTCGAGTACTTCGTCGCGGTCGCGGAGGAGCACCACTTCACCCGCGCCGCCGAACGCCTCATGATCTCCCAGTCCGGGCTGTCCGCCTCCGTCCGCGCCCTGGAGCAGGAGCTCGGGACGCCGCTCTTCGTGCGCAGCACCCGCAGCGTGGAGCTGACCGCCGCGGGGCGGGCCCTGCTGGGCGAGGCGTCCCGTGCCCTGGCCAGCGTGCGCGCCGCCAAGGAGGCGGTGGCCGCGGTGCAGGGCCTGATGCGAGGTGTGCTCACGATCGGCACCGAGCAGTGCCTGGCCGGGGTCGACGTACCGGCCCTGCTGGCCCGCTTCCGCGGCCGGCACCCCGGCGTCGAGGTACGGCTGCGGCAGGCCGGGTCGGCGGCCCTGGTGCAGGACATCACCAGCGGCCGGCTCGACGTGGCGTTCACGGCCCTGAGCGGCCGGGCGCCCGAGGGGGTGCGGCTGAAGCCCATCACCCGGGCCCCGATGGTCCTGCTGTGCCACCCGGAGCACCGGCTGGCCGGGGCGGGCACGGCCGACTGGGCGGACCTCGGCGGCGAGGTGTTCGTCGACTTCCATCCCGACTGGGGCGCGCGCGGCCTCACCGACCGGGCCTTCGCCGCGAACCGCGTGCAGCGCCGGGTCGCCCTGGAGGTCAACGACGTGCACAGCCTGATCGACCTGGTCCACCACGGGCTCGGGGTCGCCGTCGTGCCGCAGCCGATCGCGCGCAAGGAGCACGCCGCGGGACTGCGCACGGTCGCCCTGGCGGGCGCCGAGGATCATCTGTGGGAGGTGTCCGCGGCGCTGCCCCAGGAGGACCGGGTCTCCCCCGCCGCCCGCAAGCTGCTCTCCTACCTGCCATGACGTTCACGGTCACCGTGACGTCCGCGCCGCCCGGACCGCCCTCGACGCCCGCGCCCCGGACCTGCGGACACGCCGCCGGACGCGCACACTGGTGCCGAAGGCGCGGCGGCGTCCGCCCGTTCCGTACCCCGACGCCCTCCGGAGGGGCATGAACAGCACGGCCCACGACCCGTACGTCCGGGTGCGCGGCGCCCGCGAGCACAATCTGCGGAACGTCGACGTGGACATCCCCCGGGACGCGCTGGCGGTGTTCACGGGGGTGTCCGGCTCGGGCAAGTCCTCGCTCGCCTTCGGCACGATCTACGCGGAGGCCCAGCGCCGCTACTTCGAGTCCGTCGCCCCGTACGCCCGCCGGCTCATCCACCAGGTGGGCGCGCCGGCCGTCGACGACGTCCTGGGACTGCCCCCCGCGGTCGCGCTGGAGCAGCGGCGCGGCGCGCCGACCTCCCGCTCCTACGTCGGCACCGTGACGACCCTGTCCAACACGCTGCGGATGCTCTTCTCCCGCGCGGGCCGCTACCCCGAGGGCGCCGGGCCCGTGGACTCCGACGCCTTCTCCCCCAACACGGCCGCGGGCGCGTGCCCGGTCTGCCACGGGCTCGGCCGGGTGCATCGCGCCACCGAGGAACTGATGGTCCCCGATCCCTCGCTGAGCATCGCGCAGGGCGCGATCGCCGCCTGGCCCGGTGCCTGGCACGGCAAGAACCTGCGGGACGTCACGCGGACCCTCGGCCACGACGTCGACCGGCCCTGGCGCGAACTGCCGCCCGCGGACCGGGAGTGGATCCTCTTCACCGACGAGCAGCCCGTGGTGACCGTGCACCCGGTGCGGGAGGCCGGCCGGATCCAGCGCCCCTACCAGGGCACCTTCCAGAGCGCCCGGCGCTATGTGATGCACACGTTCGCCGACTCCAAGAGCCCGGCGCTGCGCGCCCGCGCGGAGCGGTTCCTGGAGAGCTCGGTCTGTCCCGCCTGCGGCGGCAGCCGGCTCCGCCCGGAGTCGCTGGCCGTCACCTTCGCCGGGCACAGCATCGCCGAGCTCAACGCCCTGCAGCTCGCGCGGCTCGCCGAGGTGCTGCGGCCCGCCGCGCGGGGCGAGGTGGACGACCTGCCCGAGGGCCCGCAGCGGCGGATCGCCACGGCGCTCTGCGCCGACCTCGTCGCCCGGATCGAGGTCGTCACCGAACTCGGGCTGGGCTATCTGAGCCTGGACCGCACGACGCCGACGCTCTCCCCCGGGGAACTGCAACGCCTGCGCCTGGCAACGCAGTTGCGGTCCGGACTGTTCGGCGTGGTGTATGTGCTGGACGAGCCCTCGGCCGGACTGCACCCGGCGGACGGCGAGGCGCTGCTGACGGTGCTGGTACGGCTGCGGGAGGCGGGGAACTCCGTGTTCGTCGTCGAGCACGACATGGACGTGGCGCGCCGGGCCGACTGGATCGTCGACGTCGGCCCGCTCGCGGGCGAGCACGGCGGCCGGGTCCTGTACAGCGGTCCGGTGGACGGCCTGGAGGCCGTCGCCGAGTCGGCCACCCGCCGTTTCCTGTTCCCCTCCGGCCCCCCTCCGGACGCCGGGCGTACCGCGCGGGAGCCGTCGGGGTGGCTGGGTCTGCGGGGCGTGACACTGCACAATCTGCGCGGTCTCGACGTCGACTTGCCCCTCGGGGTGTTCACGGCGATCACGGGGGTGTCCGGGTCCGGCAAGTCGACGCTGGTCGGCGTACTCGCGGGAGTGCTGACGCGGCATCTGGGGTCGGCCGGCACGGCGGACGGCCCCGGAAACGGGGGCGGCACCCGGGACGGGAGCGACGGCGAGGAATGGGAGGACGGCGGGGCCGACGCGGCGTCCGTCGTGCCGGCGGGCGGTCTGGAGGCCGTGCACCGCCTGGTGCGGGTGGACCAGAAGCCCATCGGCCGCACCCCGCGCTCCAATCTGGCCACGTACACCGGCCTGTTCGACGCCGTGCGGAAGCTCTTCGCGGCCACCGACGACGCACGGCGGCGCGGCTACAAGGCGGGCCGCTTCTCCTTCAACGTCGCGGGCGGCCGCTGCGAGACCTGCCAGGGCGAGGGATTCGTCGCCGTCGAACTGCTGTTCCTGCCCGGGACCTACGCGCCCTGCCCCACCTGTCACGGCGACCGCTACAACGAGGAGACGCTGGAGATCCGTTACCGGGAGCGCGACGTCGCGGAGGTGCTGGGCATGACCGTGGACACGGCGGCGGACTTCTTCGCGGACGTCCCCGCCGTGGCGCGGAGCCTGCGCACGCTCCGGGAAGTGGGGCTGGGCTACCTGCGCCTGGGGCAGCCCGCCACGGAGCTGTCGGGCGGTGAGGCGCAGCGCATCAAGCTCGCCTCGGAGCTGCAACGGGGGCACCGCGGGCACACCGTGTATCTGCTGGACGAACCCACGACGGGCCTGCACCCGGCCGATGTGGAGCTGCTGATGCGGCAGTTGCACGATCTGGTGGACGCCGGGAACTCGGTGGTCGTCGTCGAGCACGAGATGAGCGTGGTGGCCGGTGCCGACTGGGTGATCGACCTCGGCCCGGGCGGCGGGGACGCGGGGGGCGAGGTCGTCGCCACCGGGCGCCCCGCGGATCTCGCCCGGGCGCCCGGCAGCCGTACGGCGCCGTACCTGGCACGCCGCCTCGCGGGCTGACCCCGCCCCCGCACGGCCTCATGCGGCGCGCCACCCGCTCCAGCGTCCGACGGTGACCTCCACCACCGGCCCGGCGGGCGGACGGTGGGCGTACTGCTCGTACTTGACCGTGAGCGAAGTGACGCGGCGGGCGGCCGCGGCGGACCCGGCCGCCGGCGGGAGCACGCGTGCCCGGCCGTCGGCGCGGGCCCACCACAGCAGTTCCCAGTCCTCGTCGTAGTGGTCGACGAGCAGGCAGACGGACGGGTTGGCGGTGATGTTGGCCAGGCGCTTCAGTCGGGTCGTCCGCTTGGGTTTGTGGTCGACGGCCAGCGTGATCGTGTCGCCTTCCACGGCGAAGACCACCGGCACGAGATGCGGCCGGCCGCCCGCGTCGGCGGTGGCGAGGCGGGCGACGCGCGCCGCCGCGAAGCGCTCCCGCGCCTCGGCGCCCGTCAGGGAGGGCATCGCGTCCCCGTGTCCTGTCGGCGGCGGGGGTCAGCGGAAGCGGTCGGCGAGTGCGGCCAGCCGGTCCAGATGCTCCAGCGACTCCCGCTCGGGCACCGTCGGCAGGTAAAGCAGCACCCGCTCGACACCGAGCCGCTGGTAGCCCTCGAGGTCTTCGGCGTCCCCGCGGACCCCGTACACCGTCACCGGCACCTCCCGCCCGGCCACCTCGCGCAGCCGTTCGATCCGCGGGCCGAGATCGTCGGGCGAGTCACTGTTGGCCAGCCAGGCGTCGCCGAGCGCGGCGACCCGGGGGAACGCGCCCTCGCCACCGCCGACGTAGATCGGCGGATGGGGGCGGCGTACCGGCTTGGGCCAGGCGTAGACCGGATCGAAGTCGACGAACCGGCCGTGGAACTCGGCCTTCTCCTCGGTCCACAGTGCGCGGATCGCGCGCAGACGCTCGTCGGTGAGCAGGCCGCGCGTGGCGGGGTCGGCGCCGTGGTTCCGCATCTCCTCACGGTTCCATCCGATGCCGACGCCGAAGACGGCGCGGCCGTCGGAGACCAGGTCGAGGGAGGCGACCTCCTTGGCCGTGAGGATGGGGTCGCGGTGCGGGATCAGCGCGATCCCGGTGCCCAGCAGCAGGCTCCGGGTGACGGCGGCCACGACGGAGAGCGCGACGAAGGGATCGAGGGTGCGGTAGTACATCTCCGGCAACTCGCCGCCGCCGGGGTAGGGGGTCTCGCGCTTCACCGGGATGTGGCTGTGCTCGGCGATGAAGAGCGAGTCGAACGCGCGTTCCTCCAGGGCGGTTCCGAGCGCGGCGGGGCGGATGCCCTGGTCGGTGATGAAGGTCGAGATCCCGATGTTCACGACGGCTCCGTGGGGCGGCGGTTGCGGCGGGGACTGGCTGGCACTCAAGTGCTGCCTACCCGTCCCGGGCGGTCGTGCTCGCACGTCCACCCGGGAGGAGCAGCGGACCGCCGGCGTCGCGCGCGGAGGCCGCTGGCGGTGCGAGTTGCGCGACCGGATCCGCGGTGATGGCCTGAAGGTGTGTCGTCCCGGGCGCCGGCGCGAGGGGCCCGGGCGGGCACGGGACCGGGCAGGGCGGTGCCGGGGAGGCAGGGATGGCGACAGCGTCGATGCGGACGGTCCGGCTCTCCTCCAGGGACGTCCCCGCGCTCGGGCAGGGCACCTGGTACCTCGGCGAGGACCCGGCACGCCGCCGCGAGGAGATCGCGGCCCTGCGGCTCGGCCTCGACCTGGGGATGGCGATCGTCGACACCGCCGAGATGTACGGCGGCGGCGCCGCCGAGGAACTGGTCGGGGAGGCCATCGCGGGACGCCGCGCCGAGGTGTTCCTCGTCGGCAAGGTGCTGCCCGACCATGCCGACCGCCGGGGCACCGTCGCCGCCTGCGAGGCGAGCCTGCGGCGGCTCGGCACGGACATCCTGGACCTGTACCTGCTGCACTGGCGGGGGCGGCATCCGCTGGAGGAGACTCTCGCCGGGTTCACCGAGCTGATGACCGCCGGCAAGATCCGCACCTGGGGCGTGAGCAACCTGGACCTCGGCGACATGGCCGAACTGGTCTCCCTGCCCGGCGGGTCGGCGGTCGCGGTGGACCAGGTGCTCTACAACCTCACCCGGCGCGGCATCGAGTGGGACCTGCTCCCCTGGTGCCGCCGGAACCGTGCGGGCGTCATGGCCTACTCCCCCGTCGAGCAGGGCCGGCTGCTGCGCGCCGCACCGCTGCGGGCCGTGGCCGAGAGCCTGGGGGCCACCCCCGCCCAGGTGGCGCTGGCGTGGGTGCTGGAGCAGGGCGTGGCGGCGATCCCCCGCTCGGGGCGGGAGGAGCACGTCCGTGAGAACCGCGCCGCGGCGGACCTCCGGCTCCCCCCTGAGGCACTGGACGCGCTGGACGCCGCCTTTCCGCCGCCCGCCGGACCGGTTCCGCTGGAGGTCCTGTGAGCAGCGCCGAAGCGGCGTCCGGGTCAGCCGGCGGGTGCGGCGAGAAGCCGTTCGATGCCCAGGTCGAGGGCCGCTTCCAGGTGTGTGAGCGAGCCCGTCGACATCAGGATCGACACACCGCCCTGGATGCCCGCGAGCAGCGCGGCCGCGGCGCGGTCGGGATCCAGGTCCCGCGAGATCTCACCCCGATCCTGCATCGCCAGGATGCCGGCGGTGATCTGGGCCTGCCATGAGGCGAGCAGTTCCCTGGTGACGGCCTGCGCGCCGGGCGTGGCGGGGCTCAGCTGGGAGATGAGCGTGCCGAGCGGGCACTGCCGCCCCTGCCTGCGGTAGCGGTCGACGACCGCGTCCCGCCAGTCGCGCCAGGCCTGCCAGGAGGTGAGCGCGCCGAGGTGGGGCTGCTGGTCCGACAGGACGCGGCCGGCCTCGTGCCGGGCCACGGCGAGCAGCAGTTCCTCCTTGCCGCCCGGGAAGTAGTGGAACAACTGGCTCTTGCTCGTGGCCGTACGGGCGCGGATGTCGTCCAGTGTGGTCTCGGCCGCGCCGCGCCCGCGGATCTCCTCCGCCGCTCCTTCGACGATGCGCTGCCGCGTCGCGGCACCCTTCGCCGTGAGTCGTGATGCCATGCCGCCATCCTGCCATTTTTGGACTTGCAGGTCCATTTTCGCGGTGGCACCTTTGCCGTTCCCAGCCGGTTCACGGAGAAAGGCGCGGAACATGACCCAGCGACTCACCGGGCGGACGGCCCTGGTCACCGGTTCCACCACGGGCCTCGGCGCCGCCATCGCGGTGGCCCTGGCCGCCGAAGGCGCGTTCGTCGTCGTCAGCGGGCGCGACGAGCGCCGCGGCGCGGAGGTGGTGGCGCGCATCGAGAAGGACGGCGGATCCGCCGCGTTCGTCGGTGCGGACCTGTCGGGCGGCGCCGACGCCGTCGGCCGCCTCGCCACCGACGCGATCGCCGCGGCGGGCGGTCGGATCGACATCCTCGTCAACAACGCGGCGCTGCTGCTGGCGCCCACCCCCACCGCCGACGTCCCGCAGGAGACCGTCGACCAGGCGCTGGCCGTGAGCGTGCGGTCGGTGTTCCTCCTCACCGGGCTGCTGGCGCCGCCCATGGCCGAGCGCGGCCACGGCGCCGTGGTCAACCTGGGCTCCATCAACGGGATGCGGGGCATGGCGCACTCGGCGCTGTACAGCATGACCAAGGCGGCCGTGCACTCGCTCACCACCTCGTGGGCCGCGGAGTACGGGCCGCACGGGGTCCGGGTCAACACCGTCGCTCCCGGCCCCACCCTGACGGAGAAGGTGGCGGCGATGGGGGAGCACCTGACCCCGCTCATCGCCCGCATGCCCTCGCGCCGCGCGGGCACCCCGGAAGAGGTGGCGGCGGCCGTGGTGTTCCTGGCGAGCGACGAGGCGTCCCAGGTGCACGGCGCCACGCTCACCGTCGACGGCGGATTCACCGCGGTGTAGCGGGCGGCGCCATGCGGGGGGCAGGGGCCGTCGGCGGCGGCCGCCGACGTGTGGGGGTGCCCCCCGCTTGCCACAATGAGGGCATGACCGGCACCGGTCGCTACGGCGAGCACGTCTTCCGCCCGGAGGACGCCGGGGAGGCCGACCGCATCGACCTCGCGGCCCTCGCCTACGACGACACCACCTTCGCCCGCCTGCGGCGGCTCGGGGCGGGCCCCGGCTGGCGCTGCCTCGACGTCGGCGCCGGAACGGGCACGGTGGCGCGCAGGCTGCTGCGCGAGGCCGGGGTCTCCGAGGTGGTCGCCGTCGACCGGGACGTACGGTTCCTGGAGGCGCATACCACGCCGGGCCTCACCGTACGGCAGGCGGACGTGACCGCGGACGGCTTCTCGCCGGGAGGGTTCGACCTGGTCCACGCGCGGTTCGTGCTGATGCACCTGCCGTCGCCGGAGCGGATGATCTCCCGGCTCGGCGGTCTGCTCGTCCCCGGCGGCGTCCTGGTGATCAGCGACGCCGTCGACCTCACGACCGCCACCGCGTCCGACACGCCGTACACGCTGGCGATGCGCGCCATGTGGCGGGGGCTGCGCGACACCATCGGGACCGATGTCTCGGGGGTGACCCGCTACCCCGGGCTGTTCCGGGCCGCCGGGCTCGGGTCGGTGGCGGCGGAGATCCATGTGCCACCGCTCCTGCCGGGCAGTCCGGTCAGCCGGTTCTGGGTGGAGACCTGGGACCGGGCGCGGGCCGCCATGATCGCCACCGGCCTCGTCGACGGACCCGCGATCGACGCCGCCGTTCGCTATCTGGACTCGCCACGCTGCGCCGACATCGCTCCCGGCATGCTCACCGCCTGGGGCCGGCGGCAGGAGTGACGCGGAGCGCGGAACGGTACCCCGGCGCACACCCCGGCACCCCTGCGCGGCCCCGGTGCGCCGGTGTGCCGGGGTGCCGCCGCGTCTACTCCGTCGCGTCGGTCAGCGGGACCGGGCAGGTCCCGCCCGGCGTGGCGCGCAGTTCGAAGTGCCACATCTCATTGGTGTAGATCTGGCACAGGCCGTAGCGCGCACCGTGCTGGATGAGCCAGTCGTCGGCGTCGGTCGGGCCGATGTCGACGGCATCGCCCCGCACATGGGCGGACTTCTCCGGCGTGTTCACGAACCGCCGCGCCTCGCTCAGGCTTCCGTACTTCCGCACCGCGGCGTCCAGCAGTCGCTGCTGGTGCGCCTCGCTGCGCCAGCCCGAGGTGACACGAAGGGTGACGCCGGAGCGCCCGGCGTCCTCGTACGCCTTCCGCAGCGCCTTCAGCAGGCCGGGGCTCAGTCGGGTGACGGCGGGGTACCGCGTGTCGAAGGGGGTGACGACGCGACCGGACGGGATCTCGCCCCCGTCGAGTCCGTCCCGCTCCGCCGCCGGCCCCGGAGAGGAGCGCTGGTGCCCGGCGAGCGGGGCCAGGTGGGCCAGCACCGCGAGCGCCGCAAGGGAGACGATCCCGGCCGGCACGCGGTATCCGCGCCGGCGTTTTCCTTTCCCCCCGCCTGGAGCGGCCTCAGGCCGGCCGCCCTCATCGGATTCGGTGCCGATTCCGGTGAGGGATGGAACACGGTCCGTCGCATCGTCGGCGGGAAGGTGCCGCACGGTCGCCTCCGGGTATCGCTTGGTCGGCTCGCGCCGATCGGTCGGAATGCGCTCCAGTACAGGACAGGGCGTGTTTTCGGGCCGTATCGCATTCCCGATACGCTCCCGATACGCCGCCTGCCGTTCACTGGAGGGGCGGGTCATTCCCGGCCCTAGGCTGGAGCCGGCGAAGCGGTGACCCGCACCGAGGACGGAGAGGCCGTATGCGCGTACTGGTGGTCGAGGACGAGCCCTACCTCGCGGAGGCGATCCAGGCGGGCCTGCGGCTCCAGGCGATCGCCTCGGACATCGTCGGGGACGGGGACTCCGCCCTGGAACGGCTGGCCGTCCACACCTACGACGTGGTGGTTCTGGACCGGGACATCCCGGGGACCCACGGGGACGAGGTGTGCCGCACCATCGTCCGACGGGAATGGGGCTGCCGGGTCCTCATGCTCACCGCCGCCCGCCGTCTGCACGAGAAGGTGACCGGATTCGAACTGGGCGCGGACGATTACCTGACCAAACCTTTCGCGCTACAGGAACTCGTGGTCCGCATACGCTCGTTGGCGCGGCGCCCCAGCACCGGAAATCCACCCGTTCTCGAATACGCGGGAATCCGGCTCGACCCTTTCCGGCGCGAGGTCTTCCGCGCCGGACACCATGTCTCCCTCACCCGGAAGCAGTTCGCCGTCCTGGAAATCCTCGTCACCGCACAGGGCGGCGTCGTCAGCGCGGAGAAACTGCTGGAAAGCGCCTGGGACGAGAACGCGGACCCGTTCACCAACGCGGTGCGCATCACGATGTCGACACTGCGCAAACGCCTCGGCCAACCACCCGTCATCCTCACGGAGCCCGGCGTCGGTTACCGCCTCGGCGAACCGGACGACGGGCGATGAGCGGCACCACCGCCCACCGCGGCAGAACGCTTCCCGTCCTCACCCCGGCTTCCTCGGCCGCCCCGGCGCGGCGGCCGAGGAAACCGACCGCGCGTTGGCGGCTCACGCTCACCTACGCGTTCTTCGTCGTCGCCGCCGGAACTGCCACCATGGCGATCGTCTACCTGGCCATGCGGATCATCCCCAGCTACCCGCTGACCTCGGCGAACCCGCGTGACCCAGCCGCGCCGACCCGGCGTGACATCCTGCACGCCCTGCTGCAGGCCTCCGGCTGGGCGCTGCTCGTCCTGCTGGTCATCGGTCTGGCCGGGGGCTGGGTGATCGCCGGGCGGGTGCTTCGGCCCCTACAGCACATCACCCGGGCCGCGCACCGTGCGGCGGCCGGTTCGCTGGACCACCGGATCGCGCTGCCCGGTCGCCGCGACGAGTTCACCGATCTGTCCGACGCGTTCGACCACATGCTGGAGCGGCTCCAGCGGTCCTTCGAGTCCCAGCAGCGCTTCGCCGCGAACGCCTCGCACGAACTGCGCACCCCGCTGTCGATCACCCACACCATGCTGGACGTCGCCGCCGCGGACCCCGCGGGCCAGGACTACGCCCGGCTCGTCTCCCGGCTGAGGGAGACGAACCAGCGCGGCATCGAGATCGTGGACGCGCTGCTGGACCTGGCGACCCTCGGCCACATCCAGCCGGAGACCGAACCGGTCGACCTGGCCGACACCACGGCCGAGGCCCTCGCCGTCGTCCGCGATGAGGCCGGCCGCCTCGGCATCACCGTTCACAGCCACACCCCACCGTCCCCGGCCACCGGCAACCCGGTGCTGTTGCGCCAGCTGACGGTGAACCTGCTGCAGAACGCCGTACGGCACAATCTGGCCACCGGCGGCACCGTCTCGGTGGCGGTCGGGCCCGACCCCCGCGACCCGCTCCGTTCGCTGCTGACCGTCACCAACACGGGGCCGCTCCTGCCGGACACGGTCGACACCTTCACCGAGCCCTTCCTGCGGGGCGAGGGCCGCACCGCGGGGACCGGCCCCGGCCACCGCGGCCACGGTCTGGGACTCTCCCTCGTCGCGAGCATCGTCGCCCTGCACGAGGGCGAGCTCCGGCTGACGCCGAATCCCGAGGGCGGCCTGACCGCACGGGTCTCCCTGCCGGCCGGCTGACGCCGCCCGGGCGGGCGCCGGAGGCGGCGTCACCTCACCGGCCCAGTGCGGCGTGCGGACCCGCCCGGACGCGACCAGGCTGGACGGTGGTGCAGTTGGAGGGTCCGGCACCTCCCCGCCGGTGCCCTCGTCGCCATGAGTCGGGCCCCCACCGCGATGAAGCGGCGGGGGCCTGCGGCGTCACGCACCATGCGCCGTGAGCGCGGCCGGGAACCTGGAAGAACGAGACGCGGCGCCGGCGTGCCCGAAGCCCGCGATGCGACCGCCCCCGGTGCGCGGGCACGTGTCCGGAAACACATCCGTTTCCGTCGTTCTCGCTCCGTCCGCCGCAGGTCAGCCGGTTGGCCGGACCGTGACAGCCCGCTCCGCCGCGTCCGCACTCCGGTGGTCACCGTGACGTGACGTCACGTATCCCGCGCCACACGACTACGGAACGACATCCCGACATTACGGACTTATAGCTACATACATGGCATATAACTCCCCTATCGAAAGCGGCCCCTTGACACCTCGCCTCTTGGCGGTCATGGTTCCTCACATCGCTCGTTTAAACCGGTTCAAACGCCTGGTGAACTCTTCGCTTCGCGTTGAATGCACCGGTATGCGAGTGCCAGAACGTGCTGCCTCCGGCGCCAAGGGTGCCGCCGGACGACGTGCCCCCGAGGCACGCCGGTCGACGGGACCCGCGGCACGGATGCGGCCCCCTTCCGCCGCGTACCCGGAGAGTCCGCCATGGCCCGACGCCCCACGATCGCCGATGTCGCCCAACTGGCGGGCGTGTCCAGGGCGACGGTGTCGTTCGTCCTCAACGACCGTCCCGGCGTGGCCGCGGCGACCCAGGAACGGGTACGGGCGGCGGCCGGGAAACTGGGCTGGACGCCGAGCCGCAGCGCCCGCGCGCTGTCGACGGGCCGCGCCCGGGCGGTGGGGCTGGTCCTGACCCGCGAGCCCGACCTGATCGGCACCGACCCGTTCTATCCGGCCTTCATGGCCGGCATCGAGTCCGTCATAGCCGACTCCGGCGACGGCCTGATGCTGCACGTGACCCGGCCCCGCAACGAGATGGACACCTACCGCCGCCTGGTGGACGACCAGCGCGTGGACGGGGTGTTCCTCACCGACCTGCGCGTAGGCGATCCGCGGCCCGCGCTCCTGCGGGAGCTGGGGCTCCCCGGCGTGGCCGTCGGCGCCGACGGCGGTGTCGAGGGACTCGCCACGGTGAACCTGGACGACCGCCCCGTCGTCGCGGGCGCCGTCCGCCACCTCGTCGAACTCGGGCACCGGAACATCGCGTACGTCGCCGGCCCCGACGAGTACCTGCACGCCCAGCGCCGACTCGGCGCCTGGCGGGACGCGCTCACGGAGGCGGGCCTGCCCCAGGGCCCCGTACTGCCCGGCGGCTTCACCGCCGAAGGCGGGGCGCTCGCGACGCAGGCGCTGATCACGCGGGGCGACCGGCCCACGGCCATCGTGTACGCCAACGACCTGTCGGCGACGGCGGGTATGGCCGTCGCCCAGGAGGCCGGCCTGCGACTGCCCGACGATCTGTCGGTGGTCGGCTTCGACGACGTCCCGCTGGCCTCCTGGACGCGGCCCTCGCTCACCACCTGCCGCGCCGACGCGGCCAGCTGGGGCCGCGCCGCCGCACTCGCCCTGATCGAGACGATCGAGCAGGGCACCACCCCGTACGTGGAACTGGACCCGGCCGCGCTCATGTTGCGCGGCTCCACGGGCCCGGCACCCGCCGGGACCGCACATCCCTGAGCGCGCCCATCGCGCCCAAGACGTTCTCCGCTCCCCCGGAGGGCCGTCGCCGAGGCAGGACGACGCCTCGGAACGGCCGCTTCCCACCCCTTGAGAACACGGAGCCCACCGCAATGAAGAAGACCCTCCTCACCGTCCTTTCCGCCGTCGCCTTGACGGTGCCGCTCGCCGCGTGCGGCAGCGGCGGATCGGACTCCGCCGGCGGCGGCGACAACGCCCACGGCCCCATCACCGTCTGGTACTCCAACAACGCCCAGGAGGTGGCCTGGGGCAAGAGCATGGTCGCGTCCTGGAACGCCGCCCACCCCGATGAGAAGGTGAAGGCGCAGGAGATACCCGCGGGCAAGAGCTCCGAGGAGGTCATCGGCGCGGCCATCACGGCGGGCAACGCCCCGTGCCTGATCCTCAACACCGCCCCCGCGGCCGTGCCCGGCTTCCAGAAGCAGGGCGGCCTGGTCGCCCTGGACGACTTCCCCGGTGGGAAGAAGTACCTCGAGGAGCGGACCGGGGAGCGGCTCTCCCAGTACGCGTCGCCCGACGGCAAGTACTACCAGATGCCCTGGAAGAGCAACCCCGTCATGATCTTCTACAACAAGGACCTGTTCAAGAAGGCCGGGCTCGACCCCGAGCACCCCAAGCTCTCCACTTACCAGGACTTCCTGAAGACCTCGCGCACCCTGGTCAAGGGCGGTGTGCACGCCGCCATCTGGCCGGCCCCCACCTCCGAGTTCTACCAGTCCTGGTTCGACTTCTACCCGCTCTTCGCGGCCCAGACCGGCAAGCAGCTCGTCGAGGACGGCAAGGCCCAGTTCGCCTCGCCCGACGGCGTCAAGGCCGCCGAGTTCTGGAAGACCATGTACGCGGACCACCTGGCCCCCAACGAGCAGTACAACGGCGACTCCTTCGCCGACGGCAAGGCCGCCATGGCGATCGTCGGCCCGTGGGCCGTCTCCGTCTACGGCGACAAGGTCAAGTGGGGCGCCGTGCCGGTGCCGACCGCGACCGGCGCCGAGGCCAAGGGCACCTTCAGCGACGAGAAGTCCATCGGCATGTTCACCGCGTGCAAGAACAAGGGCACGGCCTGGGACGTCCTGAAGTTCGCCACCAGCAAGGAGCAGGACGGCAAGCTGCTGGAGGCCACCGGCCAGATGCCGATGCGGCAGGACCTCCCGGCCGCCTACCCCGACTACTTCGCCTCGCACCCGGACTACAAGACCTTCGCCGAGCAGGCCGACCACACCGTCGAGGCCCCGAACGTGCCGAACTCCGTCGAGATCTGGCAGACGTTCCGCGACGCCTACACCAAGTCCGTGATCTTCGGGAAGGGCGACGTCGCCGCCGCCTTCCGCGAGGCCGCGGGCAAGGTCGACGGCCTCGCGAAGCAGTGAGTCACGGCCATGTCCTCCACGCACCATGACGTCCTCCGCCCCGGGTCCGCCCGGGGCGGGGCCCGCCCCCGGACCGGCCGTGAGCCGGGGCCGCGCCGGCTGCGGTTCGCGGGCCGGCAGCCGATCGGCCTCGCCTTCGTCTCCCCGTACGTGATCTACCTGGCCGCGATCTTCCTGTACCCGCTCGGCTTCGCGGTGTGGATCTCCTTCCACGACTACTTCTTCGCCGCGCCGGGCGCCCAGGTGGACCGCCCCTTCGTGGGGCTGGCCAACTACACGGCCGTCCTGACGGATCCGGCCGTGTGGCGCTCCTTCGGCAACATCGCGGTCTTCCTCGTCATCAACGTGCCGCTGACGGTGGCGGCGTCCCTCATCCTCGCCACCGCCCTCAACTCCAAGCTGCGGGCGCGCACGTTCTTCCGGACGGCCTACTACGTCCCGTACATCACCGCCAGCGTCGCCGTCGTCGGCGTGTGGCTCTTCCTGTTCAACTCGAACGGCCTGGTGAACAAGGCGCTCGGGCCGCTGGCACCGGACCCGTCGTGGCTGGTCAACTCGCACCTCGCAATGCCGACCATCGCGCTGTTCGTCGCCTGGAAGCAGCTCGGCTTCTTCATCGTGCTCTACCTGTCGGCGCTGCAGAACGTGCCCGGCGAGCTCTACGAGTCGGCCGCGCTCGACGGCGCGGGCAAGGTGCGCATGTTCTGGTCGATCACCGTGCCGGCGGTCCGCACCGCGACCCTGCTCGTGCTCGTCCTGGCGACGGTGACGGGCGCGAACCTGTTCACCGAGCCCTACCTGCTGACCAGCGGCGGCGGACCCGACGGGGCCACCACCTCACCGGTGCTGCTGATGTACCAGCGCGGTCTGCAGCAGGGCCACCCGGACGAGGCGGCGGCGATCGGCGTGATCCTCGTCGTGCTGATCACCGGCATCTCCCTCGTCTACCGCCGAGTGCTGGAGAGGGACTGACATGACCGACGTCCACGCTCCCGCGCACAAGCGCCGCCCGGCGGGGCACAGTCCGCACACGCACTCCCGCGGCCGCCGGATCCTGTCGCGGCTGGCCCTGCTCGCCGGGGCCTTCGCCTTCCTCTTCCCCTTCTACTACATGCTGATCGGCTCCCTGCAGAAGGAGCCCGACAGCAGCCCCGCCGGGGCCTTCCCGCGGCCGGGGAACCTCTCGCTGCACAACTACGAGGAGATCAACTCGGCCATCTCGCTGGGCCGCTCGCTGATCAACTCCGGTATCTTCACCGGCGGCGTCATCGTCTGCACCACGGTCTTCGGCCTGCTGGCGGGCTACGCCCTGGCCCGGCTCCACTTCCGCGGCAAGGGCTCCACCTTCGCCCTGGTGCTGCTGGTGCAGGTGATCCCGTTCCAGCTGCTGATGATCCCGCTCTACGTGCTGATCGTCCGCGACTACGGCCTGGCCGACTCCTACATCGGGATCATCCTGCCGTTCGCCATCAACACCAGCGCGGTGTTCATCTTCCGGCAGTTCTTCCTGCAACTGCCCCAGGCGATGTTCGAGGCCGCGCGCATCGACGGCGCGGGCGAACTGCAGATCCTGTTCCGGATCGCGATCCCGCTGTGCAAGCCGGCGCTCGCCTCCGTGGTGCTGCTCAGCTTCACCGGGCCGTGGAACGAGTTCCTGTGGCCGTTCCTGGTCACCAAGGAGCAGACCATGCAGCCGCTCGCGGTGTCCCTGGCCAACTACATCAGCACCGTCTCCTCCGCCGCCGCCAACCCGTTCGGCGCCATCCTCGCCGGCGCCTGTGTGCTGGCCGCGCCCGCGGTGGCCCTCTACCTCGTCTTCCAGAGCCGCTTCACCTCCACCGACCTCGATTCCGCCACGAAGGGCTGAACTCGCTGTGAACGACCGCACCACCGGCACCAACCGCACCACCGGCTCCAACAGCTCCGTCCCGTACCGCCTGACCCGCGTCGGCGTCGTGATGTCCCCGCTGGCCGGCGAGGCCAACGAGGCGGAGGGCGTGCTCAACCCCGCCTCCGGCCGTACCCCCGACGGCACCCTGCACCTGCTGCCCCGCCTCGTCGCGGAGGGCAACGTCTCCCGCGTGGGCCTCGCCGAGGTCGTGATCGAGGACGGCGTGCCCACCGGCGTCGAGCGCCGCGGCGTGGTCCTCGCCCCCGACGAGGGCTGGGAGCGCGGCAAGAACAACGCCGGCGTGGAGGACCCGCGTACCACCTGGATCGAGGCGCTCGGGCTGCACGTCATGTCGTACGTCGCCTACGGCCCGCTCGGCCCCAAGCCGGCGCTGGCCGTCTCGAAGGACCTGGTCACCTGGGAGCGCCTGGGCCCGATCCAGTTCGCCTACCAGGCCGACCTCGACACCGACCTCAACCTCTTCCCGAACAAGGACGTCGTGCACTTCCCCGAGCCCGTGCCGGGCCCGGACGGCGAGCCCTCCTTCGCCATGCTGCACCGTCCGATGTGGGACCTGGGCTGGTTCCGCCCCGGCGAGGGCGTGCACCTGCCGGCCGGCGTGACCGACGAGCGCCCCGGCATCTGGATCTCCTACGTTCCCGTCGCCGAGGTCGAGAAGGACCTCAGCGCCCTGGCCCGTCCGCGGAACCACCGGCTGGTCGCGCTGTCCGAGCACCCCTGGGAGGAGCTCAAGATCGGCGCGGGTCCGGCCCCGATCCGCGTCGAGGAGGGCTGGCTGCTCATCCACCACGGCGTGTCCGGCACGATCGACGACCCGTTCGCCCAGCAGCAGAAGGTCAGCTACGCGGCGGGCGCGATGATCCTCGACCCGCAGGACCCGGCCCGCATCCTCGCGCGCACCGACGTGCCGCTGATGGAGCCGGAGACGGAGGAGGAGCGCTCGGGCACCGTGCCCAACGTGGTCTTCCCGACCGCGATCGAGGAGATCGACGGCGTCCGGTACGTCTTCTACGGCATGGCCGACGCGCACATCGGCGTCGCCCGCCTGGACCGTGCCGAGTGACTCCGCTCGGTCTGGGGCTGGCCGGCTGCGGCGCCTTCGGCGCCTATCTGCTGGACGCCGTCGCCGATCTGCCCGGCATACGCGTCGTGGCGTGCGCCGACCCCGACCGTGACCGTGCCGCCGCCCTCGCGCGGCGGCACGGCGCCGCGGTCTGCCCCGACGCCGCCGCGCTCGCCGGACTCCGCGGGGTGGACGTCGTGGCGATCGCCACTCCCCCGGCCACCCACGCCGACCTCGCCGTCGGCGCCCTGCGGGCCGGCCGGCACGTCTTCTGCGAGAAGCCGCTGGCCGTGACCCTGGAGGACGCGCTGCGGGTGGAGGCCGAGGCCGAACGCTCCACAGGCGTCCTCGTCGTCGACCACGTCCTGCGCTACAACCCCGTCCTGCGGATGCTCGAACGGCTGCGCGGCGAAGGGCTGCTGGACCCGCTGGTGCGTTTCGCCTTCGAGAACGACGCCGCCGACGAGGACCTGGGCCCGGGCCACTGGTTCTGGGACCCCGCCCACAGCGGCGGCATCCACGTCGAGCACGGCGTGCACTTCTTCGACGCCGCCCGCGCCCTCATCGGCAGCGAGCCGGTCGAGGTGCAGGGCACGGCCGTCCACCGCGACGGCGGCCCCGTCGACATCGTCGTGGCCACCGCCACCCACCCCGGCGGCGCCGTCGCCACCCACACCCACTCCTTCACCCACGCCCACCGTGCCGAACGCCAGTTGATGCGCCTGGACTACGGCTTCGCCGAGGCACGGGTCACCGGCTGGATCCCGACCCACGCGACGATCACGGCCTGGACGGACGAGGAGGACGCCCGCCGCTGGGAGGAACTGCCCGGGCGCACCGCCGAGCTGCTGGCCGTTCCCGGGCTGCGTCCGCACGGCGGGGAAGGGATCACCGTGTCGGTCGAACGCGACGCGGGACCGGCCGCGCCCGCCCGCGGCAGAGGTGTGGAGCGGAGCGTCCCGCACCGGGTGACCTGCGTGGTCGATCTGGGCGGTGAGGCGCGCAAGCAGCACGTGTACGCGGAGAGCGTGCGCGCGGCCTTCGCCGATCTGCTGCGCTGCGCGGCCGACGGCGGCACACCGGTGGCGGACGCCGCGTCGGGACGGTCCGCGGTCGCGGTCGCGGAGGCCGCCACGCGGTCCGCCGCGTCCGGCCGTACCGAGCCCGTTCCCGCCCCGCCGACAGCGGGGAGCGCACGGTGAGCACCTCCGGGCCGGCCTCCGGCGCACCCTGGTGGCGGGACGCGGTCTGCTACGAGATCTACCCGCGCTCCTTCGCCGACGGCGACGGCGACGGCATCGGCGACCTCGCCGGCGCCACCGCCCGTCTGGACCACCTGCGCCGCCTCGGCGTGGACGCGGTGTGGATCACGCCGTTCTACCCGTCCCCGCTGGCCGACGGCGGCTACGACATCACCGACCACACCGCGGTCGCCCCCGACCTCGGCACCGACGAGGACTTCGACGCCTTCGTCGCGCGCGCCCACGGCCTGGGACTGCGCGTGCTGATCGACCTGGTCCCCAACCACACCTCCGACACGCACCGCTGGTTCCGGGAGGCGCTCGCGTCCGGCCCGGGCAGCCCGGCCAGGGAGCGCTACCTCTTCCGGCCCGGTCGCGGCATCCACGGCGAACTCCCCCCGAACGACTGGCAGTCGGCGTTCGGCGGCCCGGCCTGGACCCGCGTCCCGGCGCCGGACGGCGGCCCGGGCGAGTGGTATCTGCACCTGCACGCGCCCGAGCAGCCGGACCTCGACTGGCGGCACCCCGAGGTCGTCGCCGACTTCGAGCGGACCCTCCGGCACTGGCTGGACCGCGGCGTCGACGGCTTCCGCGTCGACGTGGCCCACACCCTCTTCAAGGCGCCGGGGCTCCCCGACGCCGGACCCGGACAGCACCAGGACATCCTGCGCAACCACCTGATGCCGTACTACGACCAGGAGGAACTGCACCCGCTGTTCCGCTCCTGGCGCCGGCTCCTGGACACCCACCCGGCTCCGCCGGGCGCGGTCGCCCCCGAGGAGCGCGTGATGGTGGCCGAGGCCGCCGTGTTCGACCCGGCCAGGCTGGCCCGCTACGTCAGCCCCGGCGAGATGCAGCAGGCCTTCAACTTCGCCTTCCTGGAGAGCCCTTGGGACGGCGTGGAGATGCGCGGGGTCATCGAGCGGTCCGTCGCGTCGATGCGCGCCGTCGGGGCCCCGGTCACCTGGGTCGCCTCCAGCCACGACGCTGTCCGTCCGGTCACCCGGTACGGCGGCGGCCCTCGCGGCCTGCGCCGCGCCCGCGCCGCCGCGCTGCTGATGCTCGCGCTGCCCGGTGCCGCCTACGTCTACCAGGGCGAGGAACTGGGCCTGCCGCAGGCCCATGTGCCGGACGACCGGCTGCGCGATCCGCTCTGGGAGCGCTCCGGCCACCGCGACCGCGGCCGGGACGGCTGCCGCGTGCCGCTGCCGTGGGAGGGCACGTCCGCGCCGTACGGATTCAGCACGGCCGACCCGGACGACTGCTGGTTCCCGCAGCCCGGCGACTGGGCGGACCTCACCGTCCGGGCGCAGGAGGACGACCCCGGCTCGATGCTCGCCCTGTACCGCTCCGCGCTGCGCCTGCGGCGCGCCGCGCCCGTCCCCGCGGACGGGACGACGGTGCCGGAGGGCCCCGCGGACGGATCCTGGTTCGCCTTCGACCGCGCACCGGGTCTGCGGTGCCTGGCCAACTTCGGCCCGGATCCGGTTCCCCTCGCGCCGGGCGACGAGGTCCTGCTGGCAAGCTCCCCGCTGGACGGCCGGTCGGTGCCCGCGGACACCACCGTCTGGCTGGCCGCGACCGCACCGTAGGCCGGACCTAGACGCCGATCGTCTGCTCGGTCCAGATCGTCTTGCCGCGCTCCCGGTAGCGGGTGCCCCAGCGCTGCGCGAACTGGGAGACCAGCAGCAGGCCCCGCCCGCCCTCGTCGGTGGTACGGGCATGGCGCAGGAAGGGCGCGGCGCTGCTGGTGTCGGAGACCTCGCACGTCAGGGCCCGGTCCCGGATGAGACGCAGCTGGATGGGGGGTGCCGCGTAGCGGATGGCGTTGGTGACGAGCTCGCTGACGATCAGTTCGGTGGCGAAGCTCTCCTCCTGCAGGGCCCAGGCCGCGAGCTGGTGGGTGGTCAGCGTACGGGCGGTGGCCACCGCGGCGGGGTCGGACGGCAGGTCCCAGGTGACGACGGAGTCGGGGCCCAGCGGCCGGGGGCGGGCCACCAGCACCGACGCGTCGTGATCCGGGTCCGCGGGGACCAGGGTGTCGGTGAGCAGCAGGCTCATGTCCTGCGGGGACTCGCACGGTGTGGCCAGCAGCCGTTCGAACTCCGCCTCCCCGGCCCGCCGCGGATGGCTCTGCAGGAGCCCGGGGGTGCGGAGCACCAGCATGCAGCCCTCGGGCAGTTCGAGGGTGGTCATCTCGAACGGCGGTCCCGGGCGTCCGAGGGGCTCCCCGGCGGGTGCCACCGGGGTCCGCACGGTGTGGTCGGGGTAGACGACCGTGGGCGGCGGATGGCCCGCCGACGCCATGGTGCTCTGCCGGGTCACGGGGTCGTAGACCAGGTAGAGGCACGTGGCGCCGAGCGGCGAGCCGGAGCCGGCGCCCGAGTGCTCCCCGGCCAGATTGCGGACCAGGTCGTCGAGACGGGCGAGCACCTCGTCGGGGGCCTGGTCCAGGCTGGCGAGGGTGTGCACGGCCGCCCGCAGCCGGCCCATCGTGGCGGCGGTGCGCATGCCGCGGCCGGGAGTGCTTCCGCTGACGAGGGCCACCCGCGCCCCGGGCAGCGGGATGACCTCCGTCCAGTCGCCGCCGGCGCCGGAACGCACCAGGTGGTGGGCCCATTCCACGGCGCTGGGAGCGGGCATCCGCTGGGGCAGCATGCCGTGCTGCAGCGCGAGGACGGCATTGCGCTCGCGCACATAGCGGTGGGCGTTGTCGAGCGCCATCGCCCCGCGGCCGGCGAGGTCGACGGCGAGCGCGAGATCGTCCTCGTCGAACGGCCCCAGACTCGGGTCCCAGCGGTGGAAGGTGACCAGGCCCAGCACGCAGTCCCGGACCAGCAGCGGCACCACCATCAGGGAGTGGACGCGTTCCTCCAGCACCCTGCCGCCCCGTGAGGGGTCGTCCCGGAGCCACGCGCTCTCCTGGGCGAGCCTGGGAATGAGACGCGGCGCGCGGTCGGTGAGCACCCGCAGGCCGGGTGAGCCCGCCGGGTGGCTGCTGACCGCCCCGGTGGTGTGGCCCCCGGCCCGGTCGCAGCGGGCCGACGTCGCGGCACGCCGCAGCCCCGCGTCGTCCGCGACCGGGCCCGGGGCCATCTCCTCGCCGCCGAGGACGGATGCCAGCAGGTCCACGCTCACGCAGTCGGCGAGTCCGGGCACGGCCACCTCGGCCAGCTCCTGCGCGGTGCGGATCGGGTCCAGGGTGGTGCCGATCCTCCTGCCCGCCTCCGCCATCAGCGCCAGGCGCTGCTCGGCGAGGTGGCGTTCGGTGACGTCGACCACGGCGTCGGCCACGCCCAGGATCCGGCCGTCCTCCGCCTCCAGCCGGAAGGCGGAGGCCGAGTAGACGTGTTCCCTCGTGGGGTCGCCAGGGGGGCGGCCGCGCTTCTCGAACGAGATCGCGGACTCCCCGGTCCTGAGCACCCTGCCCATCACACGCTCGGCGAGCTCGGCGCTGAAGTCGGGCCAGACCTCCGTGGGCCGCCGCCCGAGGGCGAGCTCCGACCGGTGGTCGTTCATGCCCTCCGCCGCCGCGTTGAAGCGCATCAGTCTGAGCTGCGGATCCAGCACGAACAGGCCGATGGGCGACCGGGTGAACAGCGTCTCGAGCAGGGCGCGGTCGATGTCCGGGGAGAGCCGGGATCCCGACTCCTCGGGCATCAGGTCGACGGTCAGGCGTGGGCCCGTGCCGTCGTCGCCCACCGAGTGGAGGCACGGTCGGCAGGCGACGGACCGGCCGTCGCAGTGCCGGAGCAGTACGCGCCCCTGCGCGGCGGGGCCGCCGGGCTCCGCATCGGCGGCATCGGCGCAGGGCGCGATCAGGTCCGTCACGGGCCGGCCGAGGAGGTCGCACGCCCGGTGGCCCAGCAGGCGCTCGGCTGCGGGGTTCCACCCGGCGATCGCGCCGTGCGCGTCGATCACCATCCGCGCCGCCGTGCGTCCCGCCGGCTCCTCGCGTCCTTCTCCGGGTTCTCGCGCTGTCCACGTACCCATGACCGTCCGATCGGGTTCCGGTCCTCTGGTTCCCAGTCTTGCGCAGGCGGGCGAGGTCACCACTCGGGCGGGCTCCGCGCGGCGGACGGCGCGGTGCCGGACGGCCCGCCCGCCGGGAGCGGCACCGTCCGCCGGGAGCGGCACCGCCCGCCGGGAGCGGCACCGTCAGCCGGCCGGAAACCCTCGGGCGTGGAGCAAGGAGCTCTGACTTGCAATTCCAAACTCAGCTGACCTAGATTGGAAATACCTACCCAGGACAACGGAACGAGCAACCCATGGACATCAAGAACTCCGTCGCCGTCGTCACCGGCGCCAACCGGGGCCTGGGCCGGCAGCTGGCCACCCAGCTGCTGGACCGGGGCGCCGCCAAGGTCTACGCGGGCGTCCGCGATCCCGCCTCCCTCGACCTGCCCGGCGCGGTGCCGCTCCAGCTGGACATCACCGACCCCGCGTCGATCGCCCGGGCCGCCCGGACGGCTCCCGACGCCACCCTCCTGATCAACAACGCGGGCGTCAGCACCCACGCGGGACTCACCGACGGGGACATGGCCGACATCCGGCTCGAGATGGAGACCCACTTCTTCGGCTCCCTCGGCGTCACGCGGGCCTTCGCCCCCGTGCTCGCGGCGAACGGCGGCGGAGCGATCCTCAACGTCCTCTCCGTCCTGTCCTGGGTCCACCGCCCGGGATACGGCGGGTACAGCGCGGCCAAGGCCGCCGAGTGGGCCATGACCAATGTCGTACGCCAGGAACTCGCCCCCTCCGGGATCGACGTCACCGCGCTCCATGTGGGCTACATGGACACCGACATGGCCGGTTATGTCGCCCCCTCCGACAAGGTCGACCCCGCGTGGGTGGCCGGCCTGGCGCTGGACGGCATCGAGCAGCGGGCGCCCGAGGTGGTGGTCGACGATCTGAGCCGCAACGTCAAGGCCGCCCTGTCCGCGGGATTCGACCTGCTCTACCCCGGCCTGCCCGCCCCGGCCGCACGATGAGCCCGCGGCGGCCGGACGCCGCACCCCCGGCTGAATTGGAAATGTCAATTCAGAGGTAGGATCGGCCCATGTCCAGCAGCAAAGCCGCCACCAAGGAAGAGACGGTCTGCTCGATCGCCCGGACCCTCGAGGTCGTCGGCGACAAGTGGACCTTCCTCATCCTGCGCGAGTCGGCGCTGCGGGGGGTGTCGCGGTTCGCCGACTTCCGCCGCGAGCTCGGCATCGCCCCCGACCTGCTCACCGGCCGCCTTACCGCGCTGGTGGACGAGGGGATCATGGAGAAGCGGCCGTACCGGGAGCCGGGCAGCCGCACCCGCTACAGCTACCACCTGACGGCCGCGGGCGAGGAACTGCGACTGATCCTCGCGGCGCTCCAGCAGTGGGGGGACGTGCACCGCACCCCCGCGCGGGGGCCGAGCCACCTGCGGCGGTCGGCGGGTGCGGGGCGCCCGGTCAGCGTCGCCTTCGTCGACGACACGGGCGCCGTGCTCTCCGCCGAGGACGTGGCCTTCACCCCGGCACAGGGCATCACGCGCTGACCGGGCCGGAGCCGGGCGGCCGGAACGGGAAGCGGGGCGCGTCGGCGCGGGAGGCCGCGGTTCACGACCACCCGGGCGAGGTCCGGGCGAGAGCGTCCGCGCGGATGTGGCTCATCGGACTGCTGCTCACCCGGTAGCGGCCGTTGGGCACATGGGCGGACCGGACGATCCGCACGGTGACCGGGCCCGCCCACTCGTACCCGCACCGGTCGGCGTGACGCAGCAGGGAGTCCGTCAACTCCTCCCCCACGCGGGCGCGGTACGGGCTCAGCTCCCGGTGGGGCACGTCGGCGAGTTCGACCGTGTACACATTGGGCACCACCACACGACTGGGGCTGCACACCACCGCCCGGCCGTCGCACTCACGCCGGAGGGCGTCCAGCACTTCCACCGGCCCGCGGCGGCGCACCCTCGCCACCAGCGCGCGCTCCCAGTCCTCGATCACCCGTTCCCATCGCCTCAGCACTCCCATGACGATGCGCCTGCCCGCGGCGCGGGCCCTGATGCCGCCACGGCCACCCCATCAGCCGTACCGGGTCGATTCCGGCCACAGAAGGCGACGCCCCCGTGGGCCGCCGGGCTCACCGGCCGATCCGGGGATCGTCACCCGCGCGCCGTGCGCTCTGGAGTGGCGAGGTGTCAGATACGTCCATAGCGTCTGTTTTCGGCTGATCACATATCACGGAAAGCAGGTGCACACACATGAAGCTCTGTCGGTCCCGCAGGGCCGTCGTCGCGGCGGCCGCCACGGCGACCATCGTGGGGGGCGCGGTCGGTTGCGGCGGCGAGTCGCAGACCACGGCCTCGTCGTCCGCGGACGCGCAGAAGATCTCCGTTCGCGCGGGGGAATCCATCCAGGCGGCGGTGGACCGCGCCAAGCCCGGTCAGGTCATCGACATCGCGGCCGGCACCTACCACGAGAGCGTCCAGATCAGCACGCCGCGGCTGACGCTGCGCGGAGCGGGCACGGGCACCGTGATCACCCCCGGCACGAACGGCAAGGAGAACGCCTGCGCCAAGGCGGGCGAGGGCATCTGCGTCACCGGCACGGAGAAGAAGAAGGCGTCCGACGTGACGCTGGAACAGCTGACCGTCGCCGGCTTCAAGAAGGCGGGCATCCACGCGTCGCGGGCCGACGGCCTGCAGGTCCTCCGGGTGACGGCGCGGGACAACAAGCTCCAGGGCATCCTGGTGGAGAAGTCCGTCCGTACGGTCTTCCGCGACAACACCGCCCACAACAACGCCGAGTCGGGCATCTTCCTCGCCAACTCCATGGACACCGAGGGCGGTGCGCTCGACACCCAGGGCGCCGTCATCAGCGACAACAAGCTGACCGAGAACCGGATCGGCGTCGGCCTGCGCCGGGTCCGCGGCGTCACCGTCGAGAGCAACCGGATCACCGGCAACTGCGGCGGCGTGTTCGTCGTCGGCGACGAGGGCGTCCCCCGCGGCGGCGCGCTGACCGTCACCCACAACACCGTGACCGGGAACAACAAGTACTGCGCGCCCAACGCCCGCCTCCCGTTCATCCAGGGCACGGGCATCCTGCTCACGGGCGTGGAGAAGACCGTCGTGACCAACAACGAGGTGCGGGACAACCACGGCAAGTCCCCGATGTCCGGGGGCATCGTGCTGTTCGGCAGCGTCGTCGGCACGTCCAACTCCGAGAACTCGATCCGTGACAACGTCGCCCGCGGCAACAAGCCGGCCGACCTCGCCAACCGCGATCTGAAGGGCAAGGGCAACACCTTCGCCGACAACACCCTGGACACCACGGAGCCCAAGCAGCTGAGCAACACCTGACGTTCAGAAGCCGGACAGACGACGGAAGACCGCCCGGGCCCACATCGGCGGGTCCGGCGGCGGTCCCGGGGGCGCCAGGACCACGGCGGGCCGGGGCGTCACCCGGGTCGCCTCGTGATCGGCGCCGCTGGTACGCGCGGGGCCGCCCTCGTCCCGGCCGCTCGCGGCGGCGCGCAGGGCGCCCACGAACTCCAGGCACGAGTCGTAGCGGTCCTCGGGCATCTTCGCGAGTGCCTTTGCCATGACGTCGTCCATGGCCGGCGGGATCTCCGGCCGCCGCTCGGTGAGCGGCGGCGGCTGGTCGTACTGGTGCGCCCACAGCAGCGCCATGTCCTCCTCGCGCTCGAAGGGCAGGCCCCCGGTCAGGCTCTCGTAGACGACGCAGGCCAGGCTGTACAGATCGCAGCGGCCGTCCACCGGCCGCCCGGAGATCTGCTCGGGCGCCACGTAATCCAGCGTGCCGACGAATTCACCGACGGTGGTGAATCCGGTGAGCGACAGCGATTTCTTGGTCAGCCCGAAATCCGTGAGGTAGACGTGCTCCGGGTGTTCGCTGTCGGTGCCCTTCGCGACCAGGACGTTCCCCGGCTTCACGTCGCGGTGCACCAGGTCGTGCTCGTGCGCCGCGTCCAATGCGGAAGCCACCTGGGTGGCGATGCGCAATGCGGTGGGCACGGGAAGCGGGCCGTCCCGGTCGAACAGCGCCCGCAGATCGAGGCCCGACACATAACGCATGGCGATATAGAGGACACCGTCGGTTTCCCCGGCCTCGAATATCGGCACGATGTGGGGATGCTCGATCGCGGCCGCCACGCGTGACTCGTGTGTGAAACGGCGGCGGAAGGTGTCGTTGCGGGCCAGCTCCGGGGCGAGCAGCTTCAGCGCCACCGTCCGGTCCAGCCGGAGGTCCTTGGCGCAGTACACCACGGCCATTCCGCCGCGGCCGATCTCCCGCTCCACGCGGTACCCGGCGATCTGGGCCCCGATGAGCCCGGAGGACCGCCCTGCGTACACGCTCACGTCATGGGGAATCGAACCCATCGCGCACCACCGCCACGCGGCCGGAAATGGGAGACAATTCAACGACCATCGGTCCGGATTCCCCCTTCGCAGGGAATGCGAACGGCCGGCGCCGGATGCCGCCGTTCCCTGTTCGAATTGTATCGACTGGCACCCCGGTATTCGCGGCCGTGCACTTCCGGCACCGGTTGGGGTACAGTTCCCGGGTCCTGTTGTCTCCGATAGAGGTGGATGTTGCTCCTCTGAGGTCCGCGATCATCGCGCGATACGGCCCCGCGGCCGTACGCCCGTCACGCGCGGTCGGCGTCACCGCCGCCCGTGACCCCGCGCGCTTGCGACCTCGGTGCACGAGCCGTCCCCGTCCTCGGAGGACCGCCACCCCCGTTCCGGCACGGTCGCCGCGTGGTGCTCGCACACGAAGCCCGCCATCCCTGCGCTTGCGACTGCGAGGACCGCCATGTCCCTCCCCACCACGCCCACCGCGTCCGTGACCTGCTCGGCCCTGACCTTCCGATGGCCGGACGGCACACCCGTTCTCGACGAACTGTCGCTGACCGTCGGCACCGGCCGCACCGGGCTCGTCGGCGCCAACGGCACTGGCAAGTCGACCCTGTTGAAGCTGCTGGCCGGCCGGCTGATCCCCACCCGGGGGTCCCTGACCGTCGGCGGCAGCCTCGGCTACCTGCCGCAGGACGTCACCCTGGACACCGCGCTCCGCGTCGACCAGGTTCTCGGCATCGCCGAGAGGCGCGCCGCCCTGCGGGCCATCGAGGCGGGGGACGTCGCCGAGGAGCACTTCGCATCCGTCGGCGACGACTGGGACGTCGAGGAACGCGCGTTGGCGGCCCTCGGCTCCCTCGGGCTCGGCCGCCTGGATCTGGACCGTACCGTCGGCCGGATGTCCGGCGGCGAGACCGTCCTGCTCCGCCTGGCCGCACTTCTTCTGCGGCGCCCCGACGTCCTCCTGCTCGACGAACCCACCAACAACCTCGACCTCTTCGCACGCCGTCGACTCCACGACGCCGTCGACACCTGGCGCTCGGGCGTCCTCGTCGTGGTCAGCCACGACCGGGAGCTGCTGGAGCGCGTCGACCGCGTCGCCGAGCTGCGCGCGGGCTCCGTCACCTGGTACGGCGGCGGCTGGTCCGCCTACGAGGAGGCCGTGGCCGCCGGGCAGGAGACGGCCGGGCGCGTCCTGCGGGCCGCCGAGGCGGATGTACGCAGGCAGCGGCGCGAACTGGAGGAGGCCCACGTCAAGGCCGCGCGCCGGATGCGGCACAGCCGGAAGATGGACGCCCAGCGGCGCGCCCCGCGCATCGTCGCCGGGGAGCGCAAGCGCTCCGCGCAGGAGTCCGGGGACCGGCTCCGCGCTGTGCAGGAGAACCGGCTGCACCAGGCGCGCGAGCGCCGGGACGAGGCCGCGGAGGCGATCCGCGAGGACGCCGAGATCCGGGTGAGCCTGCCGCACACCGCCGTCCCCGCCGGACGGGCGGTGCTGTCCGCGCACGGACTCCGGCCGCGCTTCGGGGCGTTGCGCGACGGCGAGTTCCACATCCGCGGACCCGAGCGCGTGGCACTGGTCGGCCGCAACGGAGCTGGCAAGACCACCCTGCTGCGCACCCTCACCGGGGAACTCGCCCCGCTGTCCGGCGAGGTGAGGACGCATGTGCCGCTGAGGTTCCTGCCGCAGCGCCTCGACGTACTGGACGAGGAGCTGAGCGTCGCGGCCAACGTGGCCCGCGCCGCCCCCGGGGTCTCCGACAACGAGATCCGCGCCCGGCTGGCCCGGTTCCTGTTCCGTGGGGCCCGCGCCGAGCAGCCCGCGGGCACCCTGTCCGGCGGGGAGCGCTTCCGCGCCGCCCTGGCGGCGTCGATGCTCGCCGCGCCGGCGCCGCAGCTGCTCGTGCTGGACGAGCCCACCAACAACCTCGACCTGAGCGGCGTCCGGCAGCTGACCACGGCCCTGGACTCCTTCGAGGGCGCGCTCCTCATCGCCGGCCACGACCTGCCGTTCCTCACGTCGGTCGGGATCACCCGCTGGCTGCTCGTCGGCGAGGAGCTCCGCGAGACCACCGCCGAGGAGGTGCGGGAGCTGCTCGAGGACGCCGGGGACGGCTGACCGCGCGAGGCCCGCGAGGCCCGCAAGGCCCGTGGGTCCCGCGGGCCGTCAGTCGCCGGCGGCACCGTCCCGGGCGGGCGGGACGGCGAGGGAACGCCGCCGCAGCAGGGTGGGATTGACCTCGGACGGCGGCCTGCGGAGCCGTGTGGCCTGCTCGTAGTCGTACGCGTAGCCGATGAGCACCGGCTCGCTCCACGCCCGCCCCAGGAAGGTGATGTTGAACGGGCGGCGGTTGGCCGCGAGGTAGCCCGCGGGGACGGTGATCGATGGGTAGCCGGCCTTGGCGCCGATGGACGAGCTGCCGCTGTTCACGAAGAGCAGGGCGGTGACGTCGTGTTCGGCCATGAGGGCGTCGATGCGGTCCCTGCTCTCCTCCAGGTCCCGGGCGCGGGCGGCCTTGTACTCGACGGTGTCCGCGCTGTCCGGCCCGAGGTCCCTGGCCTGCGAGGCGAGGGCGAGGCTCTGCCCGAACTTCAGGGCGACACCCGCGTGGGCCTCGTTGTGGGCGATCACGTCGGCGAGGGTGCGCACCGGCGCGCCCTCGGGCAGCCGCGCGAGATAGGCATTGAGGTCGCGCTTGAACTCGTGGCTCAGCACCGGGGAGGCGACGTCGTAGCGGCGGCGGGCCTCGATGGTGACGTCGACGAGTTCGGCGCCCCGTCGCGCGAGCGCGGCCAGGGCCGCGTCCCACAGTGCCCGTTCGTCCGTGCCGTCCTCGGGCACCTGTTCCGCGACGACGCCGAGGCGCGCGCGGAGCAGGGCGTGCGGGGTCAGGTCGGCGGTGAAGTCGTGGCCTTCCAGCGGGTTGCCCGCGGTGGCCGGGTCCTCCGGATCGGTGCCCGTGATGACGGTGAGCAGCGCGGCGGCGTCCGCCACGGTCCGGGTCATGGGTCCGGCGGTGTCCTGGCTGGAGGCGATGGGCACGATCCCGGTACGGCTGACGAGTCCGAGGGTGGGTTTGACGCCCACCCCGGAGGTGGCCGACGCCGGGCTGAGGATGGAGCCGTCGGTCTCGGTGCCGATGGTGACGGCGGCCAGACCGGCCGCGGCGGCGACTCCCGAACCGGCGCTGGAACCGCTCGGGGTCTCGCTCAGGTCGTACGGGTTGAGCACCTGACCGGCCAGCGAGCTGTACCCGCTGGGCATGCCGATCGTGAGGTAGTTGGCGAACTCCGTGAGGTTCGCCTTGCCGAGGATCACCGCGCCGGCCTCGCGCAGCCGGGTGACCAGCGGAGCGTCCTGGGCGGGGAAGGAGCCGGCCAGGACCACCGAACAGGCCGTCGTCGGCATGCCCAGCACGTCGATGTTGTCCTTCACGAGCACCGGTATGCCGTGCAGGGGCCCGCCGGGGCCGCCCTCCGCCCTGCGTTCGTCGGCCGCCGCGGCCTCCTCCAACGCGGCGGGATTGACGCAGCGCACCGCGTTGAGGGCGGGCCCGCCGACGTCGAGTTCCTCGATGCGCCGCAGGTAGGCGCGGGTGAGCGCGACGCTCGTGACGTGGCCGGCGACCATCAGGGCGGTCAGTTCGGCCACCGCCGCGACCTCGAGGTCGGCGGGGAACACGTCGTGCCGTGCCGTATCGGCGGCACCCTCGGCGGCGCCGGGGAGGCTGTCCGTCGAAGCGGGTTCCTCTGTGCCGGTGTTGACGTTGATGTCGCCCTCCAGGGTGAGCGGTGCGATGACGCGACCGGGGTCCGTGCGCCCGCGTGGCTCGCGGGACACACCATCATCGTCACCGTCCCCGGCGGCCGGCACCCCTCTCCGGAATCCCGCGGGTCCGCGCCGGGCGGGCGCGGGGATCAGAGAAAGCGGCGGATGGGCGCGGTCGCCGCCTCCTGCGCCCGCTCCCACGGGGAACGGCCGCGCCAGCGGGTCCCGTCGACGGGCTCGCTGCGCAGCAGGTCCTCGTCGAAGTGGGCGTCGAGGCCGGCGGTGAAGTGCTCGTCGAGCACCGCCAGCATCACCTCCTCGTCGTGGTCGAGGGAGCGCCGGTTGAAGTTGGTCGAGCCGATCAGGGTCGCGACGCCGTCCATGGTGATCACCTTGGCGTGCATCATCGTCGGCCGGTAGTGCCAGATCCGCACACCGCAGTCCAGGAGCCGCTGGTAGTAGCGCTGCCCCGCCAACTGGCAGACGCGCTTGTCGGTGTGCGGGCCCGGCAGCAGGATCTCGACCTCCACTCCGCGCCGCGCCGCCTCGCACAGGAGGCCGACGAAGTACGGGTCGGGTGCGAAGTAGGCGGTCGCCAGCCGGATGCGCCGCTCCGCGGAGGCGATCACGACGCGGAGCAGGGTGCGCATGTCCTGCCAGCCGACGCTCGCCGAGCCGCGCACCACCTGGACGATCGCGCCGCCGTTCTGCTCGTGCTCGCCGAAGCGGTCGCGGTCGTCGAAGAGGCCGTCCTGCCGGCACTCGGCCCAGTTCTGCGCGAAGGCCGCGGCGAGACCGTCCACGGCGGGGCCGGTGACCCGGACATGGGTGTCCCGCCATTCGCCGGGGTGGCGGGCGTCGCCGCACCACTCCTCGGCGATGCCGACGCCGCCGGTGAAGGCCACCTGGGCGTCGACCACCAGGACCTTGCGGTGGCAGCGGTGGTTCTGCTTGAACGGCGAGAGCCGTACGGGCTTGCGGAACCAGGCGACGTCCACACCGGCCCGGTCCAGGCCGTCGAGCAGGTCCTGCTCGATCAGCCGTCCGCCGAAGCCGTCCAGGAGCAGCCGTACCCGTACCCCCTCCTCCGCCTTGGCGGCCAGCGCGTGCGCGAAGTCGCGGGCGATCTGACCGCGCCAGTAGACGAAGGTGGTCATGTCGACGGTGTGCTTCGCCGCTCGGATCGCGTCCAGCATCGCGGGGAAGATCTCGTCGCCGTTGCGCAGGGCCTGCAGCCGGTTCCCCTCGGTCGCGGCGATGCCGATCAGGCGTTCCAGGCGGCGGCGCAGCTCCTGCTTGCGTTCGGCGACGGCCGGCTCCGGCCGCGCTCCGTGCGTACGGTCGGTGCCCTCGAGCGAAGTGCCCATGTCGTCCTGCCCCCGGTTCCGGTACCGCCGCGGCCGGTCCGGCCGCGGCGTCGCGTGGCGTACCCCAGCCGTATGCCCGGCCGGAGGCGGCTTATCCGGAAGTGGCTACGCGTTCCCGTGGGGTTCGGGGGACTCGGGGGATTCCCTCCTTCCCCGCAGCACCCTGGCGCGGCCGGCGAGCGGCACGACCGCCGCGAGGAGCCCGGCCGCGAGCGCGGCCAGACCCCAGGCCGGGGCGGGCCGCCAGGTCAGGCCGAGGGCGTGATCGAGCGACCACGGGCCCGGCCCGGTGAAACCGAGGACGACGGCGACCGCGCCGTACCAGAACGGCACCTCGCAGCCGCCCTTCTGCGCCCAGAAGCCGTTGGGCGCCGTCGCCGCGGCGGCGACCGCCATGGTCCCGACGACGACGGCGACCCCGCCGGGCGTCAGCAGTCCGGCCGCGACGGACGCCGCCCCGGCCAGCTCCGCCACTCCGGCCACCAGGGCCATCCGCGGCCCGGGGACGAAGCCCCAGCGCTCGAAGACCGTGCCGGTGCCCGCGAGCCCCGCTCCGCCGAACCAGCCGCGCAGCTTCTGCGTGGCGTGGCCGAAGAGCAGGGCGGCGAGCAGCAGTCGGAGCAGCAGCAGCCCCATGCTCATGCCTCGGACCCCCTTCGGATCACTGGCCGTGCGTCGACGCGCTGCGGTAGTCGGTGTAGGTGTAGGGGTTGTCGAGGACCTTCGTCTCGGGGACGTCGGGGTTCATGCCCTTGCGCCACTCCTCCTCGCCCATGGCCGAACGCAGGTGGTCGACGGTCTGCTCGACCTCGCGGCGCACGGCGGCCAGGTCCACACCGAGCAGGCGGTGCTCGTACTTGACCACCCGTCCGTTGACGAGCACGGTGTGCACGTCGCCGCGCTGCGCCTGGAAGGCCACCTGGCCGTACGGGTTGAGCAGCGGGAAGGAGACGGGCGAGTGGTCGTTCTTCAGGAGCACGATGTCGGCCTTCTTGCCGGCCTCCAGGCTGCCGAGCTCCTGCTCCCGGCCGAGGGCGCGGGCGCCGCCGAGGGTGGCCCACTCCACGACCTGGTCGGCACGCAGGGCGCAGTGGGTGACGGTCTCGCCCTTGGCGTGCGCCTCCAGGTGCGCGCGGGCGCGGTCGGCGCCGAGGGTGGTGCGCATGGCGGAGAACAGGTCGCCGCTCCACCACACGCTGGTGTCCATCGACAGGGAGACGGGGATGTCGTGCGAGCGGATGGCCCAGGTGGTCGGGTAGCCCTGGCCGGCGCTCTGCTCGCTCTCCGTGGACACCGAGACCGAGCCTCCGGTGGCCGCGATGCGGTGGTACGAGTCCGCCGTGAGCGTCGAGGCGTGGACGTACACCGTCCCCGGGGTCATGAAGCCGTTCTCGTACATCAGGCGGATGCCGTCGTCGTTGGTGGCGCCCCAGACCCCGGCGTGCGTGGTGACGGCGACGCCGAGTTCGCGGGCCACCTCGAAAGCGGGCTTCTCGGGGAAGGCCGGGTCGCCCGTCACGTCGAAGGCGAGCTGGAAGCCGAGCATGTCGTCGCCGTTGATGCGGCGGCCGACGAAGTCGCGGAACTCCGGTGCCGCCGTCCACTCGGCGGGGGCCTGCTGGATGTTGCCGTAGGCCAGGACGAAGCGGCCGGGCACGGACCGCAGGGCGTCCACGGCGGCGTCGGCGTGGTCCACGGTCTGCAGGCCGTGCGACCAGTCGACGACGGTGGTGACACCGGCCTCGAGCGCCTCCACGGCGGCCAGCCGGTTGCCGGCGTGGACGTCCTCGGGGCGGAACTTCCTGCCGTGTTCGAGGTAGTACCAGACGAAGTACTGCGTGAGGGTCCAGTCGGCGCCGTAGCCGCGCATCGCGGTCTGCCACATGTGCCGATGCGTGTCGATCATGCCCGGCATCACGATGCCGCCCGTGGCGTCGATCTCCGCCGTCCCGTCCGGCACGGCGAGGCGCGGACCGATCGCCGCGATCCGGTCGTCGACGACGAGTACGTCGGTGTCCGCGAGGACCTCGCGTTCACGGTTGACGGGCAACACGGTGCCACCGCGCAGGACGACGGGCCGTCCCGGGGTGAATGCCTCGACCTTATCCATCACTGAACTCCCTTGGCCGCTTGACGGACACCAGTACGCTATTCGGTCACCAGGAAGAGCGCCAGCCTCGCGACGCGGTTCGGAACCTCTGCGCGCCGCAACCCGTCCGGGGTCCGTCCCAAAACGAGACACCCGGCACGGACGCGCCTCCGACCGGCCAAGGCGTCGGAGACCTCGCTTGACGGCCCCGACGTTCCGCCACAGAATCACCCTGACGGACGGCTGTCCGTCCTGCGGTCAGACGAAAGGTGACACTGGATGTCA
>NZ_JBEZXR010000064.1:30861-53269 GCF_040638135.1 Streptomyces sp. NPDC026673 | reverse complement strand
GCGCCCGGCCGGAGCGCCGGGCACCGCACCCGCGCACGTCAGGCCGGCGGGGTGACCGTCCGGCCGAAGTGCCGGGCGAAGAAGCGGACCGCGCTGTCCGCCTCGAACCTGGGCAGCTCCTTGTGCCCGCCCGCGTTGGCGTGCAGCGTCTTCTCCTTCGAGGCGAAGGCATCGAACAGCGCGAGACCCGCCGCGCGCGGGATGTGCTCGTCGTCCCACTGCAGGTCGAACTCGATCGGGACGGTGATGCGCCGCGCCTTCTCGGCCAGGGCGTCGGGCCAGTGCTGGCCGAAGACGGCGGCCGTGATCCTGGGTTCGACCGCCACGAGCGGTACGCCGATCGCGGTTGCCATGTTGAGGCCGAAGTAGCCGACCTGGCCGTCGGCGCCGATCTCCGGAAGCTCCTGGAGGGCGTCCAGGGCCGCCCGCCACTCGGGGACGGCGAGCTCCGCCAGGTGGGCGTTGTAGCGGACGACGACCGGGCCCTCCGGTTGGCCGGCCGCCCTCGCCCGGTAGAGCGCGGCGATCTCCGCCTCGTCGTGCGCGGTGCGCGGCCGGTCACCGTGACCGGGTGCGTCGATGACGGCGACGTGGAAGCCGCAGCCGGTCACGAGGAGGTGCGCACGGCCCGCCATGGCCGGTGCCTTCTTGTGGGTGCCGCCGCCGTGCCCCATCAGCACCAGGGGTGCCCGGTCGGCGCCGGACGCGGGCGACCAGAGGACGCCGGGGACGTCGCCCACGGTGAAATCGCGTTCGATCATGCCGTTCGACGACGACTCGGCGGTGAACTGCAGTGCGTGCACAGGTGTTGCCCTTCGGGAGTGCCTTGGTGTCGAGGCGCTCCCGGCGACGCACCTACGTCGATCGTCCGGCCGTGACGGGAAGGGGGAGCACCCACGTCGATCCAGCGGTCATGGGTCTCACCTCCTCGGGCGGTGTCACGGTCGAGCGAAAGCTACCAGCCCGATCATCGTCCCTCCACCCCTTTTCCCGGCCGGGTGACCACCGCTCCGGGCGCCCTCGGGCCGGGCGCAACGCCCCCATCGCCGGGCGGGGTTCGCCGGGCGTGACGAACGTGCCGTCGGGCGTCAGGGGCAGGTGGCCGCCGGTGCGTCGCGCAGGTGCGGCGGTGTTCCCGCGGGGGCCTGGCGGCGGACGAAGGCGGAGCGGAGGCCGTGGTAAGCGGCGCGGGGGTCGAAGAAGGCCTCGCGCATACGGGCCAGTTCCGCGGCGCGGTGGGACGACAGCGGACGCTCCGCCTCGCGGCGTTCGGCGTCCGCCTTCTTGGCGGCGATCCGGGGCTGCGTCCCGGCGGTGCGGGCCAGCCGGGCCGCCAGGCGGGCGACATCGGGGCCGAACTCCTGCGGGCCGCACATCAGAAGCCGGTCGACCAGGCCGATCCGCAGGGCGGCGGCCGCGCCGACCGGGAGGGCCTGCTCCGTCAGGCGTTCGGCCATGGCGCGGCCGACCCGGCGGGGCAGGGAGTACGTCCAGTACTCGGAGCCGTACAGACCCATCAGGCGGTAGTGGGGGTTGAGCACGGCGCCCTGGCGGCACCAGACCTCGTCGGCGGCGAGCGCGAGCATCACGCCGCCCGCGCCCGCGTTGCCGCCGAGCGCGGCGACCACGAGACGGTCGGTGGTGGTCAGGACCGCCTCGACCAGGTCGTCGATGGCGGTGATGTTGGCCCAGGACTCGGCGGCCGGGTCCGCGGCGGCCTCGATGGTCTTGAGATCGATGCCATTGGAGAAGACGTCCCGGGCGCCGCCCAGCACCAGCACCGAGGTGGGACGCGAGCGGGCATGGCGGTACGCCGCGAGGAGCCGGCGGCAGTCGGCGGCCGACATGGCCCCGCCGGGGAAGGTGAACGACAGGATGCCCGCGGCGCCGTCCTCGCGGTAGCGGATGTCGGCCCAGGTGGCGCGGTCGCCGGCGAGTTCCGGGGGCAACGGGTCCTCCGGGAGCGCGGGCAGCAGCGGCCCGAGGGCGGTGACGGCGGGGAGGGCGAAGGTGGGCGGTCCGCCGGGGGCCGACCGGGGGCGCAGCCGGGGGATCCAGACCGCTCCGTCGGAGGTCGCCCGGCACACCGCGCCCGCGCGCGTGGCCAGCAGCCGCCCCGGCGCGCCGCGCAGCCGGTCCTCGGGGTGGCCGCCGTGCAGGAACCAGCGCGCGCCCAGGAGTTCGTCGAGGACCCCGGGCCGCGAGTCGGCGGCGCGCAGTTTGCGCAGCACCGCATGGGTCGGGTCGGCGGACCAGTCGATGCGCCGCTCGTCCTGGGTGACGGCGGGGCGGGCCCGGACGACCGCCCTCAGCGCCGGGTCGCTCTGCGGGCGGGGGACGTACGCGCCGGAGGCGAAGCGGTCGACGGCGAGCAGGACGGCCTCCATCGCCGCGTCGGAGATCTCGCCGCGGTACAGGTCGCTCTTGCCGACCGGGGGCATCGCGCAGTCCACCGAGGCCCAGACCGGGCCCGCGTCCATCTCCTCCTCGGCCTGAAGGACCGTCACACCCCATGCGGCGACGCCCTCCTGCACGGCCCGGTCCAGAGAGGCCGGGCCGCGGTCGCCGGGTGGGCCCGGATGCACGATCAGGCAGGTACGGGCGGATCGCACCTCTGCGGGGATCGCCGCCTTGAGCATGGGCGCGACGACGAGCTCCGGTTCGTGGCGGGCGACCGCCGCGCGCATGGCGTCGCCGTCCGGTGTCACCTCCACGGCGACGGTGTGGCCCAGTTCGCCGAGTTCCGCGTACGCGCGCTGCGTCAGACTGTTGAATGCCGACGCCATGAGCAGGATGTGCATGACGACCTCCCGGGCCGCCCGGCACGATCGGGGAGGGGAGCACCGCCCGGCCTCCAGTGATGATGCCTGCCGTACGGGCGCCCGCGGGTGCGGCCCCGCCGCCGGTTCACCCGATCGCCGCCCGGCGGCCCGTCCCGGGGCCGGGCCGGGACCCGGGGGAGCGGGAGGAGCCCGTCGAGGGCGTTCACTCCGTTGCGGTCGGCGGTCGGCGGTCGGCGGTCGGCGGTCGGCGGTCGGCGGTCCGGGGCCCGCGTCCCGCGGTCTGCGTCCCGCGGTCTGCGCGGGGCGGGCGGGACCGATCGGCATCTTGACGCGCACGCATCAAATCGATAGGTCTACACCAGATGCATTTGGTACAGACCAACTGCGCGTTCCCCCCACGGGAGGCCCGGATGCGAAGAACTCTGGCCCTGGTCACCGCGCTCGTCGGAGCGCTCGTCCTGCTCCTCGCCCCGCCCGCCGCCGCGGCCGCCCCGAGCGCGGCCTTCGTCAAGACGTCCACCTGGGAGACCGGATACCAGGGGCAGTACACGATCACCAACGGCGGCACCACCACCCTCAGCGGGTGGACCGTCGAGTTCGACCTGCCGTCGGGCACGAGCGTCGGCTCCTACTGGGACGCCCTGCTGACCCAGAGCGGCAGCCACTACACCTTCAAGAACCGCGACTACAACGGCACTCTCGCGCCCGGTGCGACCGCCGTCTTCGGCTGGGTCTCCTCGGGCACCGGGGCGCCCGCGAACTGCAAGCTCAACGGCGGTTCCTGCGCGGGCACCGGCGGCGGACCGGACACCACCGCGCCCAGCGTTCCCGGCGGGGTGACCGTGGGCTCGGCCACGTCCTCGTCGCTCACGGTCCGCTGGACGGCCTCCACCGACAACTCCGGCAGCGTCGCCGGCTACGAGGTCTCGCGCGACGGCGGCACCCCCGTCACCGTGACCGGCACCTCGTACACCGCCACCGGGCTCCAGGCGAGCACCGGCTACTCCTTCCGGGTCCGCGCCAAGGACGCGGCGGGCAACACCTCCGCCTACAGCGCGGCCGTCAGCGGGACGACCACCTCCGGCGGCACCAACCCGCCCCCCGGCGGTGTGCGCACCGCGCCGTATGTCGACATGGGCGCCTGGCCGACGCCCAGCCTGACCACGCTGTCCTCGGCGAGCGGTCTGAAGAGCTTCACCATGGCCTTCATCACCGCCTCCGCCTGCAAGGCGATGTGGTTCAACGCCTACGACCCGCGCGACGGCTGGAACAAGGACCAGATCGACGCGATCCGCGCGGCCGGCGGGGACGTCAAGATCTCCTTCGGCGGCGCCACCGGCATCGAACTCGCCCAGGCCTGCGGCACCGTCGACGCGCTGTACAACGAGTACAACGCGGTGGTCAACGCCTACGACCTGACCTACGCGGACTTCGACATCGAGGGCGCGGCGACCGCCGACCCGGCCTCCGTCGCCCGCCGCTCGCAGGCCCTGGCCCGGCTCCAGCAGGCCCACCCGGGCCTGCGCATCTCGCTCACCCTGCCGGTTCTGCCGGAGGGGCTGACGGCCGACGGCCTGGCCGTCGTGCGGTCGGCCCGGGACGCCGGGGTGAACCTCGACGTCGTCAACATCATGGCGATGGACTACTACCGCAACGCCGACTACGGCGACGCGGCGATCCAGGCCGCCAACAGCACCTTCGCCCAGCTCAAGTCCCTCTACCCGGGCAAGTCCGACGCCCAGGTGTGGGCGATGGTGGGCGTCACGCCGATGCTCGGGCAGAACGACGACGGCCGGATCTACGACCAGGCCGACGCCCGCCAGCTGGTGAGCTTCGCCCAGGGCAAGCACCTCGGCCTGCTCGCCTTCTGGGAGACGACCCGGGATCGCAACGCCTGCACGGGCGCGCTGTACATGTGCACCAACATCCCGCAGTCCCCGTACGAGTTCTCGCGGATCTTCGCGGGCTACACCGGCTGACACCCCGCCGGCCCCCCGCCGGCACTCCTCCGGCGCTCCTCCGGCGCTCCGGGACGGGCCGCCGCCGTATGCGGAATACGGCGGCGGCCCGCTGCTTTCCGGCCGATGTGGAGGCGATGTGTCGATGCGTGAAGGCGCTTTCACGGAGTGCCCCGCTCCGCTGAGTCCATTCACCCGGGCGCCCAGCCCACCGCAAGTGCGACACAACGGATAGTACACATTGTGAACAACCGGTGACCGAAAGTCGCGGAGCGATGTGACGGGCGGGCGTCCGATGCACAAGACTCCTCGACGTCCGATATCCGGATCGAGTGCCGAAGGAGTGTTCGCTATGCGGTTCAGTGCGGTGGGGACCTGCCTGACCCTGGTGGCGGCGGTGTGTTCGGCGGGAGTCGCCGCCGACTCGGCGGAAGCCCGGCCGACCGGGGCGACGAGCCTGTACGCGCCGTCCGCGCTTGTCCTGTCCGTCGGGAAGGGGGAGGACGCCGCGACGGCGACGATACAGCGCGCGGTGGTTCTGCGCTGCAAGCCGACCCCGTACGGCGACCACCCGAATCCGGCGGCCGCCTGTGCGCGACTCGCCGCGGTCCAGGGGGACTTCGAGGTCCTGACCGGCGCCCCGGCGGGCGTGGCCTGCACCCGCGTCTGGGACCCGGTCGTGGTCACCGCGGACGGGGTCTGGGAGGGGCGGCGCATCGCCTTCGCCCAGACCTTCGGCAACCCGTGCATGCTGCGCGGCAGCGACACGGCCGGCGTCTTCGCCTTCTGACGCCGATGCCGTGACCAAAGGCCACGGGGTTCACCGTGGGGGAGAGCCCTGTGAGGGGGCGGCCGACTCGTGGGACGGGGTCGGCCGCCCCTGTTTTGGCGTCGCGTCCCGTGCCCGCCCGTGTGACTTCCGTCCCTCGCGGGCCCGCCCGCTCCGCGCGGAGCCGTACTGCCGTGGTGCCGTCAGATCGTCTTGATCTGGCCGCCGTCGATGGTGAACTCGGCGCCCGTGACGTTGCCGGCGACCGGGGAGGCGAGGAAGACGACCAGGGCGGCGACCTCCTCGGGCTCGGTGATGCGCCCGGTGGAGATGCCCATGCTGCGCGGTACGACCTCGTCCAGGGCCTCCCGCGCGGTGGTCCCCGCCGCCGCGGCCGTCTGGTCGGCGAAGGCCCCGGGGGCGGTCCAGAAGGGCGTGCGTACGGGGCCGGGGGCGACCGCGTTGACGCGGACACCGCGCGGTGCGAACTCCTCGGACAGTGACTTCGTGAGGTTCGCCAGCGCGGCCTTGGCGGCCGAGTAGTCCACGACCATGGGGAAGGGCAGGCGCGCGTTGACGGACGTGATGTTCACGATCGCGCCGCCGCCCGCCTCCAGCATGTGGGGGAGCGCGGCGCGGGTGGTGCGGACCGCGCTGAAGAAGGAGATCTCGAAGACGCGCCGCCACTCGGCGTCGTCCACCTCCAGGAAGCTGCCGCGGGACGTTCCGGAACCCACGTTGTTGACCAGGATGTCGACGGCGCCGTAGCGCTCCGCGGCCTGCCGTACGAGTTCGGCGGGGCCGTCCGGTGTGGCGAGGTCGACGGCCACCGGGGTCACCTCGTGGGCGTCCTGGAGGGTTCGCGTCTCCGGGGTGACGCTGCGGCTGCCCGCGACGACGCGGACCCCCTCACGCGCGAGCGTCTCCGTCACCGTCAGGCCGATACCCCGGCCGGCTCCGGTGACCACCGCGACCTTGCCCTGAAGCTGCAGTTCCATGGGGACCCCTTCGGGATGGGCGCATGCGTATCGAGCCTGCGGGCGCGGCGGCGGGCCCGCCATCGAAGCGCCGCCGGGCGGGGGCCGGGAGTGAGGGAGGGGCGGATGCCTGTCTCCGCGCCTCGTCCGCGCGCGGCACCCTGTGCGACGCGGTGGCCGGCATCAGTCGTACGCGGTGGGGGACTTGACGGGGCATTGGTCTAGTCCTACCGTCATCCCTCCATCGCAATGTTCACGGGTGCATCCAATGTTCATCCATGTGAACATGCCGTCTCCTGGGAAGGCGTCCCCCCATGTCCCACAGATCACACGGCCTCCTCTCCAAGGGCATCTTCGCCCTCGTCGCGGCGCTGGTCGCCGCCCTCCTGGCCGCGCTGCCCGGCAGCGGGCGCGCCGACGCCGCGCCGGCTGCCTTCAGTCACCCCGGCGTCCTGGTCAGCCGTGCCCAACTCGACTTCGTCCGCGGCAAGGTGCAGGCCGGCGCGCAGCCCTGGAAGGGCGCGTACGACCAGATGATGGCGTCGTCGTACGCCTCGCAGTCGCGCACCCCCAAGCCGCGCGCCGTCGTCGAGTGCGGCTCCTACTCCAACCCCAACTACGGCTGCACCGACGAGCGCGAGGACGCGATCGCCGCCTACACCAACGCGCTGGCCTGGTACATCAGCCGTGACGCCAAGTACGCGCAGAAGGCGATCCAGCTGATGGACGCCTGGTCGGCCACCATCACCGACCACACCAACAGCAACGCCCCGCTGCAGACCGGCTGGGCGGGTTCGGTGTGGCCGCGCGCGGCGGAGATCATCCGCTACACCTACACCGGCTGGCCGAACGTGAACCGCTTCGCCACCATGCTCCGCAACGTCTACCTTCCCGAGGTCATCAACGGCTCCAAGAGCAACGGCAACTGGGAACTCAGCATGATGGAGGCCGCCGTCGGCATCTCCGTCTTCCTCGACGACCGCACCTCGTACGACAAGGCCGTCACGCGCTACCTCAACCGGGTCGCCGCGTACGTCTACCTGGACACCGACGGCGCGCTGCCCAGGACCGTGCCCGGCAGCGGGCTCGACACCCGCGACGAGATCGTCGGCTACTGGCAGGGCCAGTCCACCTTCGTGACCGGTCTGACCCAGGAGACCTGCCGCGACTTCACCCACACCGGCTACGGCATCTCGTCGATCTCGCACGTCGCGGAGACCAGCCGGATCCAGGGCGAGGACCTGTACCCGCAGGTCGGTGAGCGGCTGCGGCAGGCGCTGGGTTTCCAGTCCAAGTACCAGCGGGGCGAGGCCGTGCCGTCCTGGCTCTGCGGCGGGCACCTCAACCTGGGGCTCGGACCGGTCACCGAGGTCGGCTACAACGCGATGCACAACCGGCTCGGCTACGCCATGACCAACACGCAGGCGCTCACCGAGTCCCAGCGCCCGGCCGGCAGCAACAACCTCTTCGTCGCCTGGGAGACCCTCACCCACGGCGATAACCTCTCCTGATCCGGCAGAGGTGATCGGCGGCGGAGGGAACAGGCCATGCCCGTACGTGTCGAGCGCAGCGGACCCGTCACCACGGTGGTGCTCTCGCGCCCCGCGGCGCGCAACGCCGTGGACGGCCCGACGGCACGTGAACTGGCCGATGCCTTCCGCGAGTTCGACGCCGATCCCAAGGCCTCGGTCGCCGTGCTGTGGGGGGAGGGCGGCACCTTCTGCGCGGGTGCCGACCTCAAGGCCATCGGCACCCCGCGCGGCAACGCGGTGACCGACGTGACCGATGGGGCGGACGGCGAGGGCGGCGGGGACGGCGGGGACGGTCCCATGGGGCCGACCCGCCTGCGGCTGGGCAAGCCGGTCATCGCGGCGATCTCGGGGCACGCGGTGGCCGGCGGCCTGGAACTGGCCCTCTGGTGCGATCTGCGGGTCGCCGAGGAGGACGCCGTGCTCGGGGTCTTCTGCCGACGTTGGGGCGTGCCCCTGATCGACGGCGGGACGGTACGGCTGCCGCGGCTGATCGGCACCTCCCGCGCGATGGACCTGATCCTGACGGGGCGTCCGGTCGACGCGGCCGAGGCGTACGCCATGGGCCTGGTCAACCGGGTCGTCCCGGCGGGGGAGGCGCGCGGCGCGGCCGAACGCCTCGCGGCGGAGATCGCGGCCTTCCCGCAGACCTGCGTACGGCACGACCGCCTCGCGGTGCTGGAGGCCGAGGGGCTGGAGGAGACGGCCGCGCTCGAGGCGGAGCTGCGGCACGGCCGGGTGTCCCTCGCGGAGGCGGGGGAGGGCGCGGCGCGCTTCTCGGCGGGGGCCGGGAGGCACGGCGCTTTCGAGGCGAGCTGACCGGCGCGAGCTGACCGGCGCGGGACGACCGACGGGGGCCGTTCCGCGCCGGTCGCCCGGCTGACCTGCGTCCATCGCGTGTCCGCCGTGTGTGGTTCGGCCGATTCCCGTGTGTGGACCACGGACGCGCTCTGGACATTCGCATGTCATGGGCACTTAAATCTGGCACCGCCTCATCTCCGCACCCGGGCCCGCCCCACCGTGGCCGGACGCAGATGCGGGGACCGCGCACGCCCCCCACCAGAGGAGCACGATGCAGCCCAGCACCAGACGTGCCGCGACCGCTATATCCGCGGCGCTGGCCGCGACCGCCGTCACAGCCGCCCTCCTGACGCCGTCCGCGGCCTCCGCCTCCGGACGCGACCTGCCCTCCCGGGCCACCGGCGTCGCCCGCGCCGACACCGCCGTCACCGCGAACGCGGCCCGGCTCGCGATCACCTCCGCCCAGGGCCGTACCGTCCGCGACGTCGTCACCGACGCCGACGGCGCCCAGCACGTCCGCTACGACCGCACCTACCGCGGACTGCCGGTCCTCGGCGGCGACCTCGTCGTCCACCTCGCCCCGGGCGGCGCGTACGAGGGAGCCGAGCGGGCCACCCGCTCCGACCTGGCCGTGCCGACCACGACCCCCGCCGTGAAGGCCGCCACCGCCGCCGACAAGGGTCTGGCCGCGCTGCGTTCCGCCCACCGCTCCACCGACTTCCGGCAGGCCAAGGCCAAGCCCCAACTGGTCGTCGACGCGCTGCACGGCACGCCCCGCCTGGCCTGGCGCACCACTGCCGTCGGCCTCGACAGCCTGGGCAACCCCGCCGCCCGCGTCGTCCTCACCGACGCGCGCACCGGCGCCCGCATCGACGCCTGGGACGCCCTGGAGACCGCCACCGGCGACGGCAAATCCCTGTACGGCGGCACCGTGTCCCTGGAGACCACCCTCAGCGGCAGCACCTACCAGCTGAAGGACCCCACCCGCGGCAACACCTACACCGGCGACGCGCAGAACAAGACCGACCTGTGCATCTTCGGGATCTGCTTCTCCCGGGCCCCCGCGGTCCTCTTCACCGACGCCGACAACCACTGGGGCACCGGCACCACCGCCGACCGCGCGACGGCCGCCGTCGACGCCCAGTACGGCACCGACGAGACCTGGGACTACTACAGATCCGTCCACGGCCGCAGCGGCATCGCCGGCGACGGCAAGGGGTCGTACAACCGCGTCCACTACGGCAACAACTACAACAACGCCTTCTGGGACGACAGCTGCTTCTGCATGACCTACGGCGACGGTGACGGCACCACCTTCGGGCCGCTGGTCGCCCTCGACGTCGCCGGGCACGAGATGTCCCACGGCGTGACCTCGCGCACGGCCAATCTCACCTACTCCGGGGAGTCCGGCGGCCTCAACGAGGCCACCTCCGACATCTTCGGCACCCTGGTCGAGTGGTACGCGGGCAACGCCTCCGACCTCGGCGACTACCTGATCGGCGAGCGGATCGTGAAGTCCGGCTTCGGCAAGGCCGCGCTGCGTTTCATGGACAAGCCCTCCAAGGACGGCAGCTCCGCGGACTGCTGGAGCTCGGGCGTCGGCAACCTCGACGTCCACTACTCCTCCGGCGTCGCCAACCACTTCGCCTACCTGCTGGCCGAGGGAAGCGGCGCCAGGACCATCAACGGCGTCAGTTACAACAGCCCCACCTGCAACGGCTCCACGGTGGGCGGCATCGGCCGCGACAAGCTGGGCAAGATCTGGTACCGCGCCCTCACGGTCTACATGACCTCCGGCACCAACTACGCGGGCGCCCGCACCGCCACGCTCAAGGCCGCCACCGACCTGTACGGCGCGTCGAGCGCCGAGTACGCCGCGGTGGCGGCGACCTGGTCCGCCGTCAGCGTCAACTGACCCCCGGCGGATCCGTGGCCCCGCGGGACCGACCACTGCCGGGTCGGCCCCGCGGGGCCCTGCCACATGGGCCTCGTGTGACGAGACCACCGACGCCGCGACGGCCGTACGCGCGCACGCGGGGCCTTCAACGCCGCGGCGCCGTCAGGCCGATTCGCCCGCCGTCCACGGCCGGAGCTTCTCCGGGTTGCGGACCGCCCAGATGCGGGAGACACGGCCGCCCGTGACACCGAACGCCGCCACCGTCACGGTCGCCCCGGTGTGCTGGGCGACCAGGCCGGGCCGGCCGTTGACCGTCCGCTCCAGGAGCGTCAGCCCCGGGGTCCTGCCGGCCATGTGGACCAGGTACCGGGCGATGCGCTCACCGCCCTCGACCGGGCGGAGGACGGCGCCGACCAGTCCGCCGCCGTCCGCGACCATCGTGGCGTCGGGGTCGAGGAGGCCGACGAGGGCCTTGATGTCCCCGGCCTCCCAGGCCTCCTTGAAGTGCCGTACCACTGCGGCCTGCTCGGCCGTCGGCGCCGCCTGGCCCTGCGCGTCGCGGACACGCCGACGGGCCGAATACGCCAGTTGCCGGCAGGCCGCCGGCGTCCTGCCGACGATCCCGGCGACCTCGGGGAAGGGAAACCTGAAGACGTCGTGCAGGACGAACGCCACCCGTTCGGCAGGCGTCATCGACTCCAGCACGACCAGGAAGGCCATCGTCACGGACTCGTCCAGGGTGACCCGGTCGGCGGGGTCGGCCGCTTCCGCCCTGCCGCCGCCGACGGCCGGCCCGGCGGTCCACTCCGAACGGTCGGGCAGCGGCTCGGGTATCCAGGAGCCGATGTAACGCTCGCGCCGGACGCGGGCCGAGCCGAGCAGGTCCAGGCAGACGCGACTGGCCACGGTGGTGAGCCAGGCGCCGGGCGACTCGACCGCCTCCTGCTGCCGCCGCGACATCGCGTACCAGCGGGCATAGGTCTCCTGCACGGCGTCCTCGGCCTCGGCCAGCGAACCGAGCAGCCGGTAGGCGAGGTTGATCAGATGACGCCGCTCGCCGACGACCGCGCCCAGGTCGGGCTCGGAACCGTACCGCTCCGGCTTCGATGGGGTGCTCATGGCCGCGACCGCTCCCTGGTTCGTCCCGTCCGCTTCCGCTCTCGTTCCTTCGACGGAACACCGCCCCCGTTTGTCAGGCCGGTGCTCGGCCTGACAGTTCACGGGCCCGGGTCGTCGGAGTGACGGGACCGTACAGATCCGCACCCCTGCGACAGAAGAGGGAACGCGTCATGGCCACGCAGACAACGGCAGAACACCGCAGCCTCACGTTCCTCCAGGTCGCGATCGCCCTGCAGACCGCGGCGATCTTCTTCCAGGCGGTCACCGCCGGAGTGCTGCTCTCCTCGTCGCACGGCGAGGTGCTGCACGGTGTGGGAGCACGCGTGATGTACGGCGCGTCGATGCTGTACGTGCTCGCCGCGATCCTCGCGTGGCGCCCGGGCGGGGGATCGCCCCGCCCCATCCTGTACGCCTCCGGTTTCCTCGTCCTCGCCTCGGCACAGGTGGTGCTGGGCATCACCCACATGCCGTCGCTCCATGTCCCGCTGGGCGTCCTGATGTTCGGGCTCAGCGTGCTGGCCCTGGCCCTGGCCGTGGACGGCCGAGGGGCGTCGTCTTCGATCAGTCGGTCGGGTCGGCCATGATCTCCCGGACCTCCTGCGCACAGCGGCACGCGGCGGCGAGCTCGGCGGCCCACTCCAGCGCGTTCTCACGTGAGGGCACGTCGATGATCGCGAACCCGCCGAGCACCGCCTTGGTCTCCGGGTACGGGCCGTCGGTGACGGTCCCGTCGGTGGCCACGACGCTCGCCCGCTGCCTTTCCAGTCCACCGCCGAAGACCCACACACCGGCGTCGCGGGCCTTGCCCACCACCTTGAGCGAGGCCTCGGCCACCTCGGGCAACTCCTCCTCGGGGAAGGTCATCGCGCCGTCGTCGAACGAGATCAGATACCGGGTCATGCGTGGCTCCCTCGGTCGTCGGCCGCCATCGGCCGCCTCTCACCCTACGGCGCGCACCCTCTGCCGGAACGGCATTCGAACACATTTCCGGGACGCGCCTGGAAGGGCGGCCAGTCAGAACCCGGCGGAGGCGGGAGCGGTGGCCGTTCGTGCTTCTCGCCCCGCGCGTCCACCGCCGCCTTGCACCCCGGGCAGGCGGCGTCCCACTCCGGCACCCACGGATACGGCGAGGCAGCGATGCCGTCATGCCGCATGCCGTCCTGCCGCACAGGGTTGTGCCGAAGCAGCCGTGGGCATGGGCGAGGCCGGGCACATCTCACGCCCGCGCACGTCGCACGTCACGGACCGATCGTTCCATCCGCAGGACGGTGGGCCTCCAGCACTGCGAGGGCCGCGGCGCGCAGATCACGTTCCCAGCCGGGCTGTTGCGCGGGGTCGAGCCACTCGCTGTACACGGCAGCGGTGTCGAGGAAGTGCGTCTCCTCCGGGGTGGCGGCCGCGACCGCGTAGAGTCCGCACGCCACCTCGACGGGGGTCGATTCACCCTGGACGAGCGCCCGCGCACGGTCGAGGAGCACCCGCCTGCCGGCGGTCTCCTCGTCCGGAACCGGGATGCCGAGCTCGCTCAGGGCCCGTCGGTACAGCTCACGGATCACGTCCGCGTCGTCGCGGCGCGACAGCCCGGCGAGTTCCCGCAGCGCGGGCGAGTCGTCGCCGTCCACGAGCGCGTGCGCCGCGAGCATCGGCAGGTCCTCGACGGGCACGATCCCCGCGACGTACCGCCATGCGCTGTTCCGCAACCGTTCGGCCATGCGGGCATCATGCGACGAGGCGGAACGCCGGGGCCAGGGAATTTTCCCGGCGGCAGGTGCGCCCGCTCGGCCAGGGTGCCGATCGAGCAGGCGTCGGCATCTGTCCGCACAGCCTGTCGGCCTCACCGACGCGTACCCCGCAGCCCGGTTCGGGCCGACCTCTCGGGGCGGGCGACGCGAGGGTGTGCGCCGACTCCCGAGGGGTCATGCCGCCTTGGGATACTCCGCTGATGGACGGCTACGAGGGGGCGGCGACGCTCGAGTGGTGGGCCAATGGGTCCACGTGCCTGGGCAGGATCGGTGTGCGGGTCGAGATCGGCGTCGTGGGCTCCGCCTGGACCTGCGAGGCGAGATTCGACGGCCCGCTGTCGGCCGACGAGCGGGAGGCTTTCGGGTTCCTGATGGACCTCGACCCCGTCGTCACTCTGCGCTTCGACGAGGGGAGCGCACTCCTGGCCGACGTCGTCGAGGCCGACCCGGCCGGATGCCTCGTCCTCACCGCGCATGAATCGCCGGAGTCCGCCGGATCCGGGGGGTGCGGCGGCAGGGGTGCCCCGGACATGGCGGGTGGCTAGGCGTCGTCGCGGTGGAACTCCTCGGTGCTCGAACAGGATTGGTCGGCGTCGGCCACCAGGCACAGCGTCGGGGCGCCCGGATCACCGGTGCTGGTGAACTCCAGCGGGCAGCTGCCGCCGCCTTCCACGCTGATGGAGAAGCCGCGATCCGCGGTCGCGTCGGGCGCGTGGGCCCCGCCGCCACTGGGCACCAGGAAGGCCCAGCGCCCCGAGTCGATGTCGGCGATGCCTTCGCAGCCGAACGACTGGACACCCGAGTTCTCCAGATGGCGGGCCGTGAACGTGCGGTCGGAGTCGAAGCGGAAGATCGCGCCCGCACGGTTGGACCACTGGCCGTACAGAACCTGGTCCGTCACCTCGACGGGGCTCTCCGCGCACGAGAACACCAGGAAGAGCGCACCGATCGTGCAACCGGCACCGGCGATCACGGCTCGCCGTCGGAACGCCGTCATGAATGTCCACCACCCATAGGGCCATGTCGCGGAGGGGCCGGGTCCCCGCCCGCATCGGCCGGTCCGTGGAGGGGCCGATGCGGGGCCGGGGAGCCCGCGGGTCAGAGGTCGAGCAGATGGATCCGGCGGCGGGACGAGGTCGGGGTGCCGAGCGTGATCCGGGGGCGGGTCCTGGTGGGGGCACCGGGGACGGCGCGCTCGAGGTGGACGCGGCCGCCGAGTTCGACCAGGCCGTCCGGCGCGGGGGCGGTAAGGATCTGGGAGCCGCGGCCCTGGGCGATGTTGAGGGCGCGATCGAGGAGGTCGGTGAGCAGGAGCGCCGCCGAGCCGGTCGCCTCGACCTCGTCGACGCCGTCGCCGCGGCCCGGGAAGCCGCGGGCCCGGACGCGTCCGGCGGGCTCGTCCTCCCAGGCCCAGGCGTAGACCCACTCGCCGGGCGGCGGGACGGGCAGCGCGTCCACCTCCTCGGGTGAGGCGTACTGCCGCAGGCTACGGGGCGGCGCCCACTCGGGGCTGGCCTCGAGCCAGGTGAACTCACCGTCCAGGCGGACGCCCACGACGCCCGCGGGGGTGATCAGTTCGGGGGCGTCCAGCAGCCAGGCCGCACCCAGGCAGGGGGATCCGGCGAAGGGCAGTCGGCCGTCCGCGGAGCGTATGTCGATGATGCCCCGCTCGGGGTCGTCGACGAACACCGTCTCGGGGGAGCCCGATCGCCGGGCGAACGCGACGCGGTCCTGCTCGTCGGTGACGGTGCTTCCGTCACGCACCACGGCGAGCCGGTCGCCGTGGTCGCCGTCGGGTCCGCAGAAGACCCGCACTATGTCGTAGCCGGTCATGGTCGCAGCCTGCCTCATGCCTGTACGACGGGGGAGAGAGGAGCCGGGGCGGCGAGCGCGCCGCCCTGGAGCGTGGTAACGCGGTCGATGAGGATGCCCACGAGTACGGCCGCGGCGATCATGCACGATTCCGCGAGCGCGAGCAGCGGAATCGAGGCCGGATCGATGCGACCCGCGGTCAGGAGCGCCAGCGCGTGTCCGAGCCAGGCCGCCCACCAGAGGTTCACGACCGTCTTGTCGCGCGTCTCCTGCCACGAGACCGAACTCGCGCGCCCGATGTCCAGGAGCACCTGACGCGGGGCGAAGAGGTTGACCAGCGGGACGAACCACACGCCGATGGTCCAGCCGCGGGACGGGAGGGACGCCTGGGGGGTCAGCGCCCGCGCGTTGTGCCGTGCCCGTGCGAGCCAGACGAGGAAGAGCACGATGGCGAGCATCATGGCGTAGGGGAAGACCATGGAGACCATGCCGGAGGTGTGCAGGGTCTGCTGCGTGGGATGGAGGAAGTCGTCCCGGAGCTCCACCGCCCGGAATACGTCCAGGATCGCGGCCACGGCTATCGCCGTCTGCGCGCAGCGGGCAAGGAGCAAGGGGGATTTGGGGGGCTTGCTGGACATCGTGGATGGCCTGTCTCGGGTCGTGCGCGGCTCCGGTGGACACGGGAGCGGAGTGATCATAGGGGTTGAGGGCCGCACATGTGTACGGGTTGCGGGCCCTCATCCGCGGGGCTGTACGTCCCCCACCACATGGGCGAGTGTGCCCGCCGGGGCGGCGCGCTCGTCGGGGGGCATGCCCGGGTGGTGCCCCGCCGGTACGGGCAGGCCCGCGGGCACGGTGTCGGCCAGCGACAGGCGGGAGACGATGCGGTAGCGGTCACCGCGGTAGAGGGAGTGCACGTACTCCACGGGGCGGCCGGCGGCGTCGCTGGTGAGGCGGTCGAAGAGCAGCGCGGGGGAGAGCACCGGTACGTGCAGCAGCCGGGCCTCCTCCTCGTTGGCGACCGTGGGCTCGATGGACTGGACGGCCTCGTGGACGCGGACGCCGTGCCGCTCGCGCAGGTACGCGTAGAAGTCCCCGGACTCCATGTCGGCGGCGCGCAGCCCCGGCACCAGGTCGGCCGGAACGTGCAGGTACTCGACGGCCATCGGCTCGCCGTCGACGAGGCGGAGCCGGGCGATGTAGACGATCTCGGCGGCGGGCGACACCCGGAGCTTCCGGCCGACGCGGGCACCGGCCCGCACCGTGGCGAACTCCAGGACGCGGCTGAGCCAGTGGCCGGAGGCCTGCGGCAGGCTGAAGGCGCTCTCCCCCTGGGCGAGTTCCTGGGTGATCTTCGCGGGGGCGACGAACATGCCGCTCCCGTGGCGGCGGACGAGCAGTCCGGTGGTGACCAGTTCGTCGACGGCCGAGCGCACGGTCGGCCGCGAGACGTCCAGTTGCTCGCACAGGGCGCGCTCCGACGGGATCGGGGTGCCCGGTGCCTGTGACTCGACGAGCTCCAGGAGGTGGTCGCGGACCCGTTCCCGCTTCAGCGGCGATCGCGGTGCCTCGCCCGTCATGCGCCCCGCCCCCTCTCCGTGGCCGTGCGGTGCCGTGTTCCCGAGGCTAGCCAGTTGCTGACCAGTTCTCCAGCGTTTCCGGTATCGCAGTGCGCGCCGATGCCCCGAATTCCCTTCCTGTTACGGGACTTGACCCCTCATCTGGTCTATGCCACCTTCCCTTACCAGTGGAAGACCAGTTGCCAAGTGGTAAGCCCTCCCCCACGCGCTCCACCCGACTGGAAGGGGTCCCCATGTCAGGACCGTTCCGCACCACCTCCCGGGTCCGCACCGCCGTGGCCGCCTGCGCGACGGCCGGCCTCGCCTGTGCCGGGCTCGTCGCGCTGCCCGCGTCCGCCGCGGCGGCCACGCTCACCGCGCAGTACCGGACGAGCGCGTCCGGGGCCACCGCGGACCAGGCCGAGCCCTGGCTCGAGATCACCAACCGGGGCACCTCGTCCGTCCCGCTCAGCGAGGTGACCCTGCGCTACTACTTCAAGGCCGACAGCTCCAGCGCCGCGTACCGTTTCGCGTGCTCCTGGGCGGTCAAGGGATGCGCCAACATCACCGGTACCTTCGGCACCCTCGCCAACCCCACCGCCACCGCCGACCGCTATCTGGAGATCGGCTTCACCTCCGGCGCGGGTTCGCTCGCCCCCGGGCAGAACACCGGCGACATGCAGCTGCGCTTCTACCGCGCGGACTGGCAGCGCCTGACGCAGTCCGACGACTACTCCTTCAACGGCGCCATGACCGCGTACGGGGACTGGGACAAGGTCACCCTGCAGCGCGGCGGCTCGGTCGTCTGGGGCACCGCGCCCGCCGGCAACGACCCCACGACGCCGCCCACGGATCCGCCGACCACGCCGCCTACCGACCCCAACGCGCCCGCTCTCTTCGACGACTTCAGCTACACCTCCAGCAGCGACCCGGCGCTGCAGAGCCACGGCTGGACCGTGAAGTCCGGCCAGGGCGGCCCGGGCGTGCCCGGCGCCACCTGGTCCCCGCAGGACGTCACCTTCGTGGCGGGCACCGGCGGCAACAAGGTCATGAATCTGCGTCTCACCACCGACGGCACCGCCGCCGGCACCAAGGAGAGCGAGATCCAGACCAGCGCCCGCAAGTTCCGCAACGGCACCTACGCCGCCCGGGTCCGCTTCAACGACACCCCGACCGGCGGCCCCGACGGGGACCACGTCGTGCAGACCTTCTTCGCCTTCACGCCGCTCAACGCGCCGATGGACCCGAACTACAGCGAGCAGGACTTCGAATACCTGCCCAACGGCGGCTGGGGCGAGCCGAGCAACATCATGTACACGACGTCCTGGGAGACCTACAACCCGGACCCGTGGAACGCCGTCAACACCCACTCGGAGAACCGCCAGAGCTACGACGGCTGGCACGACCTGCAGTTCACCATCGACAACAACGCCATCACCTACTACCTCGACGGCCAGGTCTTCGGCACCCACGGCGAGCCCTACCTGCCCGAGACCAGCCAGTGGATCGACTTCAACCACTGGCTCATCGACCTGACCGGCCAGACGGGCAGCACCCCGCGCTCCTACAACCAGCAGGTGGACTGGGTCTACTTCGTCAAGGACCAGGTGCTGACCCCCGCCCAGGTCGCCGCCAAGGTGGCCGCCTACCGCACCGCGGGCACCGTCTTCACCGACACCGTCCCCGGCGGCTGACCGGGTCCCGGGCCGCCGCCCACCGCCACAGGGGCGCGGTGGGCGGCGGCCCGGACGCCTCCTAAGGAAGCGAGCGGCAGTACAGGGCGTCCGGCGTACGGGAGGAGCCGAAGCGGCCGGTGTAGGCGATGCCCGCCGCGTACTCTCCGTCCGCGCACTGGCCCTTGTAGCTGCCGTACGCGAAGTCCCCGCCGGCGCCGGACGCCGGACGGTTGTCGCCCCGGTCGAACCACACGGTGCGCCCGCCGCCGCCCAGGGCGGTGCCCGCGGAGGCGCACAGGGCGCTGGACACGGCCGCGCCGCGCACCGCGTAGCCCACCAGGAAGGAGCCGGCCGGGCACTGGAGCTTGGTGTAGCCCGAGGCCCAGTCACCGCCGGAGGGCACGTACCGTTCGTCGGTGACGACCTGGTACGCCCCGGAGGAGGCCCACAGGTCGCCGGCGCCGGTGTCGGTGCACAGACCCCGGTTGCCCGTATGGGCCAGCCCGATCAGCCGCTGGCCGTCGGGGCAGGCGGCCTTGCGCGCGCCGGAGTCCCAGTCGGGGCGGGCGCGCATGCGCAGGCTCTGGACGAAGTCGCCGTGGTCCGGGCTGAGCATCGACCAGCGGGCGACCGGGGCGACGTACCCGGTGCGGCCCGCGGTGCCGACCAGCCGGGCCCAGGCGTCGGCCCGCCAGTCGTCGCCGTCGTACAGGCCCATGCGCCGGCCGGCCGAGTCCCAGTGCAGCAGGGCCCAGCCGTTGCCGCGGCGGTTCTCGTGCCAGCCGACCAGCGGCCAGTAGGCGAAGTCGGTGTCGGTCTGGATCAGGAAGTCGGTGAAGTTCGCGAACCAGGCGCGGGTCCGCTCGTTCGTCTCCTCCCGGCCGCCGACGCCGAACTCGCTGATCCACAGCGGCGCGGTGTAGTGCCGGCCGGTGTCGGAGGAGACGTAGAAGGCCTGCCGCCGCAGTTCCGCGTACAGCTCGTCGCGGTTCAGGTCGCTGTAGCGGGGGTCGTGGGTCTCGCCGATGCCCGTCGCGCCGCTGTGCCGTGGGCCGGTGTAGCCGTAGAAGTGCGCGGAGTACACCAGCTTCCCGGACCGTACGAGGGTGTGGGAGAGGCGCTGGACGGGCTCCAGGGTGGGGCGGTCATGGGCGAAGCCGTCGATGGGCAGGCCGGTCCAGTTGATGCCCTCGACGATGACCAGCAGGTCGGGATTGGCCTCCTGGAGGATGCGGTCGCCGAGGTGCTGGGAGGCGGCGAACCAGTCGTGGTCGTCGCCGAGACCCCAGTTGGGGTCGTCCCATATCGAGCGGCGTACCTCGTTGTAGAGGTCGGCGCCGACGACGCGCTTGTTGTCCTTGTAGCGCCGCACCATGAACAGCCAGTCCGTCTCCCAGGCGGCCGTGCTCTGCGAGGCGTTCCAGCGCTCGTTGCCGTCCACGCCGCAGCACCAGCGCGTGGTGTTGGTGTGGTTGTTGAGGATGACGGCGAAGCCCGCGTCGGTGAGGGCGGCGACCACGGCGTCGTACACCTGGAGCGGGGTCCTGCCGCGCAGCTGCGGATTGGCGGCGACGGCCGCGTCCGTGACGGGGACCGTGTCGTGGATCATCTCGTCGGAGAACGGCAGCCGGACGCTGTTGACGCCGAGCTCTGCGAAGCCGGCGAGTATCTCGCCGATCGGCGCCCGGTCCAGGCCGAGCGGCATGCGTCCGGAGTTCTCGCCCGCGTGGTGGTTGGCGGGGTCGGCGGTGTCACCGGAGCCGTTCCAGGTGCCGCTGGCGCCGTGCCAGTTCCCGGACTTGAGCTTGAAGCGGTTGCCGTCGGCGTCGACGATGTACCGCCCGCGCGTGCTGAGCGGCGGGGTCCAGGAGGCGGCGAGGGCGGTGGGGACTGCGGCCGCGGCGCGAGCCGGGGGCTCGGATTCCCGTGCGAGCGCGGTCGTGGGGGTGAGCAGGCCCAGGAAGGTGACGAGCGCGGCGGCCAGGGCCGTGAGGGGCCGCCGCGGTGACGTGGCCCGCATGGCTACGGCACCACGGTGTAGCCGTTGAGCTGGTCGACCGCTGCCTGCGGCGAGCCGAGGTCGTAGCGGTCCACGGCCACGTACGTCGGCTTCTTGCGGGCGGCGGGCTCGCAGAAGTTCTGGGCGCGGTTGAGCAGCTTGCCGTTGTCGGTGGCGGCGGTGCCCGCGATGGCCGTGTCACGGAAGTGGTTCATCACGAAGAGCGGGCGGAAGCCGGACTCCTCGCGGTTCAGCGGGACGTTGACCCCGGCGCCGTACCAGCGGCTGTAGCAGGACCAGTCGGAGCTGCCCGCTCCCGAGCCCATGGACCAGTAGTTCTCCACCGTCCACTCCTGCTGGTACATCACGCCGAAGCTGTCGCGCTTCAGAGCGGGGTCGGAACCGCGGGTCTTGTCGCTGAAGATCATCAGCTGTTTGCCCCGCGCCGCGAGGTCGGCCATGGAGGGCCAGCCGCGCTCGCGCACCCCGTCCTGGTCGGGCCGGTAGAGGACGTCGTACAGGCCGTTCACCCGGGCGAGTTCGGAGCGCAGCACCTCGGGGGAGACGTAGTCCTCCAGGAAGACGGTGACGAACTGCCCCGGGTGCTGGCGGAGGAAGTCGACCATCCGCTGCAGGTCCACCCAGAGCGCGACGGGGCGGCTGACGAGCGTGCAGCTGTTGTGGCAGAGGATCGCGCCGTCCGGGGTCTGGTGGATGTCCATCATGAAGCCGCGCACGCCGTCGCCGAGCTGCTGCGTGATGCCGCGCGACTGGTTGGGGAAGAGGTCCACGAAGGGCGGGGCGAAGCCGCCGTCCACGCCGTTGGCGTAGGCGTTGTGGGCGGTCAGGAAGGTGACCTGGTCCAGGGTGCGCCGGTCGGCGGGCGGCATCGCGGCCCGGGGGAGCGGGGCGGGCGTGAGGTACCAGCGGGACAGCGGTCCCGAGGCGCCCACGCGCGGGCGTTCGGGGTACACGCCCCCGCTCGGCGCGTCGCCCAGCGTCAGGCGGTCGGCGGTGCCGGGGACGGTCAGGGCGTACGTTCCGTCGCCGGCCGCGGTGATCTCCCACGCGGCGTTCGCGCCGCCGCACGCCACGATCGCCGCCTCGGCGCCGGAACGCCCCAGGCAGCGGCCCGCGTCGTCGGTGCTGCGCAGTTCTTGGCCGCCGGCCACCGCGGCGGCCGTCCACTGCTGGCGGTCCTCGTTGCCCTTGGGGCGGTGCAGTGCCACGGAGCCGCCGCTGTCGGAGGCGTTGAGGCCGTTGACGGCGCTCTGTACGTATAAGGTGCCGCCGGGCGCGGCGGCGGCACCGGCGGGTGCGCCGGCCGCGGGTGGCAGCCCGGGGACGGTCACGGCCAGGACGGCGGCCGCCACCGCGCCCGCGCGCGGGAGGGAGACGAAGCGGGTGCTCCGAGAGGTAGTCATGGGCATGACATACCACCGGTAACGCTTGCCGTGAAAGGGCCACTTGGGCGGGGGCGGGTCGGACCCGTACGGCTCCCGGTCGAACCGGCGGGGGCCCGCACTCCGCACACGCCGGGCTCGCGGCTTTTGCGCTCGGGGGCGGCGTGGATGTGCGCGGCGGGCCGGCTGTCCCAAGTCATCGCTCAGCGGTCCGATGCCGGGGGCGGTACGCCGTCCGGCCCCCGCCGCCGCGCGTCGTCGGCCCGCGGTGCCCTGCTGTCCGGCTCAGGCCTGGACGACGCCGGGGCCGACCCAGGCTTCGGTGGCCGCTCCGGGGCCGACCCATGCCTGGACGACGCCGGGGCCGACCCAGGCTTCGGTGGC
>NZ_JBEZXR010000064.1:0-30761 GCF_040638135.1 Streptomyces sp. NPDC026673 | reverse complement strand
GCCTGGACGACGCCGGGGCCGACCCAGGCTTCGGTGGCCGCTCCGGGGCCGACCCATGCCTGGACGACGCCGGGGCCGACCCAGGCTTCGGTGGCCGCTCCGGGGCCGACCCATGCCTGGACGACGCCGGGGCCGACCCAGGCTTCGGTGGCGGCTCCGGGGCCGACCCATGCCTGGACGACGCCGGGGCCGACCCAGGCTTCGGTGGCGGCTCCCGGGCCGACCCATGCCTGGACGACGCCGGGGCCGACCCAGGCTTCGGTGGCCGCTCCGGGGCCGACCCATGCCTGGACAACGCCCGGGCCCACCCAGGCCTCGGTCGAGGCGCTGGATCGCGGACCGGCGGCGGAGACGGCCGCCGCGGCGATCAGGAGCGTGGTGGCGGACAGTGCCAGAGCGGTGGCGGCGCGGCGGATCATCGTAGGTTCCCCCTTTGTCCCAGGTGTCGTTACCGACCGTGCTCATGAGATTACGGTGGTGTTCCCGGGAGCGGGATGAGCCCGCCTACTCATTTCCGCGCAGCGGATCTACTCAGGGCGGGTGACTCGAAAGTCTCTTGCGCATCCGGCCCGGCGCGGCGACACTGCCGCCTCGTTCCCGGCCTCGGGGATCCGCACCCGGACGTGCTGCTGCGGCGGTCACCGACCGCCGCAGCAGCACGCGATCGACGGGGACGGCACGGCCGTCGGCCCGTCAGTGCAGTTGGCCGTCCGGGAAGCCCGACGGAGCCGTCGCCGGTTCGGCGGGAGCCGCGGCGGTCGCCGACGCCCATGCGGCCTCGGCCGCCGCCGCCCACGCGGGGTCGGCCCAGGACGTGTCGGCCCGCTCGTCGGGTTCGAGGACGTCCTCGCCGTACAGGTCCTGCAGCCAGTTGCTCTGGTAGATGGTGTCGAGGTAGCGCTCGCCGAGATCCGGCGCGATGGCCACCGACGTGAGGTCGGGCGTGCCGTTCTTCTCGAGCCAGCTCGTCGCTCCGCTGACCACGGTGCCCGTCGAGCCGCCGAACAGGAAGCCGCGGCGGGCCAGCCGGTGGCAGGCGCGGATGGTGTCCGCCTCCTCGACCAGGACCACCTCGTCCACGAAGGACTTGTCGAGCAGCGGCGGGTGGACGCTCATGCCCAGCCCGGGGATCATCCGGCGGCCGGGCGCCCCGCCGAACGTCACGGAGCCGACGCTGTCCACCGCGACGACCTTCACCGGCCGGTCCCACTCCCGGAACCAGCGGGCGCAGCCCATCAGCGTTCCCGTGGTGCCGGCCCCGACGAACACGACGTCGACCTCGGGGAACTGCCGCGCGATCTCCGGAGCGGTCGTCCGGTAGTGCGCCCTCCAGTTGCCCGGGTTCGTGTACTGGCTGAGCCACACGTACCGGTCGTCCGAGGCGCACAGCGCGCGGACGAAGTCCAGCCGCGCGCCGAGGTAGCCGCCGTGGGCGTCCGGCCCCGAGATGATGTGCACCTGGCTGCCCAGGGCCTTCATCAGGAGCCGGGTCGACAGGTTGCACCGCGCGTCGGTGACGCACAGGAACCGGTAGCCCTTGCTGGCGGCGATCATGCTCAGTGCCACGCCCAGGTTGCCGGACGAGGACTCGACCAGGATCGACTCCGGAGTCAGGATCCCCTCCCGCTCGGCGGTCTCCACCATCTCGGTCGCGGCTTTGAGCTTGATCGAACCGGCGAAGTTGAAGCCCTCGCACTTGAGGAAGAGCGGGTGCCCGAAGATCGACCGGAGGTCGACGAAGAGCTCTTCCTCGTTGAAGGCCTGGGGAACGGAGATGACTGTCACGATGGCCTCCTCATCTGCAGCGCGCCCGTCCCGATGGCGGAGCAGCGCGTCAGCGGCCGCTGTGTCCTGCACTGATGAGCTTGCGTGGCTGGACCGTTGGTCTTTCCCGGAGGTACTGCCTCATGGGGCTCCTTGTCGTCCGGTGCCGGGTCGTCCGCCCCTCGGTCGGGGGCCCGGGCCCAGGTCCGGGGGCCTGGGGTCGTGGGGGCGGGGCCGTGGCCGTTCATCCGTACCGGCGCAGTTCGTGGAAGAAGTCGTCGACGACGCGCAACTCGCCGGAGCGGGCCACCTCGTCGTAGACGTACTTGCCGACCGCCAGGTCGAGGACTCCGAGGCCGAAGGGCGAGAACACCACGGGCCGGTCCTCCCGGACCGCCACCCGTCCGGCGATCACGTCGTCCAGCGTGCCGGCCAGGAAGTCGCGGTTGCCCGTGCGCTGCTCCGCCAGGTGCGGCGACGTGTCCGCCTTCAGGCAGTGCTCGACGTCGTCCACGATGTTGGTCGAGGCGAGCACAATTTCCGGCGTCAGGTCGCGCAGCGACATGTGCAGGACGAGCGGGTTGTGGCCGAACCAGGTCAGGTCCCGCACATGCGGCTCGCCCGCGACGGTGGCGAAGACCACCAGATCGCTGGCACGGATGACCTGTTCGGGGTCGTCGTGCAGGGTGATGCGTCCCGAGGCGCCCGACTGCTCGAGGTAGCCGCGGAATCCCTTCGCGCTCTCGGCGGACAAGTCGTGCACGCCGATCTCGTCGAAGTGCCACCCGGTGCCGGCCAGGAAGGTGTGGATGTAGCGGGCGATCAGTCCCGTCCCGAAGAACCCGACGCGCTTGGGGCGCCGGTCGGGGCGGCTCAGCCGGTCGGCCGCCAGTGCCGCCATCGCCGCGGTCCTGGTGGCGCTGATGATCGAGCTCTCCAGGCACGCGAACGGGTAGCCGGTGTCGTGGTCGTTGAGGATCAGCACCGCCGAGGCCCTGGGGATTCCCGCCGCCACGTTCTCGGGGAAGCTGGAGATCCACTTCAGGCCGTCCACGCGCACCTCGCCGCCGATGGAGGCGGGCAGGGCGATGATCCGGGCCGTGGGACGGTCGGGGAACCGCAGGAAGTACGACGGCGGGTTCACCGATTCACCGGCGGAGTGCAGCCGGTAGGTGGTCTCCACCAGCTCCGTGATCTGCTTCTCGCGCCCGTGCAGGGCGCGTTGGACCTGGGCACCGGGGACCACCGCGAACGGCGGTACGGTGCGCGGCCCGGAAGGCGCGGAACCCTGGGCGGCGGGGCGGTTGGTGGTCATGCCGTGGTCACCTCGACGGTTGGGGAGCAGTCGGCCAGGCGCACCGCGTCGGCCATGCCGACCAGCACTTCACGGGGCCCCTCGTAGGACTCCCGGCTGTGCGCGGTACGGATGTTGTCGACGAGCATCAGGTCGCCCGTCTGCCACGGCTCGCGGATGGTGTGGGCCTCGTAGACGGAGTTGAGCAGCTGGACGACGTCCGCGCCGATCGGGTCGCCGTCGCCGAAGCGGGTGTTGAACGGCAGGCCGTCGGCGCCGTACATGTCCACGAGGTACTCGTGCACCTCGGGGTCCATCGTCCATTCGTTCAGGAACGCGATCTGGTTGAACCAGCAGCGCCGGCCCGTGACGGGGTGGCGCACCACGGCACTGCGCCGCTGGCGGGTGCGCAGGGACCCGTCGGGCTGCCACTCGAACGCGATGGCGTTGGCGCGGCAGTAGTCCTCGACGGCCGAGCGGTCGTCCGTGCCGAAGGCCTCGGCGACGGTCGCCCCGATCTCGTCGTTGTAACTGCGGGTGAGCAGCCAGCCCTCCCGCTCGAACCGCTCCACCAGCTCGGGCGGCAGGGCCTGGAGCACGGTCGGCGCGTCGGCCACGGCCGTCGCCCCGCCCTTCTCCGGCGCTGTCAGGCAGGCGAACATCATCATGCCGGGGAACTCGAGCCGGTAGCTCAGTTCGTGGTGCATGCACATGGGCTGGTTGGGCGGCCAGTTCGAGGACGAGTACAGGCCGTCGGCGTAGGTCCGCCGGGACGCGAACGCCTCCTTCTCGGCCGTCAGCCGGCCGGCCAGGCGCCGTACGACGCCACCGGCCTTGTCCGCGTCGGTCAGGCCGAGGCCGCGGATCAGGACCGCGCCGTGCTCGGCGACGACCGCGCGCAGTGCGTCACGGTGCCCGTCGGCCCAGCCTGCCGGGTCCGCGACGGCCCCGGTGCGCAGGATCGGGGGTGAGCCGGGTCGCAGCTCGAGGTCGAGCAGGGACGGAGGGGAAGCTGAGGTCGACAACTGCGTCTCCTCTCGGTTGCCGTTCATGGGGAGGCCAGGAGTTCGGCGGCGCGCAGGACCGCCTGCGCCGTCTCGTCCGGGCAGGTGCGGGGGAAGTGGTGGCCGCCGCGGGCGAGCTCGTACAGATCGACGTGCTCGGCCAGTTGCTGCCACTCGCGGTACCGGCGGGAGTGGTCCGCCGTGTACGGGTCGTCGGCGGCGACGACCACGGTGACCGGCGCGGACAGCCGCACGGGCGGTGCGGAGTCCAGTGCGTCGGCGAAGTATGTGTGGGCCGCCACGCAGTCGTGGCGGTAGGCGGCGGCCACATGCCCGGCGCGCACCGGGTCCAGCTCTCCGAGCTGGCTGTAACCGCTGTCGCCGCTCAGCTCCGCGGCGATCTCGGCGTCGCTGCGGGCGGTCAGCGCGGTGGCCGCGGCGCGCCGCGCGGCGGCGTCGCCGGGCAACTGCGCGCCGAGGAAGACGCGCTGGACCTCCACGCCCCGTTCCCGCAGCCGCCGGGCCGTCTCGACCGCGAGGGCGGTGCCCGAGGAGTGGCCCCACAGCAGGATCCGGGTCAGGCCGCGGCCGGTGATCTCCTCGACGACCGTGTCGACCACCTCCGCCATAGGGGCGAAGGGCTCGTCGCGTGCCGCCGGGTCGTGGCCGGGCAGTTCGACGGCGTAGACCGCGCAGCCGGCGGGCCGCAGTGCGGCGGCCATCGGCCGGAAGTTCACCGCGTTGCCGCCGGCGTACGGGAAGCACACCAGCGCGCCGTGCGGCTCGCCGTCCGGTTCGGAGAGGGCCTGCAGCAGCCCGGGCCGGTCCGTCGTCCGGCCCTCGACCACCTCGGCCAGCTCGGCGAGGACGGGATGGGCGGTGACGTCCTTGAGGGAGATCGCGCGGTCCAGCAGGATCGCCAGGCGTACGGCGGACAGGGAGGTGCCGCCGCGGTCGAAGAAGTGGTCCAGGCGGCCGATCCGCTCCTGCGGAATGCCCAGCACCGTCGACCACGCGCCCGCCAGCCGCCGCTCGGCGGGGGTGCCCGGCGCCTGCCGGTCCGGTTCGGCGGAGGTCTGCTCCGCGGCCAGCGCCGTCAGGGCCTTCCGGTCGATCTTGCTGTTGGCGGTCAGCGGCAGGCTGTCCTTCCAGTGGAAGGCCGCGGGCACCATGTAGGCGGGCAGGGTCGCGGCCAGGTGGTCGCGCAGCGCCTCCGCCTCCAGGGGCGCGGGGCCCGAGTAGAAGGCCACCAGCTGACTGCCGTCGTCGCTGACGACGACCGCGCCGTCGCCCACCCCCGGCGCGCGGACCAGGGTGTTCTCGATCTCGCCGATCTCGATGCGGAAACCGCGGATCTTGACCTGGTGGTCCTTGCGGCCGAGGAACTCCAGCGTGCCGTCCGGATGCCAGCGACCGTAGTCGCCGCCGCGGTACAGCCGCTCGCCGGCGTGGTGCGGATCGGTCAGGTACGCCTGCCGGGTGCGTTCCGGGTCGTTGATGTAGCCGCGCCCGACGCAGACCCCGGAGAAGACGATCAGGCCGGGGGCGCCCAGCGGTACCGGCGACAGGTGCTCGTCGACGACGTACACGCGGACGTTGCCGACCGGCGGGCCCAGCGGCACCCAGTCGGTGTCCAGGGCGCGGTCCATGACCGCGTGGTTGGTGTCGTCGCTGGTCTCCGTCAGCCCGTAGGCGTTGACCAGCTTGACGCCGGGCCGGATCGCGAACCAGCGCTCGATGAGGTCCTTCTTCAGGGCCTCGCCGGTCACCGACACGCAGCGCAGATCGGGCAGTTCGCGCGGCTGGCGCTCCAGGGCCGACAGGACGACGTCCAGGTAGGAGGGCACGATCTGCAGCACGTTGACCCGTTCCTCGGCGATCCTGTCGAGGAAGCGGTCGGCGTCCAGGATCGTCTCCTGCTCCACCAGCAGGGTGCGTCCGCCGACGAGCAGCGCCGAGACGAGCTGCCACAGGGAGATGTCGAAGCACTGCGGGGCCGTCTGGGCGACGACGTGGCCCTCGCCGATGCCGAGGTCGTCGATCTTGGCGTAGAGGTGGTTGAGGAAGCCCGCGTGCTCGCACATCGCGCCCTTGGGCTCCCCGGTGGAGCCGGAGGTGAAGTAGATGTACGCCAGCTGGTCGCGGGCGACGGCCACGCGCGGGTCGTCGCTCGGGTGGTCCTCGGCGTAGGCCTCCTCGACCCGCAGCCGCCGGACCTCCGGGAGCCCGGACAGGGCCTCGTCCAGGGTGGCGGTGCTGCCGCGCTCGGTCAGCACCAGGCGGCACTCCGCGCGGGACAGGGTGCTCGTGATCCGGCCGGCCGGGAAGTGCGGCTCGATCGGCAGGTAGGCGCCGCCGGCCTTGAAGACCGCCAGCACGGCCGCCAGCCAGTCCAGGTTCCGTTCGGTGACCACCGCGACCACGCCCTCGCGCTCCAGACCGCGTGCCAGGAGGGCGTGGGCCAGGCGGTTCGCGCGTGCGTTGAGGTCGCCGTAGGTCCACTGGCGGTCCCCGTGGACGGCGGCGACCGCCTCCGGGTGTGCCCGGGCCCGCTCCTCGAACAGCTCGTGCATACGGCGGTCCGGCAGCTTCCTGCGCGGTCCGGCCATGCCGTTCACCTGCAGCCGGGTCTCCTCGGCGGACAGCAGGCTCTTGCGGGTGTGTTCCGCGTCCAGGTCGGCGGCGATCCGCGCCAGGGCGGCCAGGTGGTATCCGGCGACCCGGGCGGCGGCGTCCTCGTCGAGGACGTCGGTGCGGTACCGCAGCCGCAGCGAGAGCCGGCCGTCGCGGTCCGACACGCTCACCCACAGCACGATGCCGGGGCCGGGCTCGACGCCGCCCCCGGAGAGATCGAAGACCGTCTCGAACAGCGGTTCGGCCGGTTCGAGCTCCTTGCGGAGCGCGTCGACCGGGAAGTCCTGGAAGGCCAGCAGCTGCGACTCGGCACCGTGCGCGTTCAGCAGCAGCGACCGCCACGAACCGGGGCCCGCCGACAGCCGGCACGGCAGGACCGCACCGCCCGCGGCGACATAGCCGGTCATGACCTCCGCCTCGCCGGACAGCACCGACAGCACCTTGGCGTGCGCGGCCAGCAGCACCGTGCCCAGCGGCACCGCGACCTCGTCCGCCACCCGGCGGACGGACGCGGTGAGGCCGTCGGGGACCGCCGCCACGTGCTCGGCGGCGCCGGTGACCGGTTCGGGAGCCCAGCGGGGGATCGCGGTGAACCCGCCCTTGACGAGCACTCCGCGCCAGAACTCCCGACCGGCGTGCGCTGCCTTGTCCATCGACTTGCCTCCACTTGCGGTTTCCACGGGGCTACACACCGCTGATCAGCGCGGGGGCGAGATCGCCGCCGCCGGTCGGGTTCTCGGGCATCTCCCGGGCCGGGTTGCCGCCCCACCGGGCGTGCGAGGGGAGTTCCTCGCCCTTCATCACGAAGGAGTCCGGGGCGACCAGGGCGCCGTCGCCGACGGTGACGCCGTAGTGCACCAGGGCGCCGACCCCGAGGGTGCAGCCGGCACCCAGCGTGCTGTGGTCGGACTTGAAGGTGCCGTCCTCCTGGGAGTGGCTCTGGATGACGGTGCCCGCGTTGAGGGTGCATTCGTCGCCGATGGCGGCGAGGGAGCGCTCCGGGAGGAAGAGGCCGTCGTCGAAGACCCGGCGTCCGATGCGCACGCCCAGCAGCCGCCAGACGACGTTCTTGTACGGCGTGCCGTTGAGGACGTTCAGGTACTCCGTCGCGGCCGTCACCTTCCAGTAGCGTTCGTGCCGCCAGAAGTCGACGTCGTAGATGGAGCAGTACAACGGCTTCAGGCCACGGAACCTGGTGACGATGCGCTCGCCGAGCACGATGTAGGTGACGGTGACCACCAGTGCCGCGATGTTCGCCAGGGCGACGGCCGACGCGCCGTACGCGGGGTAGAAGTCGGCTGCGCAGGATGCGATCAGGGCCACCAGGAACAGCAGCAGCCACTGCAGCAGCAGATGCACCGCCGCGGTCACGGCGTTGTGCCTGTTCTTGTCGGACAGCCGGCGGCGGAACTCCTCGCCGTCCTTCAGGTGGTCGAATTTGCTGTCGCGGTCGACCGTGCGGGGAATCTCGAAGCTGGGCGAGCCCAGCAGTCCGACGTTCTCCCGTACCGGTCCTTCGACGGGGACCATGACCTTCGTCGCGAGCAGGCAGTTTTCGCCGGTCCTGCCCTGTGACGGATAGGCGATGTGATTCCCCAGGAAATTGTGCGGGCCGATCGCCGTCCGGGTGACGCGGAAGGAGGTGCTCGAGTAGTCCGCATTCATGATGGACAGTCCGTCGGCGACCATGGTGCCGCTGCCCACCTTGCTCAGGAACGGATTCTCGTGCTTCACCTCGGTGCCGAAATTCGAACCGGTCTGTTCCACCGGCGACAGGTCGTATCCGATGGCGCGCAGGTAGTGCACGATGCCGGAACTGTCGCCGAACAGGACGCGGAAGAACTTCCGGTTGGTGAGGAAGCCGATGGTCCGGTGGACTCCGTAGCGGAAGCCGTAGAGCGGGTGGACCGTGTCGGGCCGCACCAGTGGGTGCAGTACCCGCGGCAGGGTGACCGCGATCAGCAGGCCCAGCAGCACCGTCCCGCAGAAGAGGACGAAGGAGGCCGCCAGGGCGTCGGCGTAGAAGGCCAACGTTGTCAGGGCCACCGGGCCCGGCTCCAGCAGGGGGTCCAGGCGGGGGACGACCGCGAGCAGGATCGCCACCCCGCCGACCGCCAGCGGGATCCAGACGGCCATCAGGATCAGCAGCTGCGTCAGGCAGTAGGTGATCCGGCGCCCCCTGCCGCAGGGCGCGGGCGCCACGACGCGGTAGTCGGCCGCACCCGGCTGGGCCGGTGAGCCGTGCCACCGTTCTCCCGCGGGGACCGACTGGCCGGTGTGCAGCGAGGAGGCGTGGCCGAGTTGGGCGCCGTCGCCCATGGAGGTGCCGATGTCGAGCACCGTCACCTCACCGATCAGCACGTCCCTGCCGAGCGTGACCGGGCCGGTCTGGATCGCCGAGGAGTGGCCGCGGTAGCAGGAGAAGTACGAGTCCTTGCGGATCACCGTGCCGTCGCCGATGGTCAGCAGGTCGGTGCAGACCGGCACGTGCTTGGAGAAGATCGCGACGCCGCGGCCTATGCGCGCGCCCAGCGCCCGCAGGTAGAGCACGTAGAGCGGCGAACCGACGAACAGGACCATGGGGTTCGCCCGGATCAGGGTGCGCACGCACCAGAACCTGAAGTACGCCAGGCTCCAGATGCGGATCTCCTGCGGCTTCCAGCGCCCGACGAGCAGCCACTTCCCCGCGATGGGAAGGGCGCACACGGAGACGAAGGCCGCGGCGCCGAACCCCACCGAGCGCAGATACACCTCGAAGGGACCCGTGCCGGCGGATATCCACTCCGCCCCGCGCGTCACTATGAGCGCGGCGAGGTACGAGTAGCCCACGAAGAACAGGAGTTGCAGCACGCCGCAGAGCACGTAGCGCGGGGTGCCCCTCGCGACCGCGGCCTCGATCGGCTCCGGGACCGGCGCGTCGGCAAGGCCGAGCGCGGCCGGGGCCGGGCCGGCGGCCGGCGGGGCCTCCGCCATCGCCGTCGCGAGGCTTCTGATCGTCGGATACCGGTAGATGTCCTTCATCGACACCGACGGCAGGTCCTGCTGCTTCCGTACGCGGGCGCAAAAGTGGGCCATCACCAGGGAGTCGGCACCCAGTTCCGTGAAGAAGTGGCTGTCGACCGACACCCGGTCCGTGTGCACGATGCCCGCCAGGATATCGGCGAGTACTCTTTCCGTGCCGTCGGCCGGGGCGGTGTAGGGGCGCCCGGTGGTTGAAGATTCATCGGGATCCGAAGCGGGATCCGACGCCAGGACCTCTGCAGATTTTTCCACGATGTGAGCTCCTTGAGGAAAAGTCGACCACGGGCGGCCCGGTAAGGCCGGTACCCGGTGTCCCTCGCGCTCCGGCTATGGGCCGGAGCGAGCAATCCGGAAGCCATGCGGTCGTGAGCTCTTCTCTCGCCATACAACCATATGTCGCTCCTCGTAGTCTCCGTCGTCCTCGTTCGGACTGCCACTCGAAGATGATCGAAGTGGGATGTCGCGGCCCTGTACTGCGCAAATGCTCAGGAAGTCGCGACGAATCGACGAGTACCGTTCCGGAAACCCGGAAAAACCACCGATTCGCTATGTTGCGAGAAATGCGCGGGGATGCGATAAGCGCTACCGAGAGTGGCCGTCCCGGTCAAGAGAGTTAAAAGGGTCCGGCTGTGGGCTGAGGCTGCGTCACATGGCGGAGCCCGCCCGCGCGTACGGTGCGCGGACGGGCTCGGGGGTCAGCGGCAGTCGTAGGTGAAACCCGTCGTGACGGAGCGGTGGCCCGGGGTGGTCAGGCGCAGTTCCGCCCGTGCCGTGTACGTGCCGTGACCGCGGAAGGTCCACAGCAGGTGCAGTCGCGCCTCGTGGCGGCCGCTCGGCACTTTCTCGTGCAGCACGTCGGAGGAGGTGCCGTCGTTGCGGAGCCAGCGGTAACTGATCGTGCCCGCGCGGCCGTTGGTGGTGACGACCGCGACGAGATCCACGGTCGTGTCGCAGGCGGGAGCCGACGGGAACGCGGTCACCGTCACCCGTTCGACCTCGAGTCCCGGGGCGAAGCGCTGCCAGGCGAGAAAGAGCAGCACCGCCGCCAGGACGGTCGCGGCCAGGGCATAACGCCTGGCCCACCTGCGGCGTCGCGGTTCCGGAGGGGCGGGCGGCGCGGTCAGACCCCGCCACACCTCGGCGGCGACGCTCGCCCGGGCCGCCGCGGCCGGGGTGACACCGGGCCCGAAGCGCATGACCTCGCCCTCGACACGGTCCGGGAGGACGACGGTCGGGCCGGCCTTCACCGTGGGCACGGGGCCGTCCGCGGTGACCGTGGGTTCCAGCCGTGCGGTCGGCAACGTCGCGGGTGCCCAGTGCTCCGCGAGTACGGTGGCGCTGTATTCGCGCGCGGGGTCGGCGCCGTCGGCGCTCGTGTCCCCGGCGGCCGGGCCCGCCTTCGCGGGCGGCGCGTCCCGCGGCCCGGAGTCCTCCGGTCCCGCATCCTCCGGCGCTGCGTCCTCGGGTGCGGCGTCTTCCGGCGGTACGGGCGGTTGGGACGGCTCGGGCGGGGCGTCCGCGGGCGGGGCGTCGGCAGGCGGCGGGCCCAGGCGGAAGGTGCGCTCGGTTTCCTCCGCCGGGAGGTCGCGTCCGCTGTTCATGTGATCACGCACTGACGGGTGAGGATCTGCTGCCAGGAGCTCCCGTTGCCCGCCGGCGGGTCGGTGGTGGCGACCGCCCCGTAATAGCAGCCGCCGCCCCGGGGGAACGTGTGGTTGGCGGTGAACGTGTAGGAGGTCGAACCGTTGCGGGTGAACGTCTGCGCGCCGTCGCTGGTGCCGAGCTCTCCCTTGGCGTCGCTCGTGTACCAGGTCACCGTGACGGTCACCGGCCGTTTGTCGCCGGTGTTCACCCGGATCGTGGCCGAGGCGCCGAAAGCACCCGTTTGGGCGAGTGAGGTGAGGGAGACCTCGCTGACGATCACCGGCGGTGTGGTGGACGTGGAGGGCGACGCCGTCGGCGTGGTCGTCACGGACGCGGACGCGGAGGCCGAGGCCGTCGTGGTCGGCGTCGGCGCGGTCGGCGTGGCGGTGACGTCCGTCGCCCCGGCCGAGGCCGAGGGACTCACCGACTGCGAGGGCGACGGGCTCTGGCCGGGCGAGGGACTGCCCGGTGGAGCCGCCGTCCCCGGCGCGTCGGAGGTGCCGCGCGGAGTCGCTCTCGTCGTTTCCCCTGTCCAGTTGGCGGTGGTCTGTCGTGGCCCCTCTCCGGAGGCCACGGCGGCGAAGGTCAGCAGCCCGGCGAGGACCAGACCGCCCACCGCCGCGAGCATGCCCTGACGTGTCAGGTGCCGCCCGCCGCGGCGGACCAGCGTCGTGGCCAGGTCCACCGTCCCGGCCGCCGGTCCCGCCGACGGGAAGAGGAGCGGCAGCATCGCCGCCAGTGCGGCGAGCCTGCGCTGACCGCGCTCCTCCCAGTCGTCTCCGTAGGCCGATCCCGCGATCACCTCCAGTTCCGCCACGAACGCCGCGGCGTCCGCCGGACGCTGTGCCGGGTCCTTGGCCATCCCGCGCCGGACCAGTTCGCGCACCGGTTCCGGTACCTGCTCGAGGGGTACCGGCGCCTCGATGTGCTGCACGGCCAGCTCCGCGAAGTTCTCGCCGCCGAACGGCTTGCGGCCGGTCAGGCACTCGTAGAACGTCGCGGTGGCCGCGTAGACGTCCGCCGCGGGGGAGGCGGGCCGCCCGTTCCACTGCTCGGGGGCCATGTAGGCAGGCGTGCCGGCCACGGCTCCCTTGGTCCCGCTGCGCAGGGCGATGCCGAAGTCCACCAGCTTCGACGAGCCGTCCGCCGCGACCAGGACGTTCTCCGGTTTGTAGTCGCGGTGCACCACACCCGTGCGGTGGGCGGCGGCGAGGCCGAGCAGCGATCCCTTCAGCACCACCAGAGCCGGTTCCGGCCCCGTGGCTCCTTCCTGGCGGAGCAGCGCCCGTAACGCGATGCCGTCGACCAGCTCCATGACGATGGCCGCGCCGCCGGGGCCCTCCACGTACTCGTAGAGACTGACGACATACGGTGTGTCGAGACCTCCAAGCAGCTGCGCCTCGGCGCGGAACTCCTGCAGGAACTCCTGGTCGGCGCGCAGCTCGTCGCTCAGGTACTTGATCGCGACCGGCGTTGACGTGGCGTCATGGAACGCGAGCACCACGCGACCGCTGCCGCCCGAGCCCAGCTCTTTGGACTCGGTGTATCCGGGAGCCCTCCAGCCGCTCATTCACTTGTCCCCCCTGCGCATGGCGCGGCGCCGGCGACCGCGTCGACTTTCCCTCTCCAGACACGATTCCTTCACGGACGGTTCCCGGGAACCCCCCACCCGGCTGAACACCCCCCGCCGACCGTCCGTAGTACGGGGGGACGTGCGATCCGATCCACCGAACGGCAACAGGGGAGGCGGCCGGCATGGCCCCATCACGCCACGTGCTCAGCTCCGTCGTCGCAGGCACGGCGGCTCTGCTGCCGCTGGCCCTCGCCGCGGGGCCCGCCGCCGCTCACGGCGCGCCGGTGTCCCCGGTCAGCCGTGCCGCGGCGTGCGCGTCCGGAAGCGGACAGTACGTGGGAACGGCCGCCTGCCGGGCGGCCGCCGCCGCCAACGGCGGCAGCCGGCCCTTCGCGGACTGGGACAACCTCCGCGTCGCCGGGGTCGCGGGCAGGGACCGCCAGGTGATCCCGGACGGCAGGCTGTGCAGCGGCGGGCTGGCCGCCTTCCGCGGCCTCGACCTTCCGCGGTCCGACTGGCCGGCCACCCGGCTGACGCCGGGCGCGGCCTTCACGATGGCGTACGGGACGACCATTCCGCACCAGGGCACGTTCCGGCTGTACCTCACCCGGCAGGGCTACGACCCGTCCCGGCCGCTCACCTGGTCGGCGCTGGCGAGCGACCCGTTCATCAAGGTCACCGACCCGCCGGTGTCCGGCGGCGCCTACCGCATCAGCGGGCGGCTGCCCTCGGACCGCACGGGACGGCACGTCCTGTTCACCGTCTGGCAGAACTCCTCGACGCCGGACACGTACTACTCCTGCTCCGACGTCGTCTTCCCGGCCGCCGCCAAGGCGCCGGCCAAGCCCGCCAAGCCCACCCGGTCCGCCAAGCCCGTGAGGCCGTCGGCGACCGCGACCTCCGCGGACCCGGAGTCCGCGGCCTCCCGTACCGCGTCACCTTCGGCCGACCGGGACGCCGACCCCGCCGTTGCTCCGGCCTCCCCGCGGGAGGCGGTCCGTACGCCTGCCACGCAGCCTGTCGCGGCCGAGAGCGACGCGCAGGGACGCACCCTGCTCGCTCTGGGCAGCGCCACACTGCTGGGCGGAATGGCCGCGATCGCCCTGGTCTTCCGGCTGCGCCGCTCGCCGGGCTCCCGGCGCCGCTAGAGCCTGTCGTTGAATTCCCTCCCCCAACCTTCGGCCGGGGGCCCCAGGCACGGCACTCCCTCGGCCTTCGGCCCGGGGGAGTCGCCGCACGCCTGAGTAGCCCACCACGAGGACGACGCTCCGCCTTACGATGTACCGCGCCACCGGGCACCTCCCAGCGGTAGCCGGGGGAGCCAAGGTGACGACAGGCTCCAGCCAGACCGTGTCGCCCTGGAACGTCTCCCCGGGCGGCCGGAGCCGGACGGCTATGCCGGGGGTTCGCTCAGCTCGATGGAGCGCAGAGCGGCCGCCAGGGCCGGTTCGTCGCCGATGTCGAGTGCCGTGTCGGTCAGTTTGATGACGTGCTCGTCGCCGTGCGCCAGGGCCCGTTCGAAGACCTCCTCGGGGGTGAGGCCGCCCGGCGGGGCGTAGGCGACCGCGTGGTCGGGTGCGTACATCGCCGTCACCGCCGCGGAGGCCGTCCAGGCCGCCCGCAGGCTCGGCACCCACAGGGCGTGCGGGAGCGCGGGCAGGGTGCGCAGGACGGCGTTGGGGGCCGTGGCCGCGTGGACCTCTCCTCGCCGTGCCCGTGGGTGGCGTACCGGTGGGTGGCCGCCCGTACCAGTTCGGTGAGGCGGCGGCGGGCGTCGTCCGGCTCCGTGACCGCGGTCGCCCACACCGGCAGGCCCCCGACGCGGCCGAGCCTGGCGGGGAAGCCGCCGTCCCGAACGGCGATCGGCGGCACCGCGTCGAGGGCGGCCGCCGCGCTGTCGGCGCCGGGCAGCGGGGCGAGGTCCGCGACGGGGCGGTGGCGGGCGGCCCAGTAGCCGAGGCCGTGGGCGAGTTCGGCCAGCCGCGGTCCGGTGCTCTCTCCGGCCAGCAGGGTGCGTACGGCGTGGCCCACCCGGATCACCGGGTGCGTCGAGCCGCCGTACATGCCGGGCAGCAGGCGCGGCCACCACTGGGTGAGCACCTCACGCCAGGGGTGTTCGGCGATCTCGCGGCCGAAGTGGCCGATCCAGTCGGCGGCGCGGCGCGGATCACCGAGCGCGGAACGCCAGTTGGCCGCCGTGACCGGCTCGACGCCGGACGGGAACTCCTCGAGCTTGCGTGCGTACAGATCGAGCCAGCGGTGCACCGAACGCGCCTGTCCGCGGGCGGCGAGTGCCTCGACGGCCATCGGCGCGTGATTGGTCAGCCGGCCGAGCCGCTCGGGCCCCGAGGTGTGCAGCCGCTGGAGTGCCTCGTCCAGGGTCCCTGTCGTATCCATGGCATGGACGGTAGGCGGGGCGCCACGGCGCCGTAAGCGGCTGCGGACGTAGGACCGGTTCGGGGCGGGCGTCCGCCCGGCCTACGTCCCGGGGCCGACGGGCGGGCGGCGACGGCGCCCGGGAGGCGCGCCCGCCGTCGGCCCCGGGCGCGCCCGCCGGCCGGTGACGGCGCCCGCGTCCCGCTACGGAGACGGGACGAGACCGTCGGCGACGAGGCCGGCGAGGACCGCCTCGCCGAGCGCGTGCACCGCCGACTGAGGGCGCACCATCACCGTGAACTCCTTGATGAGACCGGCCTCGTCGAACTGCAGCAGGTCGATGCCGTGAATGCTCCGGCCGCCCACGGTGGCGCGGAACACGAGCACCACGGACGGCGCCCCGGTGCCGTCGGTGGTGGTCTCGACCGTGCCGTCCAGCGTCCCGACGTAGTGGAAGTCCTCGAAGGTGCGCAGCAGGACGCCGAAGAGCCCCAGCACCATGGGCTTGCCCTCGAACGGGGTGAACTTCACGGGGCTGTAGAAGCGGATGTCGTCGTGGAACAGCTCGTCCAGCGCGGCGAGATCACCGCGCTCGACGGCGGTCCGGAATCGGTCGGCGGCCGTCATGGCTCCTCCTGGTCGTGCGTGCCGGATGTCGATAGTCAGAAAATTGATTAGGCAGTTTCTTGAGTATCATGAGCGGCGGAGTCACGGAAGAGGCGGCGGACGGAAGGGGAGCCGGGATGGCCCTGCGGCACGCGGTCCTGGCCGCGCTCCTGGACGAGGAACTCAGCGGCTACGAGCTGACGAAGGCGTTCGACCTGGGGGTGGCGAACTTCTGGCACGCGCTGCCGCAGCAGCTCTACGCCGAGCTGGCGAAGCTGGAGCGGGAGGGGCTGATCGCGGGCCGCGAGGTCGTCCAGGACACCCGGCCCAACAAGCGGCTCTTCCAGGTCACCGAGGCCGGGCTGGCCGAGCTGCAGCGCTTCGCCGAGGCGGTCGGCAAACCTTCCTTCATCCGTGACGACCTGCTCGTGAAGGTGCAGGCCGCCGACCACGTCGACGCCGGGGAGCTGATCGCCCGGCTCGGCGAGCGCGCCGCCATCGCCGACGCCAGGATCGAGCTGTTCGGCAGACTCCTCGCCCGGATGCGGGGCGGCCGCACCGAGGAGGAGTTCCTCAGCCGCGGCCGCCGTGTCGGCCCCTACCTCACCTGCCTGCGCGGTCTCGCCTTCGAGGAGGGCAACCGCGACTGGTGCCGGCGGGCCGCCGACGTCCTCCGCAGGCGGGTGCCCGGCGCCGCGGAAAGCTGACGCCCCACCCACTCCCCACCCGCCCCACCCGCCCCACCCGGCCCGGAGCGGCCCGCCGAGCCCGGTTCAGCCCGCCCGCAGCGCGGCGGTCAGCCACGCGACCGAGGGCGCGAGCGCGGGCGGCGCCTCCTGGCCGTTGACCTCGGCCAGCAGCCGCCAGTAGCGCTCGTACCGGGAGTCGTGGGAGATCTCCAGTCGCTCGGCCAGCCAGTCCCGGAACTCGGCGCCGTCCACGCGGCCTGCCAACTTCGCGTAGGCGGCGGCGAGTTCGTCCACGATCGGCCGGGCGGACGGCGAGCCCGCATCGATGCCCGCCGCGAGGGCGCCGCCCGCGCGTTCCCGTAGCAGTGCGGCCGTCCGCCGTGCCGCTTCCGGGTCCGGTCGCCCGCCCTCCGCGAGCGTGCGGCTCTGGTCGGCGACGGCGCGGCGGACACCGGCGCGGAAGTCCTCGTCCTGGATCAGTTCGGCCAGCTCCACCCAGGCGTCGACCTGCTCCGGGCGGGCGTCGTCGGGGAGTTCGGGGGTCGCGGCGCGCATCATGGCCGTGAAGTCGGGATCGGCGTCGATGCCGCGTACGACGTGGTCGACGAACTCGTCGACGAGGCGGCGGCGTTCGCGGTCCGAGAGGGTGGCGAGCCTGTGCATCAGTTCCGTCTCCTGGGGTGAGGCCCCGCGCCCCGCGACCGCCCGCAGCACCGCCTGGCGGATCCGCAGCGCGCGGATCTGCACTTCCAGGGCCTCGGCGTGGGCCGCGGCGACCTCGGCGACGGTGACCTTCCTGCTCAGGATGGAGTGGATGGCCGCGAGGCCGATGCCGAGGTCGCGCAGGGTGCGCACGAGCCCCAGCCGGTCCAGCGCGGCCTGGTCGTAGAGCCGGTAACCGGCGGGTGTCCGATCGGTCGGCGGCACCACTCCGGCGTCCGACCAGTACCGGATGGTCTTCACGGTCAGACCGGTCAGCCGGGCCAGGTCGCCGATGGTGTGGAGGGTGCCGTCGTCCATGTCCGCCATCCTGAGGTCTCCCGCCGGGGGAGACTCAAGCGTGCGCCTCCGGGCGCCGGTGCGTCCCCGTCCGTCCGCGTGCGCCCGCTCGGGCGCAGATCGGGCCGGACCCCCCACACTCGCCTCATGAGCCGTTCCGTCATGCGTCCGCCGTCGCGCCGTGCCGGGGCCTGGACCGCCGTCGCGGCGGTCCTGGCCGGGATCCTCCTCATCCTCGCCGTGTACCTCTCCGTCGTCTTCTGGTACCTGACCCACAACCTCTGCTTCAACGGACCGGGCTGCCCGGCGTACGACGCCCTCGACGTCGCCGTGTACGGGGCGGCCCTCGGCCTCCTCGGCTGCTATTTCGCCGTGACGGCCGTCGTCCTGGCGCGCCGCGGCTTCGGGGCCGCCACGGGTGTGCAGGTGGCCTTTCTGACGGGGTGGCTCATCCTGCTGTTCGTACTGGCCCTGGAGCTGCTCGCGCGGTGACCGCGGTGCCGCGCCGGCGTCGCCACGGGCGTCCGCCGCGGCATGCGCACCGGCGTCACCAGTCGCGCGCCTCCCGCAGCAGCAGGTCGCGGACGAGGCCGAGATGCGGGTGGTGCCCGGCGCCCGGGCGCTGCACGAGGTAGGCGGTGTTGATGGGCGGGTCGTCCGGGTCGAGGAGCGGAACGAGGGTGCCCGCCGCGAGGGCGCCGGCGCACAGGTAGCGGGGCAGGACGGTGAAGCCCGCGCCCGTGGCGACCGCCGCGAGGACCCCGCGCAGATCGGGAACGGTCACGGCGGCCTGCCCCGTCAGGCGGCGGCCGAAGACGTGCCGCCAGTAGCGGCGGGCGATCGGCAGGTCCGCGGCGTACGAGACGAGGGGCACGCCGCTCAGCGCGCCCGGCCCGCCGGAGGCCACGTCCAGCCGCGCCGCCCGGGAGGGGGCGGCCACCAGTACGAACTCCTCGTCCATCAGGGGGACCGCGCTGAGCAGACGGCCCCGCGGGCGGTGCGTGGAGATCACCAGGTCGTGCTGCCCGGCCCGCAGCGCCTCCAGCAGGTCGTCGGTGAGACCGGTGCCGATCCGCAGCCGTACGCCGCGCTCCACCAGCGGCGCGAGCGCGGGTATCACCCGCTCGCAGACCAGCTCGGCGGGGCCCCCGAGGCGGACCGGCTCGGCCGGGAGGTCACGGTCGCCGTACCCCGGGTCGGCCACCGAGGCCAGCGTGTCGAGCGGTTCGGCCACCCGCCCGGCGAGCTCGTCGGCGAAGGGCGTGGCGGCGACCCCGCGGGGCAGGCGCTCGAAGAGTTCGCGGTCCAGCCGGCCCTCGAGCGTACGGATCTGGGTGGTCACCGTCGGCTGGGAGAGCCCCAGCAGACGCGCCGCCGCGGTGAAGGAACCGGCCCGGTGGACGGCCAGGAAGGTGCGCAGCAGCGTCAGGTCGAGCGACCCCGCGCCCGGGTCCCCGCCGCCGCGGCCCGGGGGCATTCCCGGTGACCCATTGGAATCCGTATGGCTCATGGCGTCGATCCTATTGGAATCCAATGGGTGGTCCGCTCTACCGTCGAGCTGTCCGGCCCGCTCCCGACGTGGGCCGGCGGCAACCGAGCACCCCTGGGAGATCTGACATGGCGAAGATCCTGTTCGTCCTGACCGGCGCCTCGTCCTGGACGCTGGCGGACGGCACCGAGCACCCGACCGGCTTCTGGGCCGAGGAGGCCGTCACCCCGTACCGTGTCCTCACCGCCGGCGGGCACGAGGTCGTGGTCGCGACCCCGGGCGGCGTCGTCCCGACCGTGGACCGGGGGAGTCTGGCCGCCGAGGTCAACGGCGGGGAGGAGGGCGCCCGCGCCGTCGCCGGGGAACTGGAGGCGATGACGGCCCTGCGGCGGCCGATCAAGCTCGAGGAGGCCGACCTCGACGACTACGCCGCCGTGTTCTACCCCGGTGGCCACGGTCCCATGGAGGACCTCGCCGTCGACCCGGTCTCCGGGCGCCTGCTGACCGCCGCCCTCGACTCGGGCAAGCCGCTCGGCGTCGTCTGCCACGGCCCCGCGGCCCTGCTCGCCGCCGAACGTGCCGACGGGAGCTGGCCGTTCGCGGGCTACCGGCTGACCGCCTTCACCAACACCGAGGAGACCCAGGCCGGGCTCGCCGGCCGCGCCCCCTGGCTCGTGCAGGACCGCCTGGTCGCCCTCGGGGCGGATTTCCGGGAGGGCGAGCCCTGGGCGCCCCACGTGGTGACGGACCGCAACCTGATCACCGGTCAGAATCCCGCCTCCTCCGGCCCGCTGGCCGAGCGCCTGCTCGCCGAGCTGCGCTGAGCACTGGACCGGCCCGCTCGGCGCCCGCGAGGATGGGGTGCCATGAAGGTGTACCGCGTCGCCGACGCCGAGGCCCTGGCCCACCGGGCGCACGAGGGCCAGACGGACCGCATCGGCGTGCCCTACATCGAGCACGTCCGGGCCGTCGCGGCGGGGCTCGCCGCCTTCGGGCCCGAACTGCAGATGGCCGGGCTCCTGCACGATGTCATCGAGGACACCCCCTGGACCGCCGAGCGGCTCCGCGCCGCCGGCGTCCCGGGGCGGGTCGTCGGCATCGTCGAGCAGGTCACCAACCAGCCGGGCGTGCCCTACGAGGACAAGCTGCGCCGGATCGTGGCGGGCCGGGACGCGGCCCTGGTGAAGATCGCCGACAACGCCCACAACAGCCGCCCGGACCGGGCCGCGCGCCTCGACGAGGCGCAGCGGCTGCGGCTGGCCGCCAAGTACCGCCGCGCCCGGGCGATCCTGTGGCCCGCGGTGCCGCGCGAGGACGTCGCCGCCATCCTCGCGGTCGTCAACCCGGCACTCCTGCCGGATCTTCCGCCGGCCGCCGGACCGCGGTGACCACCCGCTGCAGGCTGGCCAGCCAGATCGCCGCGTCGACGGCGTAGTACAGCAGCGGGTCCGGTGGCCGGCCGCCCGAGGCCGCGCAGACGTCCGCGATGACCGTGTGGTCCGTCGGCACGCTCCGGTGCGGGGACTCGGCGGGCGCCGGGCGCATGATCCCCGAGCGCAGGTCGTACGTCAGCGGCAGGGTGGTCAGCCGCAGATGGTGGGCCGCGTCCCGCAGGTGCGCGGCGCTCAGCGGCCACGCCGCCAGCGCGCCCGGCGGGCAGTGGTCCACCAGGGTCTGCCCCATGGTCAGCACCCGGTTCCCGGCCAGCATGATCGCCTGGAAGTCGGTGGGCAGGGTCGGCCCCGCGCCGGGGGTGTCGCGTTCGGTGGCGAACTGCGCGTAGCTCGCCTCCGCGATCAGCTGGGCGAGCCGGGCCCTGCGCAGCGCGTCGCCCATCGTCCCGGTCCCGGTGATGCAGTCGGTGATCTGGGTGACCGCCCGGGTGCCCTGGTCCAGCAGCCGCGAACAGGCCCGCCCCAGCTCGCCCGTGCCGCCCCGCGGCCAGGCGAGCAGTCCGACGAGGATGCCGCTCAGCGCGCCCGTCACCACGTCCGCGATCCGGAAGGCGGCGAGTTCCGGACCCGCGGGGGCGATCTGGGTGAAGGCGGTGGCCACCGCCACCGTGAAGAAGGCCTGCCCCCAGCCGAGGCCGAGCAGCGGCCCCGCGGTGAACGCCAGGAAGAACACGAGTGGCATCGCGACCGCGTACACGAGCGTGTGGTCGGCCACGAACAGCAGCAGCACCGCCGCCACCCCGGCCCCCACCAGCGTGCCCCGCACCGCGGGGATCACGGTCGTACGGGTGCCGGCCGCGCTGGTGCGCATCACCGTCAGCGTCGTCAGCAGTGCCCAGAAGCCGTGCGACAGGTCGAGGCCGCCCGCGATCAGCCGCGCCGCGGCCAGGGCCAGCGCGATGCGCACGGCGTTCTGGAAGTAGACCGAGCGCGGGGTGAGATGGGCCCGCAGACGGTGCCCGTACAGGGCGACGGGCGACTGCCCCGCGTACCAGAACGGCCCCAGTCGCTCCTCGGGCCGTGTCGTGTCGGGCGGCACCCGCGCGCCGAGCGCGATCCGGACGGAGGTGACCAGGAAGGCCGCGGTGTACGCGATGTCGAGGGCGATCGCCCCGTCCCGCACCGTCACGGCGGAGGCCGCACCGGACACCGAACGGCGCGCCCGGTGTTCCTCGAAGGCCGCCGCGGCGGCCGCGCACGGGGCGACCGGGGGTGCCGGTGCCGAGCCCCGCAGCGCCCGGGCGGCGCTGTGGCAGGCGGTGGCGGAGGCCAGCAGCATCCGCGAGCGGGCGGGGTCGGGGGCCGGTGCGCGTTCCGCCGCGTCCTCGGCCAACTGCCCGGTCTGCGCCAGCAGGTGCCGCAGGTAGGCGGCCGCCTGGCACAGCGCGCGGTCGCGCGCCCCCGCCGACGCCGGGCGTTCGTCCTTCGGCACATGGCTCATGCGCAACTGCTGTGCCGTCTCCAGCAGGCGTTCCAGCCGCTCGGACACGACCGGCGGCTCGAGCGCCAGCGACTGCAGGGCCTTCGCCGCGGTCTCGCACGCGTGGGCGAGCCGGTCCTGGTAGCGCCCCGGCGAGGGATCCGGCCACACCCACACCTCGGCCGCCGCCATCAGCAGGACGCCGACCACCAGTCCGCTCAGGCGCAGGCCCAGCGCCTCCGGCTGGTACGGGGGGAAGCAGGGCAGGATGTAGAACAACTGCAGGCCGTTCGCGAGCCCCACCAGCCTGGGCCCGCCCACCCCCGCGTACGTCACCGCGAAGCCGACCCCGAGCATTCCCAGCGCCGCCGTCCAGTCGTTCACGGCCAGCGCCGTACCCAACGCCACCAGCAGCGCGGCCACCGGCAGCGCCGCCAGCAGCGTCAGGGCACGCTCGCGCGGCGTACCGGGCACATACGACAGGGCGCCGGAGGCGACCGCGCCGAAGAGGGCGTAGATGGCGACGACGGGGTCGCCGAAGCCGTAGCGCGCCACGTAGAAGCTCAGGCACGCGACGAGGGTCACCCGCGCGGAACGGCGCACCGCCCGCAGGCCCGGATCACGGGCCCGCAGCCACTCCAGCCCACCGCGACCGGGCACCCGCGGCCTCCTCCCTCCTCAGGTCCGGGACACGCCGCACCCCTTCAGATCACCGTAGGCCGGGCAGGAGCGCCCGGCCACCGCGCGGACCGGCCCCGGCCGCACCTCACAGACGGACGGTGACCAGCGCGATGTCGTCCGCCGCGCCCCCCGTGACGCCGAGCCGGGCCAGCAGGGCGTCCGCCAGTCGCTCCGCGCTGAGCGCGGGTTGATCGGCGAGTGCCGTGGTCAGCCGGGCCAGGCCCGTGTCGATGTCCTCCCCGCGGCGCTCGATGAGCCCGTCGGTGTAGAGCACCAGCGTGTCCCCCGGGCGGTACGGCAGGGCCGCCTGCGGCCGGGCGACATGGGCGGGGCGGGCGCCCAGGGGCGGGTCGGTGGCCTGGTCCAGCAGGGCGCAGCGGCCGTCGCGGTGGAGCAGGACCGGCGGCGGATGGCCGGCACTGCTGTAGCTGATCAGGTGCCGTTCCCGGTCGACCAGGGCGCTCACGACGGTGGTCGCCAGCGCGCCGTCGACGCAGCGAGCGTATTGGCCGACGACCTCCAGGGCCTTCGCGGGTCCGTCGACGGTGCGCATCGCCGCGCTGAGCGCGCTGCGCAGCATCCCCATGACGCTGGCGGCCTCCAGGCCGTGGCCGACGACGTCACCGACCGCCACCGCGTAGCGGCCCGCCGACAGGTTGACCACGTCGTACCAGTCGCCGCACACGTTCAGCGAGCCCGCGGCCGGCAGGTAGCGCACCGCGATGTCCTCGTGCCGGGCCAGATCCGGCGAGTGGAGCATGGCCTCCTGGAGCGTGAGCGCGACCTGCCGTTCGCGGGAGTGGGCCTCGCGCAACTGGTCGTTGAGCCGCTGCAGCTCCCGGGCCCGCGCGTACAGCTCGGCCTCCATCGCCTGTTCCCGCTCGCTCAGGTCCGAGCCCTGCAGCCCGTGCCGGTGCCGGCGGGTCCGGACGAAGGCCGTCACGTCCTCCACCCGGTGGATGATCCACGCCACCTCGCCGTCCGGCCCGAGGACGGGAGTGTTGATCGGGCTCCACCAGCGCTCCTCGAACATCCCGGGACGTTCCATCACCGGGATGTCGTACTTCTGCAGTGCCATGGTGTCGGGCTCACGGGAGGTCAGGGCCCGGTGCAGGGAGGCACTGAGATTGCGCACCCCGTCGGCCAGCGGGTCGGCGGGGTTGTCGGGGAAAGCGTCGAAGATGAACTGCCCGATCAGATCGTCCCGGGTCCGCCGGGTCGCCGCCAGGTACGCCTGGTTGACGCCCACGATCATGAGCGCGGCGTCCAGTACGAGGTACGGGCTGGGCGTCGCCGCGAAGAGCGCCGCGTAGTCGATCGGCGGGCTCGCCACGGTGTTCCGGTCGTCCCCCGTGTCCGGCAGGGCCACGGAACCAATCTATAAGGCGCCGGGCGTCCCCACCTGTCGCGCCGGGCACCGCCGCCGGGCGGCCGCGCGCCGCCGTCCGGGGGAGCCGACCGGGGGGAGCCGACCGCCCGACGGGCTCAGCCCGAGGCGAGCGCGGTACGGGACTGCAGGTCCCGGCGCGTGGCGTCGCCGTACTCGCCGCTCTCGTCGCCGCGGACGCCGTACCAGACCTGGAACCGGGCGACGGCGGCGGCGAGGCGTCCGTCGAAGCGGCCGTCGACCGCCCCGCCCGCGTAGACGTTCGGGATCCGCAGGAGACGGGACTGGAGCTCGCTGACGGCCGGCCCGCTGTCGCCCTCGCGGAGCACTCCGCCGGCCGCGCTCGCGCCGGGGGCGTCGGGCGCGGCGGCCGATGGCGTGCCGGGACCGGCGGGGGCGGCACCCTGCGGCGCGCCGGGTCCGGCGCCGAGGCCGATGCCGGGGGAGAGCAGGGCGAAGGCGAGCGCGAATCCGGCGGCGCCACCGGTGCCGGTGAGCGCGGCGATGCGCAGGGCGCGCCTGGCGCGGGGTGAGTGCCGGGGCCGCCGCGGACGGGCCTCCGTCCGCGGGGCGGAGCCCTGGGGGCCGGAACCTTGGGGTGAGGCCCGCCCTGGCGGCGGTTCGGTGCGCGGGAGCGGCTGGGTGTCGGGACCGTCCTCCCGGGGCGGGGTGGCACCGGCGGCCGGGCGGAAGAGCCCGAGGGACTCCTCCCACGGCTCGTCGGGCCCTCCGGCCGCCTCCCGCGCCGGGATGATGCGGGTGGGCTCGATCATGCGGCGCCGTGAGGGCCCTCGGCCGGGCGGGTTCGGCACAGCGATCCCCCTGTCTCCCCCCGTCATCCGTGCTGGACCGACCACGCTAGGACCCGCCCGGGCGCTCGTGCCCGGAATCACCGAATCCTCCCCACCACGCCGCGAGTTGAGGTATGCGCGCGGCATCCGGCGACGGGCCGCGCCGGAACCCTGACGGCCTTTCGCGAACCGGTCGCCTATCGTCGTGGCGGCGGCGGGCCCTCCGCCGGCGACGGCACGATGTGGAGGACGACTGTGCGCTACCGGGACCTGGGACGCAGCGGGCTGCGGGTGTCGGAGATCGGATACGGTGCCTGGGGGATCGGCGAGTCCGCCTGGGTGGGCGCCACCGAGGACGAGTCCGTACGGGCGCTGAACCGGGCCGTCGACCTCGGCGTGAACCTGGTCGACACCGCCCGCGGCTACGGCGAGAGCGAGCGGATCGTCGGACGGGTGGTCCGGGAGCGGGCCCGGGCCGGGGACGAGATCCTCGTGGCCACCAAGGTGCCGCCGATGAACCGCCTGTGGCCCGCCCCCGACGGCGTGGACCCCTCGGAGGCCTTCCCCGGCGACCACATCCGCGAGAGCCTCGACACCAGCCTGCGGGCGAGCGGGCTGGACCACTTCGACGTGCTCCAGTTCCACGTCTGGAGCGACGAGTGGGTGGGCCGGGGGGACTGGGCGGAGACCGTCGCCGACCTCAAAAAGCAGGGGAAGATCCGGCTCTTCGGCGTGTCCGTCAACGACCACCAGCCGGACAACGCCCTCGCGCTGGTCCGCAGCGGGGTGGTGGACACCGTGCAGGTGATCTACAACATCTTCGACCAGGCGCCGGCGGACGCGTTGTTCCCCGCCTGCCGGGAGCACGGCGTCGGCGTCATCGTCCGGGTGGCCCTCGACGAGGGCGGCCTGACCGGCCGGGTCACCGCGGGAACGACCTTCCCCGAGGGCGACTTCCGCAACCGGTACTTCCGCGAGGACCGTCCGGCACAGGTCGAGCGGCGCGTGGCGGCCATCGCCGCGGACCTCGGCATCGCCACCGACGAGATGGCGGAGACCGCCCTGCGGTTCGTCCTGAGCGAGCCCGCGGTCTCCACCGTCATCCCCGGCATGCGGTCGGTGCGCAACGTCGAACGGAACACCGCGCTGAGCGACGGACGGCCGCTGACGCCCGATCAGCTGTCCGTCCTGGCGCGGCACCGCTGGGAGCGCAACTTCTACGGCTGAGAGCGGGTGCCGGCCGTAGGCCGCGGGGCGGGCCGCCGGCGGCCGGGGGAGCGTATCGTCCGGGGGACCGTGGGCAACTCGGGAGGTCCGCTGTGCGAAAGATCATCCTGCAGATGTCGGTGTCCCTCGACGGCTACTTCGAGGGACCCGGCCGCGAGATCGACTGGCACCTCGTCGACGAGGAGCTGCACCGCCACATGAACGAGCGGCTGAGGACGATGGGCGGCTTCCTGAGCGGCCGTGTCACCCACGAGCTCATGGCCGGCTACTGGCCGACGGCCGACGCCGACCCGGAGAGCGGCCCCGTCGTCGCCGAGTTCGCCGGGATCTGGCGCGACATGCCGAAGTTCGTGTACTCGCGGACCCTGGAGCACGCCGACTGGAACACCACGATCGTGCGCGACGTCGTCGCCGAGGAGGTCATGGCGCTCAAGGCGCGGCCGGGCGGTGACCTGGTGCTCGGCGGCGCGGACCTCGCCGCCTCGTTCCTGCGGCTGGGGCTGGTCGACGAGTACCGGATCTACGTCCACCCCGTCGTGCTGGGCCGGGGCAGGCCGGTCTTCCCCGACGCCGACACCCTCACCGCGCTCCGGCTCACCGGGACCCAGGCCTTCGGCAACGGGGTCGTGCTGCTGCAGTACGAGCGCGCCGACGCCGACGTGTGACCCGAGGCGCGACTCGCCCGTACCCCTGGCGGTATCGGGGTGTGGCGGACGCCGGTGATGATGCAGACTCTCTCGCCGTGGAGATCGTGGAAGGCGAGCTACGGCGTCTTGTGTCCGGACCGGGACCGGAGGACGACGAGGGGCTGTTTCTCGTGCGCGTCCGGTTCGCCGCCCAGGACCCGGTCCAGGTCATAGCCGATGTGCGTGCGGTGCTGACGTGCGTGGTCGAGCGGATGGGTGACTGGCCCGCACTGGAGCGGTGGCCGCGGTTGCTGCCCGAGTGGTTCGTCCAGCGGTGCGAGCCCGAGGCCATGGAGCCGGAGCACGGCGAGCCCTTCGACGCCGAGGCATGGCTGCGGCAGTGGCGGGCGATGACGCCGGAGCAGAGGAAGGCCGCCGGCCGGGGAGCGTGGACGCTGTCGGATTGGCTGCACCACTTCGACCCGACCGAGGAAGGGGCCGGTGACGATCGCAGCTGGTGGTGGTGGCATGCGGATACCGATGAGTCGGGCGGTTGGGTGCAGGTGGCCACCACCGGCTGGCCGTTCGGCAGCGGTTCGCTGTCCTGGCTGATCAAGGCCGGCGGCGGCACTGATCTCGTCTATGGGCCCTGAGCGTCCCGTGCCGCGGTGGTCCTCGCCGACACGGCAGGATCGCGATCTACGGCTGGAGCACGAAGCCTGGCCTAGAGCGCGCCGCGCTCCACGCAGCCGCGCAGGTAGGCCGCCTGACCGGCGTGCTGCAGGTCGTCCGAGACCACACTGACCAGCCGCACCGCGAGCGTCACCGGCGGATCCCAGCCTTCGTCGACGACGCGAGGGAAGTCCGTCTCCCGCAGTGTCCCCAGATAGCGCAGGGTGCTCTCGTACACCGCGTCGTGATAGCCGGTCAGCAACTCGCCCGCCCCCACGCGCAGCGCGGCCACGTCCTTGGGGCGGTGGCCGTATCCGGTGTCGTACGGCGCGAAGGGCAGGCCGAAGCGGTCGGCCCAGCCGCCGGCCGTCCACAGCTGGTCGGTGCCCGCGACATCCGCCACATGATCGTCCTGAATGCGGGTCAGATGCCAGATCAGCCAGGCGATCGAGTTCGCCCCTGCGTCGGGCCGGGCGTGCAGGGCCTCCGGGGACAGGCCGTCGACGGCCTCGTGCACGGTCTCCTGGATCCTGCCGAAGGCGTCGGCGAGCAGATCAGCGCTCTTCATACGTGCTCCCTCGCTTCCCGTTCCGCGCAGCCCCGTGCCACTGCGCCCACGCTAGGCGCGCCGCCCCGCCGCGGCCACCAGACACTCCAGTACGCGGCGCAGCGGCGGCTGCCCGGCGGTACCGGCGGCGAGCAGCGCCGAGACCGTACGGGTCACCGGGTGCGCGGGCGGGTGGAGGCTGATGCCGTCGAGAGCCGCCGGCAAGGCCAGCCGCGGGACGAGGGCGACCCCCGCGCCGGCCGCGACCAGGGCGGTGAGGACGGAGAAGTCGCTCGCCACCGCCACCGGCCGGGGCACGAAACCCGCCGCGCCGCAGGCCCGCCGGGTCAGTTCGTGGCAGGAGGTCTCGGACCCGGGCATGAGCCAGTTCCGTCCGGCGAGGAGCGCCAGATCGAGGGCGTCGCCCGGGGCCAGGCCGTGCTCGGCGGCGAGCGCGGGCGGGACCGCGAGCAGCACCGGGTCCTCCATCAGGTGGTGCTGCTCGCAGCCCGCGGGCACCTCGCGCGGCAGCAGGCTGTACGCGTGGACGACGGCGATGTCGGTCTCGTGGCGCCGCAGCGACTCCACCGCCGCGTCCGGCTCGTGCTCGGCGATCCTGAGCCCGGGCTGTCCGGGCGGGCCGCCGGCCTCGTTTCGGGCGTCCCCGGCGAGCAGCCGCCACACCTCCGGCAGCAGGGTGCGTGCCGCGGAGGGGAAGGCGGCGACCCGGACCGGTCCTCCGGCACCTCCGCGCAGGCTCTCCAAGGCCGCCTCGGCTGAGGCGAGATCGCCGAGGATCACCTCCGCGTGCTCCACCAGCAGCCGTCCGGCGGCGGTCAGGCGCAGCGTACGGCCCTGCTTCTCCAGGACCGGGACCCCGGTCTCCCGTTCCAGGGCGGCCAGCTGCTGGGAGACGGCCGGTCCCGTCAGATGGAGCGCCTCGGCCGTGGCGGCGATCGTGCCGTGGACCGAGAAGGCACGCAGCAGGCTCAGTCGGCGGACATCGAGCATTAAGTCAGCCTTTTCGGTTGGCGAAGAAAGAGTAACTGGATCTTTATCATTCTAGTCGGGAGAGTGGAACGCGTGAAGAGTCGCGTTCCGTCTCCCCGTGTCCTCGCCCTCGCAGGCACCGTCGTGCTGTGGGCCTCGGCGTTCCCGGCCATCCGCGTCGGCCTGGAGGGGCTGGGGGTCGCCGGGCTGTCCTTCCTGCGGCTGGCCGTGGCCTCCGCGGCGCTCGCGGTGGCCGCCCCGCTGCTCGGCGTGCGCCCTCCCCGGCGGCGTGACCTGCCGCTTGTCGCACTGTGCGGTCTGACCGGCATGGCCGCCTACCAACTGCTGCTCAACTGGGGCGAGGTGCATGTGCCCGCGGGCACCGCGAGCCTGCTGGTCGCCATCGCCCCCGTCTTCAGCGTGCTGCTCGCGACCGCGTTCCTCGGCGAGCCGCTGACCCGCGCCATCGTCCTGGGCAGCCTCGTGGCGATCGGCGGCGCCGCGGTCATCGCGTTCGCCCGCGGCGGCGCGCACTTCACGGCGGGGGCGCTCGTCGTCCTCGGCGCCGCGGTCGTCCAGGGCGTCTACCATGCCGCCACCAAGCCCCTGCTGGCCCGCCGTACCGGGCTGGAGGTGGCCTGCTACGCCATGTGGGCCGGCACGCTGATGCTCCTGCCGCTCGCCCCCGGCGCCTTCCGGGCCGCGGCCCACGCCCCGGGCTCGGCCCTCGCGTCGGCGGTCTACCTCGGGCTGCTGCCCTCCGCACTGGGCTTCGTCGTCTGGGGGTACGCGGTCGCCCGGCTCAGCCTCGCCACGTCCACGGCCGCCCTGTACCTCGTACCGCCGGTGGCGATCGCGGTCGCCTTCGGGTGGCTGGGCGAGGCCCCGCTGCCGGCGGAGATCACGGGCGGCGCGATCGGCATCGCGGGCGTGGTCCTGATCAACCGCGGGCGGCCCGTGGCGTCCCGGGCGGCCGGGGCGGCGCGTCAGCGGAGTGCGAGCACCAAGTTGACGACGTAGCGCTCCTCCACCACGCCGTCCGGGAAGAGCCGTGCCAGGCGCTCGCGTTCGGTGCCGAGGAAGGCGTCGGCCCGTTCCGGGCCGAGCATCAGGAACGCCGATTGGGTGCCGAGGTTGGCCAGGTGCACCTCGACCGGCACCCGCCGGGACCACGTCAGCCTCCGCTCGGTGAAACCCGGCCCCTCCGGCAGCCGGCCGGCGCGGGGATGGGACAGCGCCGCCAGGAAGCCGCGCAGCCGATCCTGCTCTGCGGCGATCCACGGCACCGACACGTCGGGTTCGTTGCGCCACAGCGCGAAGGCGCCTCCGGGCCGCAGCACCCGCAGCGCCTCCGGCACGGACCGCCGCGGATCGGTCCAGTGCCAGGCCTGGGCGTACGTCACGAAGTCGAAGGCGCCCGAGGCCAGCGGAAGCCGGTCGCCGTCGCCGCGCACGAGACCGACGCCCGGCAGACGGCGCCGGAGCTCCGCGGCCATCCCGGCACCGGGCTCCACGGCGACGACCCGGGCGCCACGGGCGTGCAGCAGCGCGGTCGCGATGCCCGTCCCCGCGCCGACGTCCGCGACGAGCGCACCGCCCAGCCGGTGCCCCGCCAGTTCCTCCACGGCGTCGAGCAGGGCCGGCGGGTACGAGGGGCGGTTCGCCGCGTACCGGTCGGCGGCGAGGTCGAAGGAGCGGGCGCGCGGTGAACCGGTCATGTCCCCATGATCCTCCGCCCCGGCCCGCAGCGGTCCGCCCCGGCGCGACCCCCATGCGCCGGCCGCGCAGTTGTCGGTGCCGGTACCCGGCTCCCCGGTGCCGGTGACGGGCCAGACCTTCGCCGCCCTGCTGGTGGGCACCGCCCTCGGCGCGC
>NZ_JBEZXR010000063.1:0-53796 GCF_040638135.1 Streptomyces sp. NPDC026673 | reverse complement strand
CCAAACCACGCCGTTTACCACCAACCCGCCCCCGCCGCCGGTGGGGGGGCCCTCACCCGCCCCCCCCGCCCCCGCGGGGGCCGCCCCCCGCCCCGGGGCGGCCGGCCTCCGCCGTTGCGCCCCCGGCGGCACTCTCCGCCGCGGGCCGGACGCACGCACCCGGCACGCCGGGACGCCCGGCGCCTTCCTCCCCCGCCGCCGCCGGGGAGGGCCGCCACACGCCGCCACACGCCGCCATACGCCGCCATACGCCGGCGCACACGGCCGCACGCGAAAGTCCGGCCCCGCCGCAAGGAGAGGTACCGCTCACGGGGCCGGACGACCGGGGAGCCCCGGACGGGGCTCACGGGCCGGAGCCCGGCTCCGCCGGGGGCGGGGAGCCGGGCTCCGGACGTCGGGTTCAGCGGCGGTTGCAGTCCCGTCCTCCGCTGTGCCAGACCCTGACCCAGTGGCCCGGCGTACGGACCCATTTGACGCGCCCGTGGCTGCTCACCCGCACGAGGCGTCCGGGACGGTACTCCAGCTTCCAGGAGCCCAGGCCGATGGAGCAGTGGCCTCGCCGGTCGTCCCGGCGGTCGTCGCCGCGGCGGTCGTCGCCACGACGGTCATCACCACGGTTGTCGTCCCGACGGTCGTCACCACGGCGGTCATCACCACGGCGGTCGTCACCACGGTTGTCGTCCCGGCGGTCGTCCCCGCGCCGGTCGCTGGGCTGATGGTCCGCGGTGACGGCCGAGACCGGGCCGGCCGCGGCGAGCACGCCCCCTCCGGCGAGCAGGACCGATGCGGCCGCGGCGGCCAGGCTCTGTGCTATGCGCGTGCTCATTGACTGCACCCTTCTTTTGATCACGGATCCCCGAGCAGTGATCAAAAGTATGAGCACAGCGCCTCAAATCCCGCATTTCGGGCGCGAGCTGACTACGGGGCAGGCCCATCTGACATCGATGTCAACCGACATCGATGTCAAGAAGGACGGGATCCGCCCCACCGGCCTCCGCCCTCCCGGGCCTGCCGGAACCCGCGCCCGCCGCGCCGGAGTTCACCTTCCCGCCCGGCGTCCCGCGGCGCGTCGGACCGGGGCAACGGCTCCCGGTCCCGGGCGAGTTCGCCCGGCAGGCCGGCGGACGCCCGGTCAGCCCAGGCGGGCGTCGAGGGCGTCGAGGTCGGCGACGAACCACGTCCCGTCGCCCCGGTCGGACTCCCGGACCAGATCCCGAAAGGCCTTACTGGCAGCGACGTACGCCGAGATGTCGCCCACGACGGCCAGCCGGATGCGGTAGTTGACGAACTTCTGCAGGATCTCCCCCGCCAGGCCGGAGCGCAGCTCGAAGAACCGCTCGTCCAGCCGGGCGACCGGGACGGCCACGACCTCCGCACGGGAGAAGGCGGAACCGATCACATCGAGCGCGTCCTGGACGCCGGCGATCCTCACGCCCTCCTCGCCGCAGACGAGGACGGGCACGCCCCGGCGCTCGGTCACCACGTCAGCCACGGCCGGCCTCCCGACCGTGGTTCTCCTCCACCGCGAACATGCCGTTCTCCCCTTCCAGGACGCTGTCGATGGTGCGCAGGACGTCCGCCGTCGCCGCGGCACCGCCGAGCACCACGACCTTGAGCCGCGAGCGTTCGTCGTCGTACGCCGTCCGGACCCGGGCCAACTCGTGGGGGTCCCGCGCCATCTGGGCGCCGGCCACCAGCAGGGTGCCCAGGCGGTCGGCCGCGGCCGCCCCGATGCCGTCGACCTCGACGATGGCCGAGACCTCCACCCGGTGCCGGGCGACGGCCGCGGGAAGGCCGGTGAAGGCGTCCAGGTCGGCTCGGGCGACGCGGTACTGCTTCCCGATGCGCACGGCCTTCAGCCGGCCGTCGCGGATGTAGCCGCGGACCGTGCGCACATGCAGGCCGAGCCGCTCGGCGACCTGCTCCACGGACAGCCAATCCTTCTCCATGACTCCGCATCCTACCCTTTGAACATTCGGATAGGGATGTATACGTAAGGAGAGGAGGACGGTAAAAAGCCGCGCCGGCCCGTCTGCACGGGCCGGCGCGGCGAGTGGGATGCCGGAAGGTCAGGAGCGCGGTGCCACCTTCGACAGGCCGTTGATGACGCGGTCCATCGCGTCGCCGCCCGACGGGTCGGTGAGGTTGGCCAGCAGCTTCAGCGTGAAGCGCATCAGCATCGGGTGGGTGAGGCCGCGCTGCGTCGCCAGCTTCATGATCTTCGGGTTGCCGATCAGCTTCACGAAGGCCCGGCCGAGCGTGTAGTAGCCGCCGTAGGTGTCCTTCAGGATCCGCGGGTACGACTGGAGCGCCAGCTCACGCTGGGCGGCGGTGCCGCGCGCGTGGGCCTGCACGATGACGTCGGCGGCGATCTGACCGGACTCCATCGCGTAGGCGATGCCCTCGCCGTTGAACGGGTTGACCAGGCCGCCCGCGTCGCCGACCAGCAGCAGGCCCTTGGTGTAGTGCGGCTGGCGGTTGAAGGCCATCGGGAGCGCCGCGCCGCGGATGGGGCCGGTCATGTTCTCCTCGGTGTAGCCCCACTCCTCGGGCATCGAGGCGCACCAGGCCTTCAGCACCTCGCGCCAGTCCAGCTCCTTGAAGGAGGCGGAGGTGTTGAGGACGCCGAGGCCGACGTTGGACGTGCCGTCGCCCATGCCGAAGATCCAGCCGTAGCCGGGCAGCAGCCGCGGGTCGCCCGGGACCCGCCGGTCCCACAGCTCCAGCCAGGACTCCAGGTAGTCGTCGTCGTGCCGGGGCGAGGTGAAGTACGTGCGGACGGCCACGCCCATGGGGCGGTCCTCACGGCGGTGCAGTCCCATCTGGAGGGAGAGCCGGGTGGAGTTGCCGTCGGCGGCGACCACCAGCGGCGCGTGGAAGGTGACCGGGGTCTTCTCCTCGCCCAGTTTGGCCTCGACGCCCGTGATCCGGCCGGTGCGCTCGTCCCGGATCGGGGCGCCCACGTTGCAGCGCTCGTACAGCCGGGCCCCGGCCTTCTGCGCCTGGCGGGCGAGGAGTTCGTCGAAGTCCTCGCGCTTGCGCACGAGCCCGTAGTCGGGGAACGAGGCCAGGTCGGGCCAGTCCAGCTGCAGCCGGACACCGCCGCCGATGATGCGGAGGCCCTTGTTGCGCAGCCAGCCGGCCTCCTCGGAGATGTCGATGCCCATCGCGACCAACTGCTTGGTCGCACGGGGCGTCAGACCGTCACCGCACACCTTCTCGCGCGGAAAGGCGGTCTTCTCCAGCAGCAGGACGTCGAGTCCCGCCTTCGCCAGGTAGTAGGCCGTCGTCGAACCGGCGGGCCCGGCACCCACGACGATCACATCGGCGCTGCGCTCCGAAGCGGCGGTCTCGGTCACGGTGCTCCTCGCTGCTCTGGGCCGATGCGGCCTGTCTGCGACCGGCCGGCGGCGGCCGGACCGGACCCGTGCAGTCTATGTGCCGCTTTCACGCGCGGACCGGGCGCCCCGGCTTGGAGGCCGCGCGGATGGGGTGGGGTGGAGGTGGAGCAGGGAGCGGGGCGCAAGCCATCGGCACGCGACGCCGTCCCGCCCGTCCGCGCGGATCCTCAGCGAACCGCGCGGTGCAACGCCACGATGCCGCCCGACAGGTTGCGCCACGCGACCTTCGACCAGCCGGCCTTCTGCAGGCGCGCGGCGAGGGCGGGCTGGTCGGGCCAGGCGCGGATCGACTCGGCGAGGTAGACGTAGGCGTCGGGGTTGCTGCTGACCGTGCGGGCGACCGGCGGCAGCGCCCGCATGAGGTACTCGGTGTAGACCGTGCGGAACGGCGCCCAGGTGGGGTGGCTGAACTCGCAGATGACGACCCGGCCGCCGGGGCGGGTGACCCGCAGCATCTCGCGCAGCGCGGCGTCGGTGTCGTGGACGTTGCGCAGCGCGAAGGAGATCGTCACGGCGTCGAAGACCCCGTCGGCGAACGGCAGCCGTGTCGCGTCGCCCGCGGTGAGCGGCAGGAAGGGGTGGCGGCGCTTGCCCTCGCGCAGCATGCCGAGGGAGAAGTCGCAGGGCACCACGCGGGCACCCGCCTCGGCGAAGGGCAGGGAGGAGGTGCCCGTGCCGGCGCCCAGGTCCAGCACGCGCTCGCCGGGACGGACGGCGAGGGCCTGGGCGACGGTCTTGCGCCAGCGCCGGTCCTGGCCGAGCGACAGCACGTCGTTGGTGAGGTCGTAGTTGGCCGCGACGTCGTCGAACATCGCGGCGACTTCGTGCGGCTGCTTGTCCAGGGAGGCTCGGGTCACGCCCCCATTGTTCACCCGGCCGCCCCGCGGCCCGCGCAGGGGCCCCGGGTGCGTCCGCGGAACGCCGGGCGGCGTCCCGTGGTGCCCGCGGGTGGCGCGGGTCCGGCGCGGCTCACGTCGCGGGCCCTTCGGCGACCGTCCGGTCCCGTCCCCGGATCCGCCCCCGATCACCGGCTTCGGCGTCGCCGCCCGACGCATGACCGGCGGAGGCGCGGTTGTCACCGCGGGCTCGCCCGCGCGCCGCCGGTGGCGGCCGTGGGAGGGCCGCGCCGGCGGGCGCCGCGAGGCACCCGGACCGGGGACCGCCATGCGGCGCGGGAGCACGTACGACATCTGTGGCCGGCGAGGCGGCGGTCGGCCCGGTCAGGCCCGGCGATGCAGGAGCCGGCCGCCGATCACGGTGGCCACACAGGCGCCGTCCTCGTCGAAGACGGCGAAGTCGGCCCGGGCGCCCGGCTCCAGGGAGGGGGCCGGGCGTGCCGGGAGCAGCCCGCTGCGGTCCAGGGCGGAGCGCAGCGCGGGATCGGCCGGGGCGGTCGCGACGGCGGTGACGCCGCGCAGCAGCAGGGCGTGCACACGCTCCCGCGGGGTGGGGGCCTGCGGGAGCTCTCCCTCGTGGGTCAGCCCCGGACGCACCGCGCCGGGCCAGGAGCGGACGCGGGCACCCGGGTGGGCCGCGCGCACCGCGTCGAGCGGGCCGGCGGCCGCGATGCGGCCGCCGTCCACCAGCAGGGCCCTGCCGTCCGTACCGGAGTGGATCGTCAGCATCGGCGGATCCGTACCGGCGCCGTCAGGAGGTGCTGAGCAGCTTCAGCTCCGGGTGCGCCGTGCCGCCCTCGATGGCGGTCGACGACAGGTGGGAGACGACGTGGTCGTCGACCGGGTCGTTCGCCGGGTCGTCGTGGATGACGAGGTGCTCGTAGGTCGTGGCGCGCTGGGCGGGGACCCGTCCGGCGGCGCGGATCAGGTGGATCAGCTCCATGCGGTTGGAGCGGTGCTTGGCGCCGGCGGAGGAGACCACGTTCTCCTCCAGCATCACCGAGCCGAGGTCGTCGGCTCCGTAGTGCAGCGACAGCTGGCCGGCCTCCTTGCCCGTGGTGAGCCAGGAGCCCTGGATGTGGGCGACGTTGTCCAGGAAGATCCGCGCGATGGCGATCATCCGCAGGTACTCGAAGAGCGTCGCCTGGGTGCGGCCCTTCAGGTGGTTGTTCTCGGGCTGGTAGGTGTACGGGATGAAGGCGCGGAAGCCGCCCGTGCGGTCCTGGACGTCGCGGATCATGCGCAGGTGCTCGATGCGTTCGGCGTTGGTCTCGCCGGTGCCCATGAGCATCGTGGAGGTCGACTCCACGCCCAGGTTGTGCGCGGTCTCCATGATCTCCAGCCAGCGCTCGCCGCTCTCCTTCAGCGGGGCGATCGCCTTCCGCGGCCGCTCCGGCAGCAGCTCCGCGCCGGCGCCGGCGAAGGAGTCCAGGCCCGCGGCGTGGATGCGCGTGATGGCCTCCTCCACCGACACCTTGGAGATGCGGGCCATGTGCTCGACCTCGGAGGCGCCGAGGGAGTGGATGACCAGCTGCGGGAACGCCTGCTTGATGGCGCTGAAGTGCTTCTCGTAGTACTCGACGCCGTAGTCGGGGTGGTGGCCGCCCTGGAACATGATCTGGGTGCCGCCGAGTTCGACGGTCTCCGCGCAGCGGCGCAGGATGTCGTCCAGGTCGCGGGTCCAGCCCTTGGCGGTGTCCTTGGGCGCGGCGTAGAAGGCGCAGAACTTGCACGCCGTCACGCAGACGTTGGTGTAGTTGATGTTGCGCTCGATGATGTACGTCGCGATGTGCTCGACACCCGCGTAGCGGCGGCGGCGTACGGCGTCGGCGGCGGAGCCGAGCGCGTGGAGGGGCGCGGAGCGGTAGAGGTCGAGCGCCTCCTCGGGGGTGATGCGACCGCCGTCGGCGGCGCGGTCGAGGACGGACTGGAGGTCGGCGTTCTCGCTCACCGGGCATCCTTCCGAGGGGTGTGACGGACCCGCTCAGCCTACGCCAGGGGGTCAGCCGCCCTGCTTCCTGAGGTCCCCTTCCGGCTGTCCGGCCAGGGAGTCGCCCGACCGGTAGTGCAGCGAGCCGTCGTCCTCGAGCGTGAACCGCTCGTTCGTCGAGCCGTCCGAGCAGACTCCGGGGTGCGGGTTGGTGCCGCCGCTGGTGTCGAGGACGATGCTCTTCGCCGTGGCCTCGGCGAGCTTCCAGTCCCCGCTGCAGTCGTAGGTCTGGCCGAGCAGGTCCAGGACGCTCTTGTCCCGTCCGACGACCGCGCCGACCTTGCCCTCGCGGAGGGTGATCTCCAGCGTGCCCGGCACACCGTGGGCGGTGACGGTGTCGCCCTTCCACGTGCCGACGAAGGCCTTGGGGAGTTCGGGCACCTTCGGTTCCGGGGCCGACGGCGAGGAAGAGGCCGGAGACGCGGACGTGGAGGAGGAAGTCGAGGTCGAGGGCGCGGTGCTCGCGCCGCGCGAGGGGGTGCGCTCACCCCCCTTGGCCTCGTCCGAGCCGTCGCCGAGGCCCGGCAGCACGATCGCCAGCGTCACCGCGGCCGCGACGAGCAGGATCCCCGTCGCGACCGCCGCGGCCACCCGCGAGCGCCCGCGGCGGGGCCCCGGGGCGGGGGTGGGCGTGGCGGCGAACGGCGGCGCGTCCTGCGGCTCGGTGAGGGACGGCGGCGGGCCGAACGTCCCGTACGAGGGGTGCGAACCGTAGGTGCCGTGGCTGCCGTTGGTCGCGCCGGGGGTGCCGGTGGCCGAGCCGGGCGTGCCGGGGGGCGGGGTGGGTTCGAGGTCGAGCAGCTCGACGGCCTGCCGCCCCAGCCGCTCCGTCAGCGGGGCGGGCAGCCAGCCGGCCCGCACCATCGAGGCCGCCTCGCTGCCGGGTGCCAGCAGCTCGGCGACCTGACGCGGCGTCGGGCGTACGGAGGGGTCCTTGGCGAGGCAGGACTCGGCGATCCGGCGCAGCTCGTCCGGCATGCCGTCGAGTTCGGGTTCCTCGTGGGCGACCTTGTAGAGCAGGACGGCCGCGCTGTCCCCGCTGAACGGGCCCCGGCCGGTCGCCGCGAAGGCCAGCACGGCGCCGAGGGCGAAGATGTCGGCGGCGGGGCCGGCGGGTCTGCCCGTGACCTGTTCCGGCGCCATGTAGCCGGGCGAGCCGACGACCGCGCCCTTGCCGGTCAGGGCCGCCGTGGCGTCCATGGCACGGGCGATGCCGAAGTCGATCAGTACGGGGCCGTCGAGCGAGAGCAGCACATTGGACGGCTTGATGTCGCGGTGCACCAGCCCCCGTCCGTGCACGGCCTCGAGCGCCTCGGCCAGCCCCGCGCCCAGCGCCCGTACCCCCTCCGCGGGCAGCGGCCCGAAGGTGGTGACGGCCTCGGAGAGGGCGGGCCCGGCGACGTAGCGGGTGGCCACCCACGGCACCGGCGAGTCCGTGTCGGCGTCCAGCACCGGCGCGCTCCACGCGCCGCCGACCCGGCGGGCCGCGTCGACCTCGCGCTGGAACCGGGTCCGGAACTCCAGGTCGTCCGCGAGTTCCGAGCGCACCACCTTGACGGCGACCGTCCGGCCGCCCGGGCTGCGCCCCAGGTAGACCCGGCCCATCCCGCCCGACCCGAGCCGGCCGAGGAGGCGGTACGGGCCTATCGCCGGGGGGTCGTTCGCTTGCAGGGGCTGCATCTGCGCGCCTCTCGCCGGTGCGGAAGGTCTCAGGAGTTGTACCCGTGGCCGCCGTGGTCACCCCAGCCGTCGTGGCCCCGCCGGGGCGGGTCCGGCGGCCGGTGTCGCCACCGGTGTCCGCGGCCGATCGTAGTGGGCCCGCGGAGGCCGCCGCCGGGGTGGCGCGCCGGGGCCCGCGGGGGCCTGGCCGGCGGCGGCCTCCGCCGCCGGCCGGACGCGATCAGCCCTCGGGGCGCAGCAGTTCGACGCGCGCCTGCTCCGGGAAGCCCACCCTGCGGGCGAACTCCGCGATGCCGGTCAGCTGCTCGGGGCCGAGCGAGAAGTCCAGCGTGGTGAAGTAGCGCTGGAGGGTGCGGGCGTCGAAGGCCTCCCAGCGGGCCGCCTGCTCGGCGACCTTCTCCACCTCCTCCATGCTCAGGTCGCGGGAGGACAGGAAGGCCCGGTGCACCTCGTGCACCACGTCGGGGCGGGCGGCCAGGTAGTCGCGGCGGGCGGCCCACACGGCGAAGACGAAGGGCAGCCCCGTCCACTCCTTCCACATCAGCCCGAGGTCGTGGACCTCCAGGCCGAGCCGCGGCGCGTCGTGCAGCGAGGCGCGCAGCGCCGCGTCGCCGATCAGGACGGCGGCCTGGGCCTCCTGCATCATCAGCGAGAGGTCCGGCGGGCAGGTGTAGTACTCGGGCTCGACCCGGTACTGGTCGGCGAGCAGCAGCTGGGCGAGGCGGACCGAGGTGCGGCTGGTGGAGCCGAGGGCGACCCGGGCCCCGTCCAGGGCGCTCAGCGGCACCTGGCTCACGATCACGCAGGACATCACCGGGCCGTCGCAGCCGACGGCGATGTCCGGGAGCGCGATCAGCTCGTCGGCGTGCCGGAGGTACTCCATCAGGGTGATCGGACCGACGTCCAGATCCCCGGCGACGAGCCGGGCGCTGAGCTTCTCCGGCGTGTCCTTGGTCAGTTCCAGGTCCAGCAGGGCACCCGTTCGGGCGAGTCCCCAGTAAAGAGGCACGCAGTTCAGGAACTGGATGTGCCCGACGCGGGGCCGGGCCCGGCGCACATCACCGGCGAATGGGAGCGGCGCAGATTTGTCCACATCAGGAGGCTAGACCCCCGCCCCGGGGATCTTTCGGCGGGGCCGGGCGGGCGGCGCGCGGCGGCACGGCAACCGCCCTCCCCCGGCACCCTGGGCGGCGCGGGTGAATTCCGATCTTGTCGCTCTTCCCCGGCGCAGATGCTCCGTGCTACTGTCGTCGCAAGTTGCAGTTTGGTTTCCCTTGCAGTACAGAGCCTGCGGAGCATGTGACCGCGGGCTTTTGTAGTTTTCAGACTTCTTGCAGTGAGCAGGGCAGGTTCTGGAGCAGGGCAACCCTTTGGCCCAAGGAGGGCTTATGGCTACCGGAACCGTCAAGTGGTTCAACGCCGAGAAGGGCTTCGGCTTCATCGCCCAGGACGGCGGCGGCCCCGATGTCTTCGTCCACTACTCCGCGATCAACGCCTCCGGCTTCCGTTCGCTGGAGGAGAACCAGGCGGTGACCTTCGACGTCACGCAGGGTCCGAAGGGCCCGCAGGCCGAGAACGTCAGCCCCGCCTGATCGCGGACTGACCCGTAGTACCCAACGAGCAGTACCCAAGGAGCCCCGCACTGCCGTGCGGGGCTCCTGCCTTTCCGGACCCGCGGGTCGGGGCGCCGCCCACAGCGCGCGGCGAAGTCGAGGCGATCGACCGCCCGGCGCGGTTTCACCGACGGGTGGGATGACCCGAAGGCTCCGCGAATTCCGCGGGAAGCACGGCGAAACGGCATACGGACTCCGCCGGGGAAACGGTGGAATTCACCCCGCCCGCGCTCCACCCCTCCCCGGAGTACCGGCGGCCGGCCGCCGCGCAGAGCCCTCCCCCAGAGGCGTTACCGGCGGTAACCTTACTCGGGGTGAATTTGCCGCCGAACCAGGAGAGGCCCCGGGGGCACCGCCCACCCACGATCCCCACCCGACCGTCGACCGACCCCGCGGGAAATCACGATGCCGCTGCTCCTCACCCTCGCCAAAGGCGTTCTGACCGGCGTCGGCAAGCGCCCCGACGCGGATGCGCCCTTGCCCGCCGACCGCCCCGGCGCGCCCGCCGTCCGGGTGGACCCCGACCGGCTCGCGGCCTACGCCGCGGTGTGCGGCTTCCGCCGCTCCGACCGGCTCCCGCTGACCTATCCCCACATCCTCGGCTTTCCGCTCGCCGCCCGGCTGATGGCGGACCGGCGGTTCCCGCTGCCGTTGCTCGGGCTGGTGCACACCTCGATCGAGATCGTCCAGCGGCGCCCGATCCCGCCAGGCGAACGCCCCGGCATCACCGTCCGGGCCGAGGGGTTGCGGCCCCACCGGCGCGGCGTGGAGGCCGTCATCGTCACGGAGGCACTGATCGACGGGGAGGTCGTCTGGGCGGACCGCAGCGGCTATCTCGCACGGACCCGCGGGAACGGCACGCGAGAGGGCGGTACGAGCCGCAGGGCCACGGACCGCGAGGCCACGGGCAGCGGCAGCCCCGCGCTCGGCAGCGAGGCGGTGCTGCCCACCGTGGCCGAATGGCGGCTGCCCGCGGACCTCGGCCGCCGCCACGCCTCCGTGTCCGGCGACTGGAACCCCATCCACGTCCATCCGCTGACCGCGCGCCCGTTCGGCTTCCCCCGGGCCATCGCGCACGGGATGTGGACCGTGGCGCGCTGCGCCGCCGAGGCCGTACCGGAGGACGCCGAAGAGGTCACCCTGCGGGCCGAGTTCAAGGCCCCCGTCCTGCTGCCCGCCACCGTCTCGTACGCCGCCGCGAGCGGTGCCTTCGCCGTCCGCTCCGGGGATCGGCTCCATCTCTCCGGGACGGTGGAGCTCCCGCCGCGTACGGGCTGACAGCCTCGGGCCGGGGCCGGCCCGCGTGGTCATGCGGCCGGCCGTCGAGAACGGTGTGGCGTGGGGGCGGTGGGGATTCGGCTCTCTCGCCGTCCCGCTCCCTTCGGTCGCACAGCGGCGGGCTGCGGATGGGAGGGTGGGAGCCTGAGGCCGGTTGGCAGTGTGCGGGCCGGTGGTCGGCGGGGGTTCAGGCTCCGGAGCGGGGCCGGTTGTTCGCGGGGTGCCGGTCTCGTTGCCGTCCGCGGGTAGAGATGGCTGGTTGCCATGCCCACCCTCCGTGGATGGCGCGCCCGCCGTAACCGGCGTCTGCGGGTGATTCCCCGGCAGGAAGCGGGCTCGGCGGCTGGTCTACCGAGATCGGGCTCTGTTTCGCCGACTATGTCGGCGAAAGCGGGCCCGATCTTCCCTGGCTCAAAGATCGGGCTCTGTTCCGCCGAACATATCGGCGAAAGCGAGCCCGATGTCCCACAGGCCGCTCAACAGCACCCCGAATCAGCCGCAGTCGCCGGTCACGGCAGGCGCGCCCACCACCGGGAGTAGGCGTGGAAGCAGCCATCTGTACCCGCGGACGGCAACGAGAGCCGCGCCACTGGAAAGCCCATCCGCTCCGGCGCCTGAACGCCCGCCACGCACCCACCCGCACACTGCTGAAGAGGGCCGCCCCACCCTCCCATCCGCAGCCCGCATCTCTGCGACCGAAGGGAGCGAGACGGCGGGCCAGCCGGACCATCAGGGCGCCGCGACCGCGTCGCGCCGACGTCGCACCCCGGCCCCAAGCGCGGGCGAGCAGGGTCTCCAGGCCGGGGCAGGCAAAGTTCACCAGGGGCGCGGCAGCTGTCAGCTGCTCTGCGCCGCCGCGCGCGAGGCGTCGTCCACCTCGTCCTCCTGCGCGGCGTTGGCCGCGAGGTTCGCCTTCGTGCGCTCCACGCGCGAGGCGACCTGCACCGAGGCCTGCTCCCGCACCCCGCGCAGCACGACGAAGCTGAGCGGCGCGCTGATCACGAGCGCGAGCAGCATGACCCACAGCAGGTTGGAGTCACCGAGACCGGCGGGCAGCACGCGGACGTACACCAGCCCCCAGATCACCAGGAAGCAAACGGCGAAGAGGCCAAGGCGCATCAGGGAGTAGCGCAGCATGGGGCTCGGCTTCCAGCTCACGGTCGATGCACTTCCTTCGTTTCCCTCGTTCCGGCCCGCGGGACGTACCGGACGTACCCGCACCAGTGAAGCACGGGCCGGGAACCGTCAGGTCAGCGGGAGCCACATCGTGATGTCGTCGCGGTCGTCACCTGCGGCGACGCGTATCGCCGCGGGGACGCGGCCGACCTCCTTGTAGCCGGCGCGGGCGTAGAAGTGCTCCAGCCCCATGCCGCTGCGGCAGCTGAGCTTCAGCCCCTCGAGGCCGAGGTCGCGGCCGGCCCGCTCGGCGGCCTGCAGCAGCTCCGCGCCGTGCCCGCGGCCCTGGAGGGCGGGGTCGACCATGACGGTGTAGAGCCAGGCCCAGTGCTTCATCAGGCGGTGGGTGTTGAAGGTGAGGAAGGTCGAGGCCGCCAGCCGGTCGCCGTCGAAGCCGGCGACCATGTGCGCCCGGCCCTCGGACATCGCCGTGTAGTGGCGTTCCGCCTCGGGGGCGACATCCGCCCGGCCCACGGGCGGGACGAAGCCGACGGCACCGCCCGCGTTGGTGACGTCGGTCCACAAGGAGACGAGCTGTCCGCGCAGTACGGGGGTGAGCTGGGGGTCGAGGGTGAAGCGCAGTGCCATGGCGCAACCCTAGGCATCCGGGCTGACAGCGATTGACGGGGGCACTGCCGCCGGACGACATCCACGTTAAGGGGAGCCCCCGGTGGCTCCCCGCGCCCGGGACCACCCCGGCGCGGGGAGCCGATCGGTGTGTCAGAGCCGCATCGGCTGCGGCGACTCGCGGCGCGCCGCGTCGGGACCCGGGTACTCGCGGATGATCTCGTAGCGGGTGTTGCGCTCGACCGGGCGGAAGCCCGCGTCCTGGATGAGCTCCAGCAGGTCGTCGCGGGTGAGCTTGTTGGGCGTGCCGTAGTTGTCGGCGTCGTGCGTGATCTTGTACTCGACGACCGAGCCGTCCATGTCGTCCGCGCCGTGCTGCAGTGCGAGCTGGGCGGTCTGCACGCCGTGCATGACCCAGAACACCTTCACGTGCGGCACGTTGTCGAACAGCAGCCGCGAGACCGCGAAGGTCTTCAGCGCCTCGGCGCCGGTGGCCATCGTGGTGCGCGCCTGGAGGGTGTTGCGGACCTTGCCGTCCTTCATGTCGACGAAGTCGTGCTGGTAGCGCAGCGGGATGAAGACCTGGAAGCCGCCGGTCTCGTCCTGCAGCTCGCGCAGCCGCAGCACGTGGTCCACCCGGTGCCGGGGCTCCTCGATGTGCCCGTACAGCATGGTGCACGGGGTCTTGAGGCCCTTCTCGTGCGCCAGGCGGTGGATGCGCGACCAGTCCTCCCAGTGGGTGCGGTGGTCGACGATGTGCTGCCGCACCTCCCAGTCGAAGATCTCGGCGCCGCCGCCGGTCAGCGACTCCAGGCCGGCCTCGATCAGCTCGTCCAGGATCTCGCTCGCGCTCATCCCGGAGATCGTCTCGAAGTGGTGGATCTCGGTGGCGGTGAAGGCCTTCAGGGAGACGTTCGGAAGCGCCTCCTTGAGCGCCTTCAGCGACCGCGGGTAGTAGCGCCACGGCAGCGTCGGGTGGAGACCGTTGACGATGTGGAGCTCGGTGAGGTTCTCGCCCTCCATCGCCTTGGCGAGCCGGACGGCCTCCTCGATGCGCATCGTGTAGGCGTCCTTCTCCCCCGGCTTGCGCTGGAAGGAGCAGTAGGCGCAGGAGGCGGTGCAGACGTTCGTCATGTTGAGGTGACGGTTGACGTTGAAGTGGACGACGTCGCCGTTCTTCCGCGTCCGCACGTGGTGGGCGAGGCCGCCCAGCCAGGCCAGGTCGTCCGACTCGTACAGGGCGATACCGTCCTCGCGGGTCAGCCGCTCACCCGCGTAGACCTTCTCCTCCAGCTCGCGCTTGAGCCCCGAGTCCATCGCCCGCCTCGCCTTCACCATCAGAAATCGACCGTTCGACCTTACGCCTAGATGTTCTCGGGCAGTTCTCCGACCCGGTTCTCCCACTTCGTGGAGAGCACGATGGTGGTGCGGGTCCGGGAGACGCCCTTGGTGCCGGACAGCCGGCGGATGGTGTGCTCCAGGCCGTCGACGTCCGGCACGCGCACCTTGAGCATGTACGAGTCGTCGCCGGCGATGAACCAGCAGTCCTCGATCTCGTCCAGGTCGCGCAGCCGGGTGGCCACGTCCTCGTGGTCGGCGGCGTCGCTGAGCTGCAGGCCCACCAGGGCGGTCACCCCGAGGCCGAGGGCCGCGGGGCGGATGGTGGCCCGGTAGCCGGTGATCACTCCGGCCTGTTCCAGACGGTTGATCCGGTCGGTGACGCTCGGTCCGGACAGGCCCACCAGCCGGCCCAGCTCGGCGTACGAGGCCCGGCCGTTCTCACGGAGGGCCTGGATGAGCTGCCTGTCCACCGCGTCCATCAGACTGGACCCCTTCATTCGTGCCGCGACTGCGCTGTCAGGACAAGAATCTAAGGCATGGGCGGGGATGTGCCCTGCGCATCAATCCACGGCTGCCCCGTCGGCTGCGGCTCCGGCTCCGCCCAGCTCGCCCTCCCAGCGGCGGTACAGCTTGTGCGGCACCCCCACGGCGTCCAGCGCCCGCCCGGCGACGAAGTCGACCAGGTCCTGGATGTGGGTGGCCCCCGCGTAGAAGGCCGGCGAGGCCGGCAGCACGACGGCGCCCGCCTCGTCCAGTGCGACCAGGTGCTTCAGGGTCTGGCCGCCGAGCGGGGTCTCGCGGACGGCGACGACCAGCGGCCGGCCCTCCTTCAGGGTGACGCTCGCCGCCCGCTGCAGCAGGTCCTTGGAGAGCCCGAGGGCGACCCCCGCCACGCAGGCCGTGCTCGCCGGCACGATCAGCATGCCCTTGACCGGGTACGAACCCGAGCTCGGACCGGCCGCGAGGTCCCCGGCGGACCAGTACCGCACCCGGCTCCGGTCGGTCTCGAACCGGTCCGGGGTGCCGTCCGCGCCGCGCGCGAGCCAGCGTGCCAGGTCCTCGCGCCAGTGCGCGTCGCGGAAGGGCGCGCCGGTCTCGTCCAGGACGGTGAGCCGAGCGGCACGGCTGACCACCAGGTCCACCGCCTCGCCCGCGTGCAGCAGCGCACGCAGCACCGCCGCGGCGTACGGCGTCCCGGAGGCTCCGGAGACCCCGACCACCCAGGGTGTCCCGCGCTCGCTGTCGTCCATACTGCGAGCCTATCCGGGCGCTCGTACAACCTTCCGCCCACCTCACGGGTCCTTCATGCGTTCCTGTACCGATCGAGGAGAACACCATCAACACCATGCGCAAGGGCATCGCCGCCGTCGGATGCGCCGCCTTCATCGCCTCCACCGCCGCCGCGTGCGGCACCGCCGAGAACCTGAGCGCCGGTGCCAAGGTCCAGCGGGCGCTGGACCGGCTCGGCGAGCAGAAGGCCGTCACGGTGTCCGTGGGCTTCGACGGCAGTGAGCAGCAGATATGGTCCGCGCTGAAGGGCTCGGACGGCTTCACCCGGAAGAACGCCCAGATGCTCGCCGGTTTCGACGTCTCGCTGTCCATGAGCGCGGACAAGCCGCTGAAGGACGTCAAGGAGGGCGGCACCTCCCTGGCGCTGCGGATCTCACTCGGCCAGGGCAAGGACCTGATGGAGGTCCGCGGTGTGGCGGGCGGGAAGGCCTACCTGCGGATGGACCTGCGGCGGTTCATGTCGCTCGCCGGCGAGCTCGACACCGGGAAGAGCAAGGGCGACATGTCGGGGATGGAGCAGTTCCTGGACGCCGCGGACGACCTGCCCTCCTCGTACAAGTCGGTCAAGGACGCGCTCGGCGGCAAGTGGGTCTCCGTCGACCCCAAGGCCTTCACGGAGTTCGCCGAGAGCATGGCCGAGAACGGCCCCGCCGGCTCGCCGCTCCCGAACGCCTCGGCGCTGGACGCCAAGACGCAGAAGCGGATCACCAAGGCGCTGCGCAAGGCCATCGAGCACAACGCGAAGTTCGCCGACGCCGGCAGCAAGGACGGCGTCGACCACGTCAAGGTCACCGTGTCCGCGGGGAAGACGGCCGACGCGCTGGCCGAGGCCCTGGAGCCCTTGGCGGGCCAGCTGCCGGACGGGGCCGCGCTCTCCGACCTGAAGGACGTGCCCGACAAGAACGTCATCCTGGACGTCGCCGTCAAGGACGGCACGCTGTCGGGGATCAGCCTGGACTTCGACCAGTTCGACACGACCGACGAGATCCACGGCGCGCTGCCGCTGACCGTCGGCTTCGCCTCCGACGCGGCACCCGTCGCCGCCCCGGCCGGGGCCACTCCGCTGAACCCCCAGGACATCATGGGCGCCATGATGCAGTTCATGATGGGCGGAATGGACGAGTAGGACGCGGAACCGCCGCGGATGCCCGTGTCGTTGTCTACCGTGAGGGAAGCCTGGTCGGCCAGGCGGACGGTGGACAACCACTTGGGGGCACCTGTGGCGTACGAACCCGTCGCCGGCCATGACGCCGATGACGCCCGGCGAGGCGCCCGCAGCGGCGCCGCGCCGGGCCCGGGGGCCCGGGCGTGGACGGCCGGAGCGCTCATGCTCACCTGGGTGGGGCTGCTGTGGATGATCGAGTCCGTCGACGTGATGACCGGTCACGCGCTCGACACCTTCGGCATCGTGCCGCGGCAGCTCGGCGAGCTGCGCGACATCATCCCCGCCGCCTTCATCCACTTCGGCTTCCACCACGTCGCCGCCAACAGCCTTCCGCTGCTGGTGCTGGGCTTCCTCGCGGCGCTGCGGGGCACCACCCGCTTCCTGAGCGTGGTCTTCGTCATCGTCATGGCCAGCGGCGGTGGGGTCTGGCTGGTGGCCCCGTCCGGCACCAACACCGCGGGTGCCTCGGGGGTCGTCTTCGGTCTCTTCGGCTATCTGCTGGTGCGCGGGTTCGTCGACCGGCGCCTCATCGACATCGCCGTCGGCCTGATCGTCGCCGTGGCCTACGGCTCCATCCTGTGGGGTGTGCTGCCCACCGCCGCGGGGGTCTCCTGGCAGGGCCATCTCTTCGGCCTCGTCGGCGGCGTCTGCGGTGCCTTCCTCTTCCGGGACCGCCCCGCCGACGGGCTGATCAGATGAGGCCGTAGGATCCCGGAAACGAATCGACGGGGGGCGGTTGTTCGATGACCGATTTCGGCAAGCACGACGACGTACCACCACAGGACGCGGCTCCTCCTGTGCCACCGCAGGGCCAGGCCCCGCCGGAGCCCGGCTGCGGCCCGGCGGTGGACGCGCTGCGGCAGCCCCCGCCGGGGCCCCACGACATACCGTCGCCGCCGCCCCCGTACCAGCAGCCCGCCCCGCCGGCGCCTCCGTACGGCTACGGATACGGCTACGGCCAGGGCCCCCTGCCGTACCCGCCGCCGCCCCTCAAGCCGCCCACCACGACGGCGATGTGGGCTCACCTGGGGGCACTGCTCACCCTGGTGGCGGGCAGCAGCGTGTGCTGCCTCGGCTGGGCGCTCGCGTGGATCGCCCCGCTGGTCATCCGCACCAACGAGCGGAACAGGCACGACCCCTTCATCCGGCACCACGCCGCCCAGGGGATCAACTACGGGATCACCTCGGCCATCGTGGGCGTGCTCGGCATCGCGGGCTACGGAGCGGGCATCGCCGGCGTGGCCATGCTGGAGCACGACGGCCCGGCCTGGTTGCCCATCGCGGCCTTCGTCCTGCTGGCCCTGGCCGTACTGCACACCCTCATCGGGCTGATCTTCAGCATCATCGGCTGCACCAAGGCCAGTGGCGGCCACTGGTGGAGCTACCCCAGGATCTTCGCGCTGCCGTTCGTCAAGAGCTGACGGCACCGGGGCCCGGGCGTCAGACGCCCAGGCCCCGCACCGCGAGGTCCAGCAGGGCGCAGACGAACAGCGCCATGCCGATGAAGCCGTTGACGGTGAAGAAGGCCCGGTTGAGCCGGCTGAGGTCGCCGGGCTTCACGATGCTGTGCTCGTAGACGAAGGCGCCGCCCACGATCAGCATGCCGACCCACCAGAAGGCACCGGCGCCGACCGCCAGCCCGTACCAGACGAGCAGCACGGTGGTCACCACGTGGCTGACCCGGGCGCCGTACAGCGCGCCGTCGACGCCGAAGCGGGCCGGGACCGAGCGCACCCCGTGGGCACGGTCGGCGGCGACGTCCTGGCACGCGAAGATCAGGTCGAAGCCGCCGATCCACACGCCCACCGCGAGGCCGAGGACGACGGCGTCCCAGGACCACGTGCCGGAGACCGCGAGCCAGGCGCCGACCGGGCCCATGGCCTGGGCGAGGCCCAGGATGGCGTGCGGATAGTCGGTGAAGCGCTTGCCGTACGGGTAGACCACCATCGGCACCACCGCGATCGGCGCGAGCGCCAGGCACAGCGGGTTGAGCAGGGCGGCGGCGCCCAGGAAGAAGACCACGGCGATGATCGCGCCGGTCCACGCCGAGCGCACCGAGACGGCACCGGTGACCAGTTCACGCCCCGCGGTGCGCGGATTGCGGGCGTCGATCTCGCGGTCGATGATCCGGTTGCAGGCCATCGCGAAGGTGCGCAGTCCGACCATGGCGACGGTGATCAGGAAGAGCTGCCACCAGTGCACGGTCCGGTCCTGCGCGAACATCGCGCTCAGCGCGGCGATGTAGGCGAAGGGCAGGGCGAAGACCGAGTGCTCGATCATCACCAGCCGCAGGAACGCCCGGACCTTGCCGTCCGGGCGGGGCGAGGGTCCGAAGAGATCCGGTGTCGCGGACTCGGCGCTCACAGGCCGTACTCCTTCCAGCGGCGGTCGACCTTCGCGGCGGTCTCCGGGTCGGAGAGCACCATCTCGGGCCAGCCGCCGTCGCGGGTGTAGCCCTCCTCGGGCAGCTTCCGGGTCGCGTCGATACCCGCCTTGCCGCCCCAGAACTGCTGGTAGGAGGCGTGGTCGAGGTGGTCCACGGGACCTTCGACCACCGACAGGTCGCGGGCGTAGTCGGTGTTGCCCAGGGCCCGCCAGGCGACCTCGTGCAGATCGTGCACGTCGCAGTCGGCGTCGACCACGACGATCAGCTTGGTCAGCGACATCATGTGCGCGCCCCAGATGGCGTGCATGACCTTCTGGGCGTGCTTGGGGTACTTCTTGTCGATGGAGACGATGGCGCAGTTGTGGAAGCCGCCCGCCTCCGGCAGGTGGTAGTCCACGATGTCCGGCACGATGATCTTCAGCAGCGGGAGGAAGAACCGCTCGGTGGCCCGGCCCAGCGGGCCGTCCTCGGTGGGCGGCCGGCCCACCACGATGGACTGCAGCAGCGGCCGCTTCCGCATCGTCACGCAGTCGATGGTCAGCGCGGGGAAGGGCTCCTGCGGGGTGTAGAAGCCGGTGTGGTCCCCGAACGGCCCCTCGGGCAGCATCTTCCCGGGCTCCAGCCAGCCCTCCAGCACCACCTCGGCCTGGGCGGGCACCTGGAGCGGGACCGTCTTGCAGTCGACCATCTCGATCCGCCTGCCCCCGACGAAGCCCGCGAAGAGGTACTCGTCGATGTCGCCGGGCAGCGGTGCGGTCGAGGCGTAGGTCACGGCGGGCGGGCAGCCGAACGCGATGGCCACCGGGAGCCGTTCCCCGCGCCGCTGGGCGACCTGGTAGTGGTTGCGGCTGTCCTTGTGGATCTGCCAGTGCATCCCGATGGTGCGGCGGTCGTGCCGCTGCAGCCGGTACAGGCCCAGGTTGCGGATGCCGGTCTCGGGGTCCTTGGTGTGGGTCAGGCCGAGGTTGAAGAAGGAGCCGCCGTCCTCGGGCCAGGTGAAGAGCGCGGGCAGCGCGTCCAGGTCGACGTCGTCGCCGGTGAGGACGACCTCCTGGACGGGCGCGTCCTTCACCTTCTTCGGCGGGACGTGCGTCATCCCGGCGAGCTTCCCGAAGGCCTCGCGCACCCCGACGAAGCCGTGCGGCAGCTCCGGCTTGAGCAGCCCGCCGATGCGGTCGCTGATGTCGGCGTAGGACGCCAGGCCGAGCGCCTTCAGCAGCCGGCGGTCGGTGCCGTACACGTTCATCGCCAGGGGCATCGAGGAGCCCTTGACGTTCTCGAACAGCAGCGCCGGGCCGCCCGCCTTGTTGACGCGGTCGACGATCTCCCCGACCTCCAGATACGGGTCGACCTCGGCCTTGACGCGCTTGAGGTCCCCCTCCTTCTCGAGGGCCCTCAGCAGCGAGCGAAGATCGTCGTAAGCCATGCGGTCCAGTATCCGGCACGCACTACCCTGGACCCGTCACCGGGGCCCTGCCGCGCCCCGCCGCCGCTGCCTGGGGGGCACTCCCGCGATGATCCGGCTCATCCCCGTCCTGCTGGTGCTGGCGTTGTGGATCTACGCCTTCATCGACTGCCTCAACACGCCCGAGGAGCAGGTCCGCGGCCTGCCCAAGGTGGTGTGGGTCATCATCATCCTGCTCTTCGGCGAGGTGCTGGTCGGCCCCATCGCCTGGCTGGTCGCCGGCAAGCACCGCACGGGCCCCGAAGGCGGCAGCACGCCCTCGGAGTGGCACCGCAACCACCGCACGCAGTGGGTCGCCCCGGACGACAACCCGGAGTTCCTCTCCTCGCTGCGCGAGGAGAACAAGAAGGACGAGCGGCTCCTCAAGAGCTGGGAGGACGACCTGCGGCGCCGCGAGGAGGAGCTGCGGCGGCGCGAGGGCGGCTCCGGCGACGCGCAGGAGAACCCGCCCCGCGGCTGATCCCTGCGGCACACTGCCGTCATGGACGACGCGCAGACGATGCTCGCGACGGCCGTCGCCGAGGCCCGGGCCGGGCTCGCGGAGGGCGGCATCCCCATCGGCGCGGCCCTGTACGGCCCCGACGGCCGCACGGTGCTGGGCCGCGGCCGCAACCGCCGGGTGCAGGACGGCGATCCCTCGATGCACGGCGAGACGGCGGCCTTCCGCGCGGCCGGGCGGCAGCGGAGCTACCGCGGCACGACCATGGTGACCACACTGTCGCCGTGCTGGTACTGCAGCGGCCTGGTCCGGCAGTTCGGCATCTCCCGGGTCGTCATCGGCGAGGCCCGGACCTTCCACGGCGGCCACGACTGGCTGGCCGAGCACGGCGTGGAGATCGTCCTGCTGGACGACCCGGAGTGCGTCGCCCTGATGACGGAGTTCATCGCGGCCCGCCCCGACCTGTGGAACGAGGACATCGGCGCATGATCCCCACCATCGACCTCGGCCCCTGGCTCTCCGGCGGCGCCGCCGACCGCGCCCGGCTCTCCGCGACCGTCGACGAGGCCCTGTGCACGGCCGGGTTTCTGCTGGTCACCGGGCACGGCGTCGACCCGGGGCTGCGCGCGGCGATCCGGGAGGCCGCCCGCGGCTTCTTCCTGCTGCCGGCCGCCGTCAAGGAGCCGTACGCGGTGCGGGTGGGCGGGCGCGGCTGGCTGGGCCCCGGCGCGGAGGCCAACGGCTATGCGGAGGGCACGGCGACCCCGCCGGATCTGAAGGAGTCCTGGTCGTTCGCCGCCGAGGAGCCCACCGGCGATCCGGCGGTGGACGTCGAGTGGTTCCTGCCGAACGTCTGGCCCGCGGAGGCACCGGAGCTGCGGCCTCTGGTGACGGAGTACGCGGCGCGCATGCGCGGGCTCTGCGACCGGCTGCTGGAGCTGCTGGCCACGGCCCTCGGCGGGCCCGGGGACCTCTTCACCCGGCACGCCCGCCACCCCACCTGGGGCTTCAACATCAACTGGTACCCGGGCACCGACGTGCTCGGGCCGCCCGAACCGGGCCAGTTCAGGATCGGCCCGCACACCGACTTCGGCACGGTCACCGTGCTCGACCGCCAGCGGGGCAAGGGCGGCCTCCAGGTGCACACCGACGAAGCCGGCTGGCAGGACGCGCCCTGGGAGCCGGACGCCCTCACGGTCAACATCGGCGACCTGATGGCCCGCTGGACCGGCGACCGCTGGCGCTCCGGACGGCACCGGGTGCTGCCCCCGCCGGCCGACGCCCCGGCGGAGGAGCTGATGTCCCTGGTGTGGTTCCACGAGTGCGACCCGGGCACCCGTGTCGCGTCACTGCCCGCGCCCGTCGGCAGGCACGCGTACGAGCCGGTGGACTCGCACGCGTACCTGCGGGCCAAGCTGGACGCGATCGGCCTGGGCTGAGCCCCGGGCCGGGCCGGACGGGGGCTCAGACGCCCGCGTAGGAGTGCTTGCCGGTGATGAAGATGTTCACGCCGTAGTAGTTGAACAGGAAGCACGCGAAGGCGAGCAGCGCCAGGTAGGCGGCCTTGCGGCCCTTCCAGCCGGCGGTGGCGCGGGCGTGCAGGTAGGCCGCGTAGACCACCCAGGTGATGAAGGACCAGGTCTCCTTGGGGTCCCAGCCCCAGTAGCGGCCCCAGGCGGCCTCGGCCCAGATCGCGCCCGCGATGATCGTGAACGTCCACAGCGGGAAGACCATGGCGTTCACGCGGTACGCGAACTTGTCGAGGGTCGCCGCGGCGGGCAGCCGGTACATGATGTGCGCCCAGACGCCCTCGTTCTTGCCCCCGGCCATCACCACGGTCTCGTAGCGGTCCCGGAAGAGGTAGAGCAGCGTCGCGACCGCGCCCAGGTAGAACACCGCGCCGGAGATGATGGCGCAGGAGACGTGGATCCACAGCCAGTAGGAGTGCAGGGCCGGGACCAGCTGGTCGCTGTCGGTGTAGAGGACCGAGACGGCGAGACCGAGGTCGAGCAGGACGGTCGTGGTGAGGAAGAGCCCGATCCAGCGGACCTTCTTGCCGAGCGCGAGGAGCACGACGTACGCGGTGACGGCGGAGGCGCCGAAGGTCGTCGAGAACTCGTACATGTTGCCCCAGGGGGCGCGCTGCACCGAGATCGCGCGGGCCACGACGGCGCCCACGTGCAGCGCCCAGGCCAGCACGGTGAGGGAGATCGCGATGCGGCCGTAGAGGTCGCCCTGCTCGGTGCCGCCGGCCGCGCCGGGTCCGTCGGCGAAGCCGCGCTCGCTGCTGGTGGCGCGCGTGACGACCTTGGGACGGGCCAGGGTGGCGGTGCCGCCGCCCTGCTTCACGGTGACCGCGACCGCGGACGCGGCAGGGGCGGAGTCCGGGGCGGCGAGCGCGGCGGAGGTCCTGGCGACCTTGCTGCGGCTGCCGAAGACCCACTCCGCGATGTGCGCGAGGAAGGCGAGCGTGTAGACCGCCATCGCCGAGTAGATCAGGTAGTTGCTGATGTTGGCGACGTTCTCGTTGACCGCGGCAGCGATGGTCACGCGCGCGCTCCTTCGTCATCGGGCAGGGGTTCTGCTGAAACTTCCGGGTCCGCTTCCGGCAGCGGGGGTGCCGTGGCCGTGAGGTCGGCCGCGAGGTCGCCGAGTTCGTCGGCGATCCGCGCCGACTCGCTGCGGCCGAGGCCCGCCAGCTCGACGACGGTGGCACCGTCGCCACCGCGCACCGCGCGCACCCAGATCCGGCGGCGCTGGATGAACAACGACCCGGCCAGGCCCGCGATCGCGGCCACGGCGCTGATCAACGCCCAGCCGTTGCCGACCTGGTGGGAGACCTGGAAGGTCGCCCAGGTCTTGACGCCGTCGAAGGTCAGCGAGCCATCGCCGTCGGGCAGCGTGAGGGTGTCGCCCGGCCGCAGCATGTCGTTGAGGATCTCGCCGTCGGCGTCCTTGTACTGCTTCATCTTCTTGGTGTTGAGCTGGTACACGTTCTGCGGCAGGCCCGCGTCCACGCCCAGGTCGCCGTGGTAGGCGGTCAGGGCCAGCACCGGGTAGTCCAGGGCCGGGAAGGTCGAGTGCGGCCCCTGCTGCGCGTCCAGCGCGAAGGTCGGGGTGAAGATCCCCTGGAAGGCGTACTGGGTCTTCCTGTCGGCGTGGTCGCGGACGTCCATCGCCTTGATCACGCCGGGCGAGGTCTGGTTGCCGTCACGCGGCAGGAAGGGGACCGGGCCCTGGAAGACGACGTTGCCCTGGCCGTCCTTGACGGTGACGACGGGCGCATAGCCGTGGCCGATCAGGTAGACCTTGGAGCTTCCGACCTCCAGCGGCTCGTTGACCTCGATCGCGGACTTCGTCTGCTTGCCGCCCGGGCTCGTCCAGTAGTGGATGTTGGCGCGGAAGGTGCGCGGGGTGCCCTTCTGCGGGCCGCTGCGCGCGTACGAGGCGTCGAAGCCGTCCAGCGTGAAACCGAAGGTCTCCAGGTCGTCCGCGTTGTAGAAGGTTCCCGGCTTGAAGTCGTCGTACTGGGTGAGCGTGTTGTTGAAGCCGTCGCCCTCGACGATCAGCTTGCCGCCCTCGGCCTTGAACAGCCCGCCGAGCGCGAAGGAGATCAGCATGCCGAACAGGGCGACGTGGAAGACCAGGTTGCCGGCCTCGCGCAGGAAGCCCTTCTCGGAGGCGACCGCCGCTCCGGAGGTCTGGGTGCGGAACCGGCGGCCGCGCAGCGCGCGCTGCGCGGCGGCGAGCACGGCGTCCGGTTCGGCCTCGGTGCGCCAGGTCGCGTACGCCGGGAGCCGGGTGAGGTTGCGCGGGGCGGCCGGGGGCTTCGCGCGGAGCTGGCCGACGAACTGCCAGCTGCGCGGGACGATGCAGCCCGCCAGCGAGACGAACAGCAGGATGTAGATCGCCGAGAACCACACCGAGCTGTAGACGCTGAAGAGCCCGAGCTTCTCGTAGATCGGCGTCACCGTGGTGTGGGCGTCCTTGAACGCCTGCGCCTTGAGCTCGTCGACCGCCGTCTGCGGCACCAGGGAACCGGGGACGGCGGCCAGCGACAGCAGGAAGAGCAGGATCAGCGCCACCCGCATCGAGGTGAGCTGGCGCCAGGTCCAGCGCGCCCAGCCCCAGACCTCACGGCCGGTCCAGGCCAGCCCGCCGGCCAGGCCCGGCCTGCGGACGCCGCCGAAGGAGCCGGGTACGGCCTGGCCGAGGTCCTCGACGGGCGCGGTGGACAGCTGTGCGCCGGCCGCGCCGAGGTCGGCACCGGGCTCCGCGGTGGGCTCGGCAGCGGGCTCTGCGGTGGGGCCGGGGGCCTCCGCCGCGGTCTCTTTGGAGCTCATGGATCAGATCCCTGGGGTGAAGCCGGACGACCAGATCTGCATCTGGTAGACGATGTGGTCCCACACGCCGGTGACGAGCAGGACGCCGACGGCGACGAGCATGCCACCGCCGAGGCGCATCACCCACACATAGTGGCGCTTGACCCAGCCGAAGGCGCCGAGCGCGCGGCGGAAGGCGAGGGCGGCCAGTATGAACGGCAGGCCGAGTCCGAGGCAGTAGACGGCGGTCAGCAGCGCGCCCCGGCCGGCGCTGGCCTCGTTGAAGGCGAGTGCCTGGACGGCGGCGAGCGTCGGGCCGATGCACGGGGTCCAGCCGATGCCGAAGAGCAGGCCGAGCAGCGGCGCCCCCACCAGGCCCATCGTGGGCCTGCGGTGGAAGCGGAACTCGCGCTGGGTGATGCCCCCGACCAGGCCCATGAAGGCGAGCCCCATGACGATGGTGAGGGCGCCGAGCACCCTGGTGATGACCGCCTTGTGCTCCTGCAGCGTCCAGCCGAAGTTGCCGAACAGCGCGCCGCCGGAGACGAAGACGGCGGTGAAGCCGAGGACGAACAGCGACGCGCCCGCGAGCATCCGGCCGCGGCGGGCCTCGGCCAGGTCGGTGCCGGTGACGCCGGTCACGTACGACAGGTAGCCCGGGACGAGCGGCAGCACGCAGGGGGAGAAGAAGGAGACGAGGCCGCCCAGCAGTGCGATCGGCACGGCGGCGAGCAGCGCGCCGCTGAACACGGTCTGGTTGACGTCGCCGGCCGCGGCGAGTGCGCTCACGTCACTTCTCCGCGATCACCGGGTCGAGCACCTCGTGCAGCTCCCCGGCGCTCAGCTCCTTCAGGGCGCGCACCGCGATCTTCCCCTCGCGGTCGATGATCAACGTGGAGGGGATGGCCTGCGGGTTGACGCTGCCCTTGGGGAAGCGCAGCACCAGGTTGCCCGACGGGTCGTAGAAGCTCGGGAAGGGGATGCCGAATTCCTTCTCGAAGGCCTTGGCCTGCGCGGTCTGCAGATCACGGGTGTTGATGCCGACGAACTGCACGCCCTTCGACTCGGTCTCCTTCGCCACCTTGGCCAGGTGTGGCGCCTCGGCCCGGCAGGGCGGGCACCACGAGCCCCAGATGTTGAGGACGACGACCTTGCCCTTGTAGTCGGCGAGGCTGAGCGGGGCGCCTTCGACGGACTTCCCGCTCAGCTCCGGCGCGGCCACCCGGTGGCCGCGTTCGACCGTGGAGATCTGACCGGTGCCGCCGACGTAGTTCGTCCCGGAACCGGTGCCGTTGCCGGAGGTCGTCGAGGTCGAGCAGGCCGTGACGGCCAGCGCGAACGCGGCCGCCCCCGCGAGTGCCGCGGCACCACGGAGCGGACGGCGTCGGAGGGCGCGCGTAGGACTCATGTGAAAAGTTTCGCATGGGGTCCGCGGCGATCTTGCGCACCCCCGACACCTTTGCCGAAAGCGGCGAATGCCCCAAGTAAGCGGCGGTTAATCCCCGCTCTCGGCCTGGTGCGCGAACGCGTCCGCCGGGGCGTCCCGGTCGATGTGCGTGCCGCAGGCCGTCCGGGATCCGGCCTGCCCGCCACTACCGGGATGAAAGGGACGGATCGGGGGAAGTGCTGCCGGAAGGCGAGGTGGAGGAACGTTCCTGCGCGAGGAATCGGCGCCAGCCGCCCGCCGGACTCCGTCCCGGCCCGAGCGTGCGCAGCTTCGCCAGCACCGCCGGATCCTGGGCGTCCATCCAGTCGACGAACTGGCGGAACGACACCAGCCGGACGTCGTCGTGATCGGCGATCCGGCGGAGCGCCTCCTCGACGGCGTCCATGTAGATCCCGCCGTTCCACTGTTCGAAGTGGTTGCCGATGAACAGCGGCGCGCGGTTCGTCTCGTACGCCCGCCGGAAACCGGACAGATAGGCGTCGCGCGCCTGCCGCTGCCAGGCCGGGTAACGGGCGGGGTTGCCGCGCGTGGAGTTCACGGACTGATTGGCCAGCATGTTGTAGTCCATCGACAGCACCTCGAAGGAGCGGCCGGGGAAGGGCACCGCCTGCAGCGGCAGATCCCACAGCCCGTGGCTCTTGCCCGGCCACACCTGCAGGCCGCCCGGCCCGCTGGCGTCGTAGCGCCAGCCCAGGCGCGCGGCGGTCGGCAGCAGCGAACGCTGGCCCTGCAGACAGGGCGTACGGCCGCCGATCAGCTCCTTGCGGTAGTCGAAGGGCAGAGCGGGCAGATCGGTGAAACCGGTGTGGGTACGCCAGTTCTCGACGAAGGAGACGGCCTGTTCGATCTCGCTGCGCCAGTCGGCCGGGCTCCAGCGGCCGACCGCGCCCGAGCCGGCGCAGAAGTGGCCGTTGAAGTGCGTGCCGATCTCATGGCCCTCGAGCCAGGCCAGCCGCAACTGCCGCAGGGTGGCCCGGACGTGGGCGTCGGTGAGGTAGCCGATGTCGGAGGCGCCGACGGGATTCCGCGGCGGCTTGTAGAGCTCCTTCTTCGACTCGGGGAGCACGTAGATCCCGGAGAGGAAGAAGGTCATCTTCGCCCCGTGATCGTCCGCCACTTTCCGGAACCGCTCGAAGAGCCCGTTGTCCAGCTCGCCCGCCCCGTCCCAGGAGAAGATCACGAACTGCGGCGGCGTCTGCCCCGGTTCCAGCCGCTCCGCGGCGGGCTGGTGGGGCTGGGGGCCGGTGTCCGTCGTGGAGCCGTCACCGATCACCCGTACCGAGGGGGAGGGCGACGCCTGGGGCCGGTCCGACGCACGCGGTGTCCGCGACACCGGTGGCCCTCCGCTCCCGTGCCGCACGCCGGGTCCGTCCCCGGCGCAGCCCGCCAGTCCGGCGGCGGCCGCTCCGGCCGCCAGACCCAGTACTCCTCGTCGGCTGATGTCCCGCATTCCGCGCCCCAATCCCCGTGCGTCGCCTCGGCCTCACGGCGCTAGATGCCATGTGCGGCCGGGGGGTTCCAGCCCGGGGTCCCCCAATTCACCGGGAAGGGGCACCGAAACGGGCCACGCGGCGGCGGCCGTCACGGCACGTGCCGAAGGGGGTCGTCCTGCGTGACCGGCGCCCCTTCTCGAGAGGCCTCACAGACCCGGGCGGGGAGGCGGGCCGCGGGGAGGCGGGCGCCGTCGTCGGCGTGAGGAGGAGGGCCCCGAGCGGGTCCACATGATCGATCATCGACCGTAGCAGGTGGCCCCGGAGGGGAGGCGCCGGGGACCGCCGGCCGCGGGTTCGGCAACCGGGCGTCCAGGGAGGGGTCCTGCCGGATACGAAGGTCACCGGCGCGCCGCGAGTGCGCACCGCCGTCCGGGGCGCCGGGCGCCGGCCCGCGAAGGGTGGGCGCGGCCACGCGAACGGGGCCGCCCTCTTCGAGAGGACGACCCTCGCGTACCCGGCGTGCGCACCGCCTCGGAGGTCCGGACGACGGGCTCTCGGCGTGCTCTAGGCGTGCTCTAGGCGCCGAAGCCCTTGCTGCCGCCCTTGACCGGCTTCGCGCCGGCGAGCAGATGCGCCGGGACCAGGTCGCGGGCGGGCTCGGTGTAGCCGACGGAGACGATCCGGTCGCCCTCGAAGGTGAAGGACGTGAGGCTCGCCAGGGTGCACTGCCGCTTGCGCGGGTCGTGCCACAGGCGCCGGTGCTCGACGGCGCTGCGCACGATCCAGATCGGCAGCTGGTGGCTGACGCACACCGCCTCGTGGCCGCGGGCCGCGTCCCGGGCGGCCTCCAGCGCGGCCGTCATGCGGACGACCTGGTCCGCGTACGGCTCGCCCCAGCTCGGCCGGAGCGGGTTGACCAGGTGCTTCCAGTTGGCGGGGTGCTTGAGCGCGCCGTCGCCGACGCCGAAGGTCTTGCCCTGGAAGACGTTGTCGGCCTCGATCAGCCGTTCGTCACGCGCGACGTCCAGGCCGAGGGCCGCGCCGATCGGCGCGGCGGTCTCCTGCGCGCGCTCCAGCGGCGAGGCGACGACGTACGTGATGTCGCGGCCCGTGAGGTGCTCGGCGACGCGGTCCGCCATCTTCCGGCCGAGATCGGACAGGTGGTAGCCGGGGAGGCGCCCGTAGAGCACCCCGGTGGGGTTCTCCACCTCGCCGTGCCGCATCAGGTGGACGACCGTGATCTCGCTCATGCGGTGGCCTCCGCTGCGGCGCGGGCGGCGGCCGGCAGGGCGGCGGCGATCCGCTCGATGGCGGCGCCGTCGTGCGCCGACGACACGAACCAGGACTCGAAGGCGGAGGGCGGCAGGTAGACGCCCTGGGCCAGCATCGCGTGGAAGAAGGCCGTGAAGCGGAACGCCTCCTGCTGCCTGGCCTCGTCGTAGTCGGTCACCCGGTCCCCGGTGAAGAACACCGAGAACATGTTCCCCGCGGTCTGCAGGCTGTGCGCCACGCCCTCCTTGGAGAGCGCGGCCGAGACCAGGCCCGACACCTCGGCGGCGACGGAGTCCACCGTCCGGTACACCGCGTCGTCCAGCAGCCGCAGCTGGGCCAGGCCCGCGGCGGTGGCCACCGGGTTACCGGAGAGCGTGCCCGCCTGGTAGACCGGGCCGGCGGGGGCCAGGTGCGCCATCACGTCGGCACGGCCGCCGAAGGCCGCGGCGGGGAAGCCGCCGCCCATCACCTTGCCGAAGGTCATCAGGTCGGGGCGGACGCCGTCGATGCCGTACCAGCCGGCCTTCGAGACGCGGAAGCCGGTCATGACCTCGTCGGAGATGTACAGCGCGCCGTTCTCGCGGCAGACGTCCGCCAGGCCCTGGTTGAAGCCCTCGGCCGGAGGCACGACGCCCATGTTGCCGGGCGACGCCTCGGTGATCACGCAGGCGATCTCACCGGGGTGGGCGGCGAACGCGGTCCGTACGGCCTCGAGGTCGTTGTAGGGCAGCACGATCGTGTCGCCGGCCTGCGCGCCCGTCACCCCGGGGGTGTCCGGCAACCCGAAAGTGGCAACCCCGGAACCCGCGGCGGCCAGCAGCGCGTCCACATGACCGTGGTAACACCCCGCGAACTTGATCACCTTGGCCCGGCCGGTGAATCCGCGCGCCAGCCGGATCGCCGACATGGTGGCCTCGGTCCCGGAGGACACCAGTCGCACCTGCTCGACGGGCGTGACGCGCGCCACGATCTCCTCGGCCAGTTCCACCTCGCCCTCACCGGGCGTGCCGAAGGACGTACCTCGCGCGACCGCCGCCTGCACGGCGGCGATCACCTCGGGGTGCGCGTGGCCGAGGATCATCGGCCCCCACGAGCAGACGAGGTCGACGTATTCGCGACCATCCGCGTCCTTCAGGTACGGACCCGCTCCGGACACCATGAACCGGGGCGTACCGCCCACGGCACGAAAGGCGCGTACCGGGCTGTTCACCCCACCAGGGGTCACGGCGGCTGCTCGATCGAACAAGGTCTGAGAAACTGGCGCTTCGTAGGCGTACGGATAGCTCACAAGCACATGTTCTCAAATGCCGGGCGTTGCGCGACGAGGTATCGACCGTGCATCTGAGACGATGATCGGGTTGCGCGGTTGGGTCTGCGGATGGTCGGGTAGTGGAATGCAGCGCGGTGGCGAACGCGGTGACGTGGGCGGCGGGGCGGACGACCCCGATCCCGAGCACGCCCGCCCCACCGGCCGGCGACGCCGGCCTTCGACAGAGCGCGATACGTCCGTTGAGAAAAGCGGGAGCAGGGGTGGCCGAGTGGGGGTGACCTACAAGTACTTCGGCGCACCCGACGGCGCCACCGCCGCGCGGGTCCCCATTTCCATGCGACCCGAGGAGCTCGGCGGCGACGAGCTGGGCCAGGGCATGTACACCAAGGTCAAGCCGGAGACGATGGCCGCCATGGTGCTCACCGGAATCGAGGGCATACCCCCGGCCAAAGTGCCGCCCCTGGAACTGGTCGTGCTCCACCCCGACTACGCCGTCGTCAAACTGCCCCACTCCGTCGTCGAGCCGCTCCGCAAGGCCGACGAGGAGGCCCTCGGCGCCGCCGCCTTCATCTGGTCGACCGTCCCCGACCGCCGCGGGCCGCGGGACGCGTTCATGATCTACAAGATGCTCCACGAGTGGCAGGACTTCGCCCAGCGCTGCCACGAGAGCGGACACCAGCTCTACTGCCTGGTGTGGCCGTGAGGGGCGCCGGGCGAGTGCGTGCTCACTGACGGCCGCTACAGGACCACGACGACGATGCCGTTGTCGTAGCCGTAGTTGTAGCCGCCATAACCGCCGTAACCGCCGTAGTAGCCGTAGCCGTAGTCACAGTCGTCGTCGAAGTGATGGTTGTAGCGCCATCCGTAGCCCCAGTCTCCGTAGCCGCAGCCGCCATGGGTGGCCGCGGACTGCTGCGAGGCGGGGACGGCCTGTTGCGGTGCCGCGCCGGCGGCGCCGGCTCCGACGAGGGCGAGGATCGGTGCCGCGAGTGCCGCCGCGGCGACACGACGAATGGTCATGCTCTTGACGCGCATTGTCGTTCCCCTTCGAGGTGCGGAACGTCGACGCAGGTCTCTCGACCGTGCGCGCGTCGCACCGGCCGGTGCGCCCGGCACGGATGCGACGGGGGTGCGCCCGGACCTCGGGTGCGGACGCACCATCACAGACGTGAAGTGCCGGACGGGACGCGGCTCATAAGAGCCGTCGAACACATCCTCTGACATGAACCCTAAGTTCCATTACTCCCCGCAGTCAATACATAGGGTGAAATCCCCTAATTTCGGACCCCATTCATGCGGTGGGGACTTCTCCGGTCACGGAATGTGACGGAATCGGTGACGGTGCGCCATCCTCCGGTCACTCAGCACGATGCCGTCGACCGGGATTGATCGGGGCGGATCGGGCATCACACCGGTACACGGGGCGGTTCGCCGCTCCGTCCCCTGTGCCCTCGCACGGACGGAGACGAGCATGAGCGAGATCCACGAGATGCGACTGGCGGAGACGAGGAGTTCGGGCGCCGAGGAGTGGTACTGCCCGGTCTGCCGCCGGCGGATCCTGCTGCAGTGGCCGCCCCGCTACGAACTGCTGGTGCTCGAACGCGGCGACGAGAGCGTCGTGCACGCGGGCGGCAAGGGCGGTGCGTCGATAGCCGGGACCGAACTGCCCGTGGACCCGCGGCTGTTGGCCGATCCGGCCGGTCCGGCCGGTCAGGCAGGCCCTCCGGGTCCGGAGGACCGGCGCTGGCTGCGGGAGATCGGCGTCGCGTGGGACGGGGACGCCGACTCTGCCGCGTGAAACGGCACGTCACACGGTGAGCACGAGCCCGTCCACGGCGGCCGCCGGCCCACTGGGGCGGCGTCCGCCGGGCTCGCGCAGGCTCGCCGCGATCCCCAGGCGGTGCGTGCCGGACGGCAGGCCGGGCAGCGGCAGCCGGATGCCCGGATGCGGGTCCCGCGGGCCGCGGCCGCCTCCACCGTGACACCAGGGGCGGCCGGTGCCCGTCGGGGCGCCCCGCGCCGGTCGGCGCACGCCCCGCCGCGCGCCTCCCTCGTACGACGGACGGACCGAGCCCCGGACCCGCCGCCTGCGGTACGCGCGCCCCGCGGAACTGCGATCGCCGAGCCGCCGCACCGCGGACATACTGGACTACCGGCACCACAAGGGGCATGACCGATCCGGAGGCACCGCGATGCCCGTGTACGAGATGCGCGCCGAGTACGACACCGAGGACGGCGGACCGGCCGGCGGCAGCCCGCTGAAGGCCTGGCACATGGTCGAGGACGACGCCGCCACGGCGCTGTGCGGCCGGGAGCTCTCCGCCGCCGCGGCCGTGCAGCCGGAGGACGCGTGGGGGACACCGGCGGCGCAGCCGTTCTGCCACAGTTGCGGCGCCCTGTATCTGCGTCATACCGCTTGAGGCGGCGGAGCATAGCCGCTCGAACGCTTGTCCCGCATGTGGATCCCGAAATTCCGGGGCGGGTGGAATCATGTGCGGATGTTGCTCACCGAGATCGACGCCGTCAATTGGAATGCCATTCCCACGCCGCGGCCGCGCCCTCGGACCGCCGGCGGCCACGACGGGGCGAGGACCGGGCGGCCCGATCCCGCGGCCGGGCTGAGGGCGCTGGCCGCGGCGCGCGACCTCACCGCCGCCGCCTCCGCGGTGTCGACCCTGACCAGCGGCTCCCTGCGCCGCGGCCGCACCGGCGAGGTGCTCCCCGCCGCGGTGGTCGCGGCACCTTTCCTGCTGGACATCGTCGAGCGCGGCCATCCGCACGCACGGGAGTCGGCGGTCGTACTCCTCGACGGCGCGATGCGGTCCGCGCCGCTCGCCGATTTCAGCCGCTTTCGCACAACGGCCGGACATGACGCCCCATTGTGCTGCGCGATAGCCGAACTGGTCCGCGCCCGAAGGGAATCCCTGTCGAAATGCGGAAGGTCCGGGGAATACCTCCTCGCGACGAGCGACGCCCATTGGCGCTTCGACATCCGTGAGGCCGCCGGGGCGTCGGGGGACGTCCTCGCCCTCGGCACCCTGCAGGGCGCGCTGCCCGCCCCGTCCTTCGGCGGCGAGTTGCACCACGGCGGCTCGGCGACCGCGGTCGGCACCGTGACCGTCGAGTGCCCCCCGGTGCGCGGCGCCGCCGAGGCGTGTCTGCGGCTGGCCGGTCTCGCGGCCGCTCCCACGGCGGGCGACAGCCTGGCCGGCGCCGTGCTCTACCCCGGGACGTGCGGCGACCGTGAGCACTGAGCCGGCGGCGGCCTCCGCGTGGGACCCGGGCGCCGAGGGCGTCCTGCGGCTGCCGTCGGGGCGCCTGGTGCGCGGGCGAGGGCTGCGGCGGCCCCTGCCGTCCGGCCCCGAACCGGCGTTCGGGGTGTATCTGCTGGGGTACGAGCCTCCGGCGGTGGCCTGGGAGAGCCGCTGGGTGCGCTGGCCGGACTTCCGGCTTCCCTCGGACCGCGCGGACGCCACCGAGGCGCTGCGCGAGGCATGGGCGCGGTCGGCGGACGAGCGCGTGGAGGTCGCCTGCGGCGGCGGACTCGGCCGTACGGGCACGGCGCTGGCGTGCCTGGCCGTGCTCGACGGGGTGCCGCCCGGGGAGGCCGTCGGCTATGTACGGGAGCGCTACGCCCGGCGGGCGGTGGAGACTCCCTGGCAGCGCCGCTATGTGTCGCGCTTCGGCTGAGGGCGCGGCCGGAGGTGCGGCCGGAGGTGCGGCGCGTACGTCCTGACCGCGTTCTTCAGCTTCCGTAGCGAGGGGTTGACCATGGGCCGCCCCGCCACGGTCACGGTCGGCACGGTCTCGTTGCCGCCCGCCACGGAGCGCACGAAGGCGGCGGCGCCGGGGTCCCGCCAGATGTTGACCTTGGTGTGGGGCAGCCTGGTGAACAGCAGTTGCGCCCGCAGTTTCATGCAGAAGGGGCAGCCCGGCCGCCAGTAGACGACGACTCCGTGCCCGTCGGTCCGCGCGTCGCTCATGATCCCCCGATCGGCAGGCGTGGCAGCCGCGTCCCGTGCAGCCACGGGTGGAAGACCAGTGCCTCCAGCGGCTGGTCGGTGTGCTCGTGCGCCAGGGCGACGAACCGCTCGGTGGTCACCGTGCCATGCCGGTGGGTCGCGGTCCAGGCCCGCAGCAGCCGGAAGAAGTCCGGATCGCCCATGACCGTGCGCAGCGCGTGCAGGGTGAGGGCGCCGCGCTTGTACACCCGGTCGTCGAACATGCGCCGGACGCCGGGGTCGGCGAGCCGCAGGTCCTGGGGCTGGGCGGCGAGCTTGGCGTGGGCGCGGGCGGCGTTGCGGGCGGCGGTCATCTCGCCGCAGGACTCGGCCCACAGCCATTCGGCGTACGCGGCGAAGCCCTCGTTGAGCCAGATGTGCCGCCAGTCGGCGAGGGCGAGGCTGTTGCCGAACCACTGGTGGGCCAGTTCGTGGGCGACGAGACGCTCGGAGCCGCGGCGGCCGTCGACGTGGTTGCTGCCGAAGACGGACACGCCGTGTGCCTCGACGGGGACCTCCAGCTCCTCGTCGGCCACGACGACCGCGTACTCCCCGAAGGGGTAGGGCCCGAAGAACTCGGTGAAGGCGGCCATCATCCGCGGCTGGCGGCCGAAGTCGTGGGTGAAGTCGGCGGTAAGGCGCGGTGGTACGGCCGCCGGCTGGGGTATCGGGCCGCCGAGGTGGTCGATCAGCTCGTACTGCCCGATCTGCACCGTCGCCAGGTACGGCGGCATCGGCTCCGGCTGCTCGTACACCCAGGTCGTCGTGGACGCGCCGACCTTGTACGACTCCAGGCTGCCGTTGGCGACGACCGTGTAGGGCGAGGGCGCGGTCACCGTGATCCGGTAGCCCGCGCGGTCGCCGAGATGGTCGTTGCAGGGGAACCAGGAGGGCGCGCCGATCGGCTGGCTGGCGACGAGCGCGCCGTCCTCCAGCTGCTCCCAGCCGAGGTCCCCCCAGTCACGGGAGCGGACGGGCCTCGGGTTGCCGACGTAGCGGACCTCGACCGTGAACGGGCCCTCGGGGAGCGCCTTCGCCGGCTTCACCCGGAGCTTCCCCGCGCGGTGGGTGTAGCGGACGGGGCGGCCGTCGACGAGGACCCGGTCGAGGCGGAAGGCGCCCAGGTCGAGGCTGAACGCGGAGAGGGCCCGGTCCGCCACCGCGGAGATCCGGGCCCGGCCCGACAGGCGGTTGGCCGCCGGGCGGTACTCCAGTTCCAGGTCGTAGTGGGTGACCCGGTAGCCGCCGTTGCCGTGCTCGGGGAAGTAGGAGTCCGCGGACACCTCCGCCCCGGGCGTGGCGGGGACGACGGCCCCGCCACGCACGCGCTTGCCGTTGCTCACCCTGTGCGGGCCCCCTCTGTGTGCCAGGCGGAGATCGGGTTGCCGAGCCAGCGGGTGCCCTCGGGCACGCTCTCGCCGCGCATGACGAGCGAGGCGGGGCCGATCGCGCTCCGCGCGCCGACCGCCGCGCCGGGCAGCACGATGCCGTGCGGGCCGAGGGTGGCGCCCTCCCCGAGTACGACCTCGTCCATGCGCATGATCCGATCGTGGAACAGATGTGTCTGTACCACGCAGCCGCGGCCGACGGTCGCGCCGTCCCCGACCCGGACCAGGTCCGCCTCCGGTAGCCAGTACGTCTCGCACCATACGCCGCGCCCGATCCGGGCCCCCAGGCACCTCAGCCACAGGTTCATCAGCGGGGTGCCGCCGACCGCGCCGACCAGCCACGGCACGGCCAGCACCTCGACGAAGGTGTCGGCCAGTTCGTTGCGCCACACGAACGGGCTCCACAGCGGGCGTTCGCTCACCCGCACCCGCCCGACCAGCAGCCACTTCATCGCGACGGCCACCGCGCAGGCGGCCGCGCCCGCACCCGCGAGCAGTACCCCGCCGGCGGCGAGCGCCACCGGCACCCCGTACCGGGCCGCCACCGCCGCGTAACCGGCGAGCACGAGGACGATCAGCGCGACCGCGCACATCACGGGGACGACCCGGCACAGCTCGACGGCCGCGCGGGCCAGCACGAGCCGCCGGGGCGGTGCGAAGGTGCGGCTGCGGTCACCCGCCTCCGGGACCCGGGGCAGTTTCATCGGCGGCATGCCCAGCCAGGAACTGCCCGCCTTGGCGCCCTTGGGCGTCGCCGAGAGCACGCCGACCAGGCCGTTCTTCGGCACCGAGCGGCCGGGGGCGGTCATGCCGGAGTTGCCGAGGAAGGCCTTCTTGCCGATCCGGGCCTCGGCGATGCGCATCCGCCCGCCGCCGAGTTCGTAGGAGCCGACCATCGTGTCGTCGGCGAGGAAGGCCCCGTCGCCGACGGAGGTCATGGTGGGCAGCGCCAGCACGGTGGACGCCTCCACGCGGCGGCCGACCTTCATGCCGAGCGCCCGCAGCCACACCGGTGTCAGCAGGCTGGCGTAGAACGGGAAGAGGTGCGCGCGGGCCCGGTCCATCAGCCGGGCCGTCGTCCAGGCCTGCCAGGCCACCCGGCCGTGCACGGGGTGGTGCCCCTCGCGCAGCCCGACGCCCAGCAGCCGCACCCCGGCCACCACCAGCAGCGCGTACGTCAGCAGCCAGGCGAGCGCCGCCGGGGGGACGGCGGCGAGCGCGGCGGGCAGCGGCGCGCCGCCGGCACCGCGCAGGAACCGGGCGAGCAGCAGCAGGCCGGGCAGCGCGGCGGCCGCGGGCAGCAGGTCGAGAACGAAGGCGGTCGCCTCGTACGCCGCCGACCAGCGCAGCCGGCGCGGCGGCCGCGAGTCGGGACCGCGCTGCGGGACCTTGCCGGTACGGACGGCCGGGACCCCGCCCCAGCGCTGCCCGGCCCGTACGGCGCCCGTGACCGCGGAGCCCGGGGCGATCTCGGCGCGCTTGCCGATCCGTGCGCCGGGCAGGAGCGTGCTGCGCGAGCCGACGCTGGCGCCCGCCCCGACGCGGATCTTGCCGAGGTGCAGCAGGTCGCCCTCGAGCCAGTGCCCGGACAGGTCGACCTCGGGCTCCACGGCGCTGCCCTTGCCGAGCTTGAGCATCCCGGTGACCGGCGGCAGGGAGTGCAGGTCGGCGCCGTCGCCCACCTTGGCGCCCAGCGCGCGGGCGTAGTGGGTCAGCCAGGCACCGGTGAGCTGGCCGGCGCCGCTGACCTGCGCGAGGCGTTCGGCGGCCCACAGGCGCAGGTGCACCGCGCCGCCACGCGGATATGTGCCCGGACGGACCCCGCGCAGCAGCAGACGGGCGCCGCCCGCGGAGACGGCGACGCGGCCGGCGGGGCTGATGAACAGCGCCCAGCCGAGCAGCACCCACCACCAGGAGACGGCCGGGATCCACGGGAACGGGCCGAGCAGGCGCAGCGCGTTGCCGACGGCGGCCGCGACGACGCCCCAGCGCAGCCCGGCCAGGGCGAACAGCGGGAGCATCAGGACGAGCTGCGCCGCGGCGCTCCGGCGCGGCACCGGCCGTACCGGACGCGCCGCGGTGCGCCGCGCGTCGGCCTCCTCCAGCCGGGCGGCGAGCGCCCCGAGGGTGGGGTGCTGGTAGATGTCGCCGACCGCGGCCGCGGGGTAGCGGGTGCGCAGCCGCGAGACGAGGCGGGCGGCCGCCAGGCTGCCACCGCCGAGCGCGAAGAAGTCGGCGTCGGGCCCGGTCACGGGCGCGCCGAGGAGCTCGCCCCACAGCTCGGCGAGCCGGCCCTCGGCGCCGGTGAGCTCCGCGGCCGGTGTGCCGAGCCCGGGCAGCGGCCAGGGCAGCGCGTCCCGGTCGACCTTGCCGGAGGTGCGGGTCGGCAGGGTGTCGACGACGGCGATCAGCGGGACGAGGGCGGCAGGCAGCGCCTCGCGCAGCCGGCCGAGTGCGTCGGCCTGGTCGAAGTCCCCGGTCACGGCGACGTAGCCGACCAGGACCTGGTCGCCGCCCTTGGTGGTCCGTACGGCGGCCGCCGCGCCGGCGACGGCGGGCAGCGCCTGGAGGGCGGCGTCGATCTCGCCCAGTTCGATGCGCCGGCCGCCGAGCTTGATCTGCTCGTCGGCGCGGCCGACGAAGACCAGGCCCTCCGTCTCAGCGCGGACGAGGTCGCCGCTGCGGTAGGCGCGGTCCCAGCCGAGGGCGGGCAGCGGGGCGTACTTCTCGGCGTCCTTGGCGGGGTCCAGGTAGCGGGCGAGGCCGACCCCGCCGATGACCAGCTCGCCGGTCGCGCCCATCGGCAGCGGTTCCCCGTGGGCGTCCACCACGGCCAGCTCCCAGCCGTCCAGGGGCAGTCCGATGCGGACCGGGCCCTCGCCGGTGAGCTGGGCGGCGCAGGCGACGACGGTGGCCTCGGTCGGGCCGTAGGTGTTCCACACCTCACGGCCCTCGACGGCCGTTCGCTCGGCCAGTTCGGGCGGGCAGGCCTCGCCGCCGAAGATCAGCAGGCGGACGTCGTCCAGCGCCTCGACCGGCCACAGCGCGGCCAGGGTCGGGACGGTGGAGACGACCGTGATGCCCTGCTCGACCAGCCACGGGCCGAGGTCCAGGCCGGTGCGGACGAGGGAGCGGGGCGCAGGCACCAGGCAGGCGCCGTGCCGCCACGCCAGCCACATCTCCTCGCAGGAGGCGTCGAAGGCCACCGACAGCCCGGCCAGCACCCGGTCGCCGGGTCCCAGCGGCTCGTCGGCGAGGAAGAGCCGGGCCTCGGCGTCGACGAACGCGGCGGCGGAGCGGTGGGTGACGGCGACGCCCTTGGGCCTGCCGGTGGAGCCGGAGGTGAAGATGATCCACGCGTCGTCGTCCGGCCCGGGGCGGCGGCCGACGGTGCCGTGCGGCGCGGCGCACGGGGTGATCGTGAGGTGCTCGCCGACGACGGCGCAGACCTCCGCCTCGGAGAAGACCAGCTCGGCGCGTTCGTCGGGGTCCTCCGCGTCGACGGGCACATACGCGGCGCCCGCGGCCAGCACGGCGAGGATCGCCACGTACAGGTCGGCGGTGCCCGAGGGCACCCGTATGCCGACCCGGTCACCGGCGCCGATGCCGGCGTCCGCGAGGCGGCGGCGCAGGCGCTCGGTCGCGGCGGCCAGGGCGCGGTAGCCGAGCGTCGTGGTGCCGTCGTCGACGGCGGGTGCGGTGGGGTGCGCCCGGGCGGTGGCGGCCAGGATGCCGAGCAGGGTGCGTTCGGGGGCGGCCTGCGCGGCCCGGAAGAGCGCCGGGCGGGGCGGGGCGAGGACCGGGGCGGGGCCGATGCCCGCGGCCGGATCCGCCGGCAGGGTGAGCGGCGGCTCGAGGAGCGTCATGCGCCGCTCCCCCGCCCGGGCGACCCGGCCGCCGGTGGTGCGGCGGTCGACGCGGAGCGCACCGTGTACCGGTCGTTCTCGGCCGAGGACGTACGCATGTCGAACCCTCCACAGACTTGGGACTGCTGCGATGCCGGTCAACCTCGTCCGGCCGGCCGGGAGCCGCGGTGCCCCGGCGCGCGGGGCGCGGGCCCGTGCGGCGTCCACGCCCGGTGCGGCCCCTGTCCGTGGTCGTCCCGAACCGGACGACGGCCGGCCTCGCACCTGACGTCACATATGGCGAACAGGGAGTTTACCGGTCGTTAATCGGACGTGCCTGCCGAAAAGGAGCGCCGTGGCGGGTCTCACAGCGCGCGACCGTCCTGACGCGGCCTCAAGCCTCCTCGTACGCACGTGCGAAGAGGCCGCCGGGCGGCCGCCGGAGCGGCGTACGGCCGGGCACTCCCGACCGGTGCGGTGATCGGCCATCCGTCACATCACGTTGACGGACGAGCGCTTCCGGGCAGCTCCGGCGTGACCGCGGTCGGTCCCGGCGCCGACCCGTGCAGACTCGGTCCCGCCTGGCGGCGCCGCGACGCGCGCTCCTACCCTCGGCACCCCGGAGACCAGGGGGTGAGGATCGGTGCCTGCCGCGGATGTGCGGGTCGTCCCGGTACAGCGGATGCGACCCGGCGACCACGCGTTCGTCAGTTACGACAGCGACGACATGCGCTGGGACGTCCTGTCGGCGTTCGCCCGGCTCGGGCTCGCCGCCGGCGAGCGCGTCATGGTGTTCGCCGCCCCCGGGGTGCCCGACCGCGAGGTGCTGGCGCACCTGGCGCCGGCCGACGACGCCGGGGACCCGGAGGCGTGGGTGGAGTCGGCGCGGCAGCGCGGCCAGTTGGTGCTGAGCAGCATGCGGGCGCTGATCCGTCCGGACCGGGAGTTCACTGCGGCGCGCCAGCAGGGCCGGATCGCGGAGGAGACCGACCGCGCGGTCCGGGACGGGTACGCGGGCCTGCGGGCGTACATCGACATGCACTGGGTGCGAGACATGGGCGCGCCCATCGACGTGATGATGCACCGCGAGACCCACGCGGACCACCTCTTCGCCGAACGGCCGTACGCGGAGATCTGCGCCTACGACCGCAGGTGGTTCACCGGGGATGTGCTCGACGCGATGGCGCAGGCGCATCCGCGCAATCTGCTGACCCGGCTCGGCACGCTGTACGCGACGCACGCCGACGGCCTGCTGCGGCTGCTGGGCGAGGCCGACCTCGGCACGCGGGAGCGCTTCCGCACGGTCGTGGGCCGGGCGCTGGAGCGGACCCCGGAGGGCGGCCGGCTCGTACTGGCCCTGCGCGACCTGCACTTCCTCTGCGCGGGATGCGCGACCGACCTGCTGACGCTGGCGGCCGCCGCCGGCGGCCGGGAGGTCCGGGTGGAGGTCCGCTGCTCGGCCTTCCACATGACGCTGCTGCGCAGACTCGGGGCGGCCACCGTGCCCGGGCTGACGCTGATCGAGGTGAGCGGCTGATGCTGGAGGAACTGCGCGAACCGTCCCCCGGCGATCCGTCTCCCGGCGATCCGTCCGCCGACGGCTGCTGGCTGGAACGCGACTTCACCGAGGGCGACCTGCCCAGACTGCGGGTGCTGGCCGAGGAGTTCGCGACATGGGCGGGGCTCCCGGTCGCGCGCCGCGGCGAGTTCGTCCTCGCCGTGAACGAGGTGGTGTCCAACGCCATCACCCACGGGGGCGGCCGGGGGCGGCTGATGCTGCGGCGGACCGACGGGGAGGTGCAGTGCCGGGTCACCGACGCGGGGCCCGGCTTCAGCGTCGCCGTCATCCCCGAACTGCTGCCGGGCCTCGACTCGCACTGCGGCCGGGGACTGTGGTTGGCCCGCCTGGTCACCGACCGCCTCACGGTCGGCGCGGGCGTGGTCGGCGCGGTCGTCACCCTGGCGATCCGGCTGGGCTGAGGGGCGGCGCCCGGGACGCGTACCCGGGGGGCGGGGGCGGGGCGCGGGGCCGAACACGCCGTTGCGTCAGGGAAGTACGGAAGGGCCGCCCGGCCGGGGCAGGCGGATCCCGCCCTCGACGAAGGACTGCCCGTGCGGCGGCGAACGCTTCCGCCGCCGGCTGTCGGGGACCTGGCCCCGGCGCCTCTGGGGGACGCGGCCGGTTGCACGCGGGGCGAGGCGGGAGGGGCGGGGGCACGGCACGGACGGCGGGGGCTTCCCCGGAGTTCCCCGTGGGCGAGGACGCCGTTACGGCGGTGGCGGCGCGACCGCGGCCGGGTCGCTCCCGAGGGCGCGCACGCTCCCCTCCGCCCCGCCGTGCGCGAGGGCGCCACGCGGGCGCGGCTGAACGTTCCCGTACCGGCGTGCGTATCCCCTCCCGTACCGCACAGCAGCCAATGGTGAGGACCGGCCGATGAACAGTCAGAGCAACGTCCCCTTCCAGGGCCTTCACGCACTCCCCGACGGCGAGGCGGAGTTGCCGCTCGTCGTGCATCTGCGCTGGGAGGATCTCGCGGCGCTCGGCCGTGAGGCGAGCCGGCTGGCGGTACGGCTGCAGCGGCCGGTGAGCCTCGACGAAGCGGCGGGGCACCACCTGCGAACCCGCTTCGGGCTGAGCCACGCGCCGGACAAGGACGAACACGGGAAGACCGAGGCGACCCGCACCGTCACCGCGGCGGTGCCCTCCGCCGCCGCCCCGATGGCGATCGCCCCGGGCGGCGCGCAGCAGTCCGGCGGCGCCCACGCGGCGCCGGCCCACACCGGCGCCCACACCGGCGCCCACGGCACCACCCACGCGGCACCCTCGCACAGCGGCGCCCACACCGCCGCGCACACACCCGCACCGGCGGCCGGCAGCACCGCGGCGCAGGGCGGTCCGCAGCCGGACCACCCCGGCAAGGTGGCACCGCTCGGCGGCCGGAACATGGTGGAGCAACCGACGACCGCCGCCGGATGACCCCCGGCGGGAGCCGGGGGTCATCCGGGGATCCCGTGAAGGTCCGGGCCCCTCGTCGCCGTTGCCTACGGCCGGAGCCGGGCGCCGGCCTCGCGCTCCTGCTTCCCCGACGCCCTCAGCTCGGCGACCCATCGGCCGAGGGTGCCGCGGACGCGGTCGGCGTGGTCCGCGGGGTAGCCTCGCGGACCGCACTCGACGACCAGGATCAGGCCGAGGTAGACGCGGTAGAGCGCCAGCCGGTGCAGCGTGGACGGCCCGAAGTCCAGGTCGCCGCCCGCCTCGCGGTAGCCGGCGACGAGGTCGCTGTCCGGGCCGGTGTCACCGCCGAAGGCGAGGGAGACCAGTTCTGCCACCGGGTCGCCCCAGAAGGCCCGTTCGTGGTCGATGATCCCGGTGACGGCGGTGCCGTCCTCGGCGACGAAGACGTTGCCGGGCCACAGGTCGAAGTGGACGAGCCGCGGTTCGGTCACCTCCGCCAGTGCGTCCGCGCCCCGCGCGACGAGTTCACGGATCTCGCCGGACGCGACGCCGAGCGGTGTGCGCCAGCGTGCGGCCTCCTCCAGCATCGCCTCCACCATGGCGCCGAACGCGGTAGGCCAGTCGGCGGCCGACAGCTCCGCCTCGGGTGCGGGGTAGCCGTACCGTCCGTCGTCGGAGGTGAGCGTGTGCAGGCGCGCGACGATCCGGCCGAGTTCCCGGCGCAGCGCCGCCTGCCGGTCCGCGGGCAGCCGGTCGGCGGCCTTGTCCCAGGGCGTGCCGGACAGCACCGAAAGCGCCGTGAACTCCGGCGCCGCGTGGAGGAGTTCGGGCAGCGGCACGCCGTCCAGGGTTGCCATGCGGCGGTGCGCCATGACCTCGGTGGCCATGATGCCGCGCTCGTAGCGCAGCACCGCGGCGTCCGGCGGCGGGGCGATCTTCACCACCGCCGGACGCCCGTCGTCGAGCCGCACCCGGTACGCGGCGTTGAACCAGCCGTCCGTCAGCTCGGCCTCCACGGTGCAGCCCACGCCCGCCGAATCCCGGAGCAGGTCGGCCAGTTGGGCACCGGTGAGGGAGCGTTTCGTCAGGCTCTTCATGCCCCCGCATGCTATGAGAGCGCTCCCACGCTGTCATCGGCCATACCGGACGAAGCCGCGGTCGGCGTCGGCCGGACGCCGCCCCCACGCGCTCGTATCACCGGCCGGCCGCCGGGCCCCGCGCCTCCGGCGAGGTCACTGCCGGGCGCGCCGGCGACGCCCCTCCACCGCCCTCGCTCCGGCGGCGGAGCCCCGTGGCGCAGCCGGATTCCCCGGACGCCCGGGTACACCCGTCACTTCCGGTACCGCAACCCCTACGCGCCTGGTCTGTTCCCGGGCCACTTTCATATGGCAATCTCATCTTCGCGTCGTACGCTCAGGCACCACATCCCCCACGTCCACCTCCTCAGCCCCCACGTTCCTCAGGATCGACGAAGAGAAGACCGCCGTGGCGTCCCTGCCCCTCACCCTGGCGGCTCGTCTGCTGCCCACCGCGATACTGGCCATCGTCGGCTGGACGATGGCCTCCTCATCCCACGAGGACGCCGGCCGTACGTCGGCGAGCGGATCCCAGTCCGGATCGGCCGCGCCCTCCGGATCGGCCCCCGGCTCGAAGTCCGGCTCCGACTCGGACTCGGAATCCGGCTCCGGCTCCGACTCCGGTAAGGACGGCTCCAAAGACGAGCCCGCCACGTACGCGAAACCGCCTGCGCCGTGCACCGCGATCAAACCCGCGACGATCAAGAAGCTGGTGCCCGAGGCCAAGACGGCGGGCAAACAGCTGTCCCTCACCGACCCGTCCCACCGCACGGGCTGCTCGTGGAACGCCCTCAAGGGCTTCGACTACCGATGGCTCGACGTGACCTTCGAGGTCTCCACGAACAGTGGCGGCCAGGACGGCGAAGCGGCGGCGAAGGCCTCCTACAAGCGGCTGAAGAAGGCGACCGAGGCGACCGGCATCGGCGACGAGGCCTCCGTGTCCGTGGAGCTGACGACCGAGGACAAGCAGCAGACCCGCGAGGCGGTCGTGGTCTTCCGCAAGGGCAACGCCGTTGTCACCGTGACCTACAACGGCAGCGACTTCGAGACCAAGAAGGCGCCCGACGACTCCAAGGTCCGCGACGCCGCCCTGACCGTCGCCAAGGACGCGCTGGCCGGGCTGGGCCCGGGCACCAACGTCGAGGGCGACCAGAGCGCCTGAGCAGCCCCTCCCGCGCCGCGCCGCCGGGCGACCGGCGACGCGGCGCCCTGCTCAGTGGTGGCCCGAGCGCGTCCCCGGCGCGGCGTGACGACGCGGCCGGTGGGAGCGATGGGGCCGGCACCCTTGGCTGGCACCGGAGTTGAGCGGCCGTGAGACGGGACGGACCACACCGCCGGCGAGCAGGACGCGGGACGTCTGCCGCGCGCCGGAACCGCGGCGTCGGCCCCCGGTCGGGCGGGACCGGATCCCCCTGCGCGTGCTGCGCCGCGCCCCGCGCGACTCGGGCCGGGTGACGCGCCGCCGCCCGGCGACGTCTGCCGCGATGCCGTACGCCCAGCGCCCTGCGAACGTCCGGCGCCCGGGCCGTCCGCGCGGCGGGATGCGGACACCGAGCGGGGCGTCCGCGGCACCGGCTCAGGGCTCCGGCGCGCCGACGACGTCCCGCGGTCGTCCGCCGTCCAGGAAGTCCGTGACGTTCCGCACGGCCGCCAGCCCGATCCGGGCCACGGTCTCCCTGGTCGCGCCGCCCGCGTGCGGGGAGAGCACGACATTGGGCGCGCGCAGCAGGCGCAGCCCGGCCGGCGGCGGCTCGGGGTCGAAGACGTCGATCCCGGCGCCGGCCAGGCGTCCGGACTCCAGCGCGTCGGCGAGCGCGTCCTGGTCGACGACCCCGCCCCGCGCGGTGTTGAGCAGGAAGGCGGTGGGCTTGAGCAGCGCCAGCCGCCCGGCGTCGAGCAGATGCCGCGTCCCGTCGGTCAGCGGAACGTGGACGGACACGTAGTCGGCGGCGGCCAGCAGTTCCTCCAGCGGGACGCGGCGGGCCGCGAGCCGCTGCTCGGTCTCGGCGGCGGCGGGCCGCGGCGAGGCGTAGAGGACGGTCATCCCGAAGGCGGCGGCGCGCCGGGCCACGGCCTGCCCGATCGCGCCGAGGCCGATGACGCCGAGGGTCCTGCCGTTCAGCTCGGTGAGGGAGTGCCGCAGCAGGGACAGCGGCCATTCGCCGCGGGACAGCGCGGTGTGCGCGGGCACGATCCGCTTGGCGAGGGCGAGCATGAGCGCGAAGGTCTGTTCGGCGACGCTCTCCGTCTCCGCCCCGCTGGAGCCGATGGTGCAGACGACGGCCCCGCGGGCGCGGGCCGCGGCGACGTCCACGTGCTCGTGGCCGTGGCTCGCGCACTGGATCAGTTCCAGGGCGGACGCTCGGGCGATGTGCTCGCCGGTCACGGGCCCGAGCCCGGTCATGATGACGTGGGCCGCGGCCAGGGCCTCCGGGTCCTCGTCGGCGGACTCGGCGACGGTGACGCGGGCCCTGCCGTCGAGGAGCCCGGCCAGCGCGGCCCCCACGGAACGGCCTCCGACGTGCGGCGCGATCACCACGAGGATGTTCTTCGGCTCCATGCGTCGTCACTCCCTTGCGCGCGGCAGGTGACTCTGCCGAGCATGCCACCGCGGCCGCCCCGCCGCGTCACGGTGCCGCGGCCGTCAGATACCGCTGGACGGTGGGCCCCAGCCAGGCCACGACCTCCTCGCGCGGCATCGCCACCGCGGGCGGGAAGCACAGGACGTACCGGCTGACGGCCATGCCGAGGATCTGCGAGGCCACGAGCACGGCGCGGTCCGTCGCCCGGCCGGGCTCCGGATCGGGGCACAGGGCGGCGGCGATCGGGGCCAGCTGCCGCTTGAAGATCGTCTGCATCCGCTCCGAGCCGGCCGGGTTGGTGACGCCGACGCGCAGCAGCGCGGTCAGGGTCTCGTCCTCCTCCCAGCGGTCGAGAAAGTGCGCGACGAGTACGGCCCCGATGTCCCCGGGAGGGATCGCGGCCACATCGGGCAGCCGCAGGTCGAACTCGGACGCGGCGGCGAAGAGGCCCTCCTTGTTGCCGTAGTAGCGCATGACCATCGAGGGATCGATGCCGGCGTCCTTGGCGATCGCGCGGATGGTCGCGCGCTCGTAGCCGTCGGCGGCGAACCGGTCGCGGGCGGCGGCCAGGATCGCGGCGCGGGTCGCGTCGGAGCGGCGGGGGGCGGGTGACGTCATAGCCATGCCCACAATTGTAGGCCAACACCTGTTGACATCACCGGAGAGGCAGAGTTACGTTTGCCAACAAGCGTTGACCAACACTTGTTGGCAAACAAGTGTTGACACCCCGAGGAGGCCGCCATGACGACCGAGCACCGCACCGACACCCCCCGCCCCGGCACCGGAGACGGCACCGGGGACGCGGCCGGAGTCCTGGTCGTCGGCGCGGGCCCCACGGGCCTGCTGCTCGCCGGGGACCTCGCCGCCGCCGGCGTCCCCGTCACCGTCCTCGAGCGCCGCGCACCGGGTCACGGCAACCTGAGCCGGGCCTTCGGCGTCCACGCCCGCACCCTCGAACTCCTCGACGCCCGCGGCCTCGCCGACGAACTCGTCGCCACCGGCCACCGGCTGCGCGGCCTGCGGCTCTTCCGCCGGCTCTCGCTGGACCTGGCGGAACTGCCCTCGCGCTTCCCGTACCTCCTGATCACCCCGCAGTACGAGGTCGAGCGGCTGCTGGAGCGCCGCGCCCGCGCCGCCGGCGTGCGCTTCGAGCACGGCGCCGAGGTCCTCGCGGTACGCCAGGACGGCGACGGCGTCGCCCTCGACGTCCGCGACGCCGACGGCACCGTCACCACCCGCCGTGCCGCCTACGCCGTCGGCACGGACGGCCACCGCAGCGCCGTCCGGACCGCACTGGGCCTGCCCTTCCCGGGCCGTTCCGTGATCCGGTCGATCGTCCTCGCCGACGTCCGGCTGGCCGAGCCGCCCGAGGGCCTGCTCACCGTCAACGGCACGGGGGACGCCTTCGCCTTCATCGCGCCGTTCGGCGACGGCTGGTACCGCGTGATGTGCTGGGACCGCGCCGGCGAGCGGGCGGACGGCGAACCGGTCGGCCTCGACGAGGTCCGCGACATCACCCGCCGCGCCCTCGGCACCGACCACGGCATGGCCGAGGCCCGCTGGCTCTCCCGCTTCCACAGCGACGAGCGCCAGGTGCCCGTCTACCGCACCGGCCGCGTGTTCCTGGCCGGCGACGCCGCTCACGTCCACTCCCCCGCCGGCGGCCAGGGGATGAACACGGGCCTCCAGGACGCCGCCAACCTCGGCTGGAAGCTCGCCGCCGTGGCCCGGGGCCGGGCGGCCGACGCCCTGCTCGACACCTACCAGGCCGAACGCCACCCGGTGGGCGGCATGGTGCTGCGCAGCAGCGGCGGCATCATCCGGCTCGCCATGGCCCACAACCCCGCCCAGCGGGCCTTCCGGGACCTGGTCTCCCTGGCCGTCGGCCACCTGCCGCCGCTCCGCCGCCGGGCCATGGGCGCGATCACCGGCATCGGCATCGCCTACCCCGCCCCGCGCGGCGCCCACCCCCTGACGGGCGAACGCGCCCCCGACCTGCCGCTGCGGGAGGGCCGGCTGTACGAGGCCCTGCGCGCGGGCCGCTTCGTGCTGGTCAGCCCCGCGGGCGAGGAGGACGGTCCCGGCGACCCGCGTGCCGTCCCCGCCACCCGTGCCGACGGCGGCCGCACCACCCTGCTCGTCCGCCCCGACGGCTACATCGCCTGGGCCGCCGACGGAGCGGGGCCCGGCCCTCGCGACGCGGCCCTCACCGAGTGGGTCGGGGCGGCCTGACCGACTCCCGGCCGCCCGCGGACCGCCGCGTCCGACGACCGGCGGCGCCGCCGGCCCCGCCCAGCCCAGCTGACCGCGGACCGCGGACCGCGGACCGCGCCGAGAGCGCTCCGCGCCACCGCGCCTATGCTGCAGACGTAGGCGGGCACTTGCCCCTCCCGACCTCCCGACCGGCGAAAGGCAGCACGACCATGAGCCCCCGTACCGCAGTCGTGACCGGCGCGAGCAGCGGCATCGGTGCCGCCACCGCCCGCAGGCTCGCCGAAGCCGGCTATCACGTCGTGCTCACCGCCCGCCGGGCCGACCGCCTCGAGGCCCTCGCCAAGGAGATCACCGCCGCGGGCCACTCCGCGGCCGCCGTCGCCCTGGACGTCACCGACCGCGCCGCCGTCGACGCGCTCGCCGCCTCGCTGGACCGGGTGGACGTCCTGTTCGCCAACGCCGGCGGCGCCCTCGGCGTGGACCCGGTCGCCACGGCGGACCCCGAGGACTGGCGCACGATGTACGAGGTCAACGTCCTCGGAGTGCTCCACACCGTCCAGGCGTTCCTCCCCGGGCTGATCGCCTCCGGCGACGGCACCGTGGTCGTGCTGTCCTCGACGGCCGCCTTCACCCCGTACGAGGGCGGCGGCGGATATGTCGCGGCCAAGCACGGCACCCACGCCCTCGCCGGCACGCTCCGCCTCGAACTGCTCGGCGAGCCGGTCCGGGTCGTGGAGATCGCGCCCGGCATGGTGAAGTCCGAGGGCTTCGCCCTCACCCGCTTCCACGGCGACGAGGAGAAGGCCGCCGCCGTCTACGCGGGCGTGGCCGAGCCCCTCACCTCCGAGGACATCGCCGACACCGTCACCTGGGCGGTCACCCGCCCGGCCCACGTCAACGTCGACCTGCTGGTCGTCCGCCCCCGCGCCCAGGCCGCCCAGCACCGGGTGCACCGCGAGCCGTAGGCCCCAGGGGCCCCGGCGGCCTCAGAGGCCCAGCGCGAGCAGGGTGCCCCGGGTGGCCACGACGACTTCGTCGGGGTGGCCGTCCGGGCCCGCCGGCCACAGCCCGCAGACGCGCCGGCTCACGGCCCTGCGCGCCACCACCCGTCCGGCGAGGTCGAGGCGCAGCACGGTGCCCTGGTCGCCGCCGACCAGGAACCCCGACCCCGTGGGAACCACGCCTTCGGCCGGTCGCTGCCGGAACTCGACCCGGCGGCGGAGCGACCCGTCGGACGGGTCGACGACGGCGTACCCCCCGGGTTCGCGCAGCCAGAGCAGTCCGCCCGCGTACTCGACGGGGGCGGCCATGAGGGCGGTGTCGTGGCGCCGGAGGGTGCGCACGGTCCCGCGCTCCATCCGCACCTCCACGACGGTGCCCGGTCCGCAGCGGACCAGGACGCGGTCGTCCGCCCCCCGGCAGAAGGCCGCCCCGGCGTCCACCGGGGTCAGCGGTTCCGGCAGCTCCCACCGGGCCCGCTCCGCTCCGTCCCGCATCCCCACCAGGCGCAGACGGGTCCCGCTGTCCGCGCCGACGAGGGCGCAGTCCCCGACGGCCAACGGCAGGACGGTGTCGTGGCGTTGACCGGTGCTCCACAGCCGGTGGCCGGTGCGCAGGTCGAAGGCGCACAAGGGCGAGTATCCGCGCCAGCCGCCGACGAGCACCGTGCCCGCGCCGACCGTGATGTGCCCGGTGAAGGGCCGCAGGGCCGCCTCCCAGAGCGCGGCCCCGGTCGCGAGGTCCCGGCAGCGCAGGACGTCGCTGTCCTGGGCGATGCCCAGCACACGGTCACCCGCCACCACGACCGAGCGCGGCCAGAGACCGAACGGCACGTCCCACCGGACGGTCCCGTCCCAGCGGTCCAGGCATACCAGCCGGCTCCACCGCTCGTGCACGACGAGCCGGTCCCCGGCCACCGCCAGTGTTCGCGGGCTGACGCGCTGGTGCAGCGTCCGCTCCCACAGCGTCCCCTCGCGCATCACCGCTCCGCTCACCGCCACCACCGGGTCGGCGGGTCCGGGGCGGCTCACGGCCCCGGACCCGCCGGCCGGGATCAACCCTTGACGCAGACGACCTGCTTGAGCTTCGCCACGACCTCCACGAGGTCCCGCTGCTGCTCCATCACCTTCTCGATCGGCTTGTAGGCACCCGGGATCTCGTCCACGACGCCCGAGTCCTTGCGGCACTCGACGCCCTTGGTCTGCTCCTCCAGGTCCCGCGTGGAGAACCGCTTCTTCGCCGCGTTGCGGCTCATCTTGCGGCCCGCGCCGTGCGAGGCGGAGTTGAAGGCGTCGGGGTTGCCCAGGCCGCGGACGATGTAGGAACCGGTGCCCATGGAGCCCGGGATGATCCCGTAGTCGCCGCTGCCCGCCCTGATCGCGCCCTTGCGGGTCACGAGCAGGTCCATGCCCTCGTAACGCTCCTCCGCCACGTAGTTGTGGTGGCAGGAGATGACCTGGTCGAAGCTGACCTTCGCCTTGCGGAACTCGCGCCGCAGCACCTCCTGGAACAGGGCCATCATGATCGCGCGGTTGCGCTTCGCGTAGTCCTGCGCCCAGAACAGGTCGCGCCGGTAGGCCGCCATCTGCGGGGTGTCCGCGATGAAGACGGCCAGGTCGCGGTCGATCAGGCCCTGGTTGTGCGGCAGCTTCTGGGCCTCGCCGATGTGGTACTCGGCGAGTTCCTTGCCGATGTTGCGGGAACCGGAGTGCAGCATCAGCCAGACCGCGCCCTCCTCGTCGAGGCAGACCTCGATGAAGTGGTTGCCGGAGCCGAGCGTGCCCATCTGCTTCGTCGCGCGCTCGTGCCGGAACCTGACGGGCTCGGCGATGTCGTCGAAACCGTCCCAGAAACCGTCCCAGCCGGCCGCCGAAAGGCCGTACAGCCGGGCCGGGTCGACGGCCTCGCCGTGCATCCCGCGGCCGACCGGGATGGCCTGCTCGATCTTGGAGCGGAGCCGCGAGAGGTCACCGGGCAGGTCGTTCGCGGTCAGCGAGGTCCGGACCGCGCTCATGCCGCAGCCGATGTCCACGCCGACCGCGGCCGGGCAGACCGCGCCCCGCATCGCGATCACCGAGCCGACGGTGGCGCCCTTGCCGAAGTGGACGTCGGGCATGACGGCCAGCCCCTTGATCCACGGCAGGGAGGAGACGTTGCGCAGCTGCTGCATGGCGACGCCCTCGACCGCGGCGGGGTCGGTCCACATGCGGATCGGCACCCGCACTCCGGGCACTTGTGTGTACGACATCTCGATCCCCCAGGGTCGAACGGTGAAATCCATCAAGGAACGACAGGCAAAACGACAAACAACACGTCTCAATGGAAAGCGAAATAAAGGGCGAAGTCAGCCATACAGCCCCATGATCCGGCGACGGCCGCAGCGCGTGCGGTAGACATTGTGTCTACCCGTCGCCTACCCCCGCCAAGGGATTTACGCGGGCGCCGGACCACCGCCGGAGGAAGGGGCCAGCTCAGTGCAGCCATCGGGAGACCGTGTCCACCGGGTGCGGGGACTGCTGGCCGGGGCCTGCTCGGCCGCGCTCGCCATCGCCGCGCTGGCCGGGTGCTCCGGGTCCGGCGGCTCCGGGGACGGGGCGCGGAACGGCGACGCCTCGGGCGACCGGCAGACGGCCCCGGCGGCCCCGCCCGGCCGGTACCGCGTGCTGCCCGAGCCATGCGGCTCGATCTCCCCGGAAACGCTGCGGAAGCTCGTCCCGGACGCCGAGGACTCCGCGGGCGAGGCGACCGTGACGTTCGACACGGACCGCAAGGCCGGCTGCAAGTGGACCGGCCGCACCGAGCTCGGCAACCGCTTCCTCCACATCGACCTCGAGCGCGTGGTGTCGTACGACACATCCGTCAGCGACGAGAGCCAGGCCAAGGCCGACTACGACACCCGCGCCGTCGAGGCCCACATCCCCACCGCCACGACGCCGACCGAAGCCGCCGGCTCCCCGTCGGGCATCCCGTCCGGCTCCCCGTCGGGCACCCCGGATACGCCCAGGTCGGAGGGGCCGAGCCCGACGGCGTCGGGCGCCTCCTCGCCGTCCGCGACGGCCACCGGCGACATCTCCCCGCGCACGCTCGACGACCTCGGCGACGGGGCCTTCCTCAACGACGTCCTCAAGGACCAGGACTCCGGGATCCACCGCGACATCACCGTCGTCTTCCGCATGGCCAACGTCCTGGTCACCGTCGAACTCTCCCAGTGGTCGACGGACAAATCGGTCGAACCGCCCAGCGAGGAGCTGCAGCTGGGAGCCCGCCGGGTGGCGGCGGAGCTGGCAGATCAACTCGACGAATGAGGCGAACCGCGTAGTCTGGCCGTTTGTGCCATGACATGACACGCAACGAAATGAGCGAAGGATCCATGCACCGATCAGCCCCGCACCTCGCCCGCCTGCTCGCGGTCGCGGCCGTGCCGGTGATGCTCGTCGCCGGCTGCTCCTCCGGCTCGGACTCGTCGAAGGACGACGCGCAGAAGGCGGCCGCCGCCTCGGCCCCCGCGTCGAAGTCCGCGTCACCGTCACCCAGCGTCGCCCCCGCCAAGTACGCCCAACTCCCCGACCCCTGCCGGGTCATCGGGGAGAAGACCGTCAAGTCCCTCGTCCCGAAGGCGAAGAAGGCGGCGGGCACCCCCGCGCACTCCGCCGAGCGCGACGAGCGCGGCGGCTGCTCCTGGAACGGCCTCGACGGCTACCAGTACCGCTGGCTCGACATCTCGCTCCAGCGCTACGAGACGGTCGCCGGCCTCGGCTCGGCCGAGGAGCAGGCGAAGGAGCGCTACGCCGAGCAGGTCGCCGAGGCCGGCCGGGTCAAGGGCGCCAAGAGCGAGCCGGTGACGGTGAACGGTGTGTGGGACGCGGGCACCGCGGTGACCTCGTCGGCCAAGAAGGACAAGGAGGAGTACCGGGACGTCACGGTCGTCGCCCGCACCGGGAACGCCGTGCTGGTGCTCACCTACAACGGCGCGGGCCTCGAGGACGCCAAGACCCCGGCCGCGTCCGGTCTGCGCGCGGACGCGCTCAAGGCCGCCAAGGAGGCGGCCGCCTCCGTCGCGGCGGCGAACGCGTAACAACTGCCTGATCCGCTGTACCGATTCACCACGTTTGGGCAACCTGCCCGTTGACCCGTGTGGCACGCTTGGCTGGCCAGTTTCCGAGCCTGGGAGGGTCGCGGGTGTCCGCGATACGCATGAACCGGACGCACCGGATCCTGATCGGTGTGGTCGTCACCGGCGCGGTGGTCATCGCCGCGATCGGCTTCGCGGGCTCGTACGCGGCCGTGCGCGAGCTGGCGCTGCG